>CAKQMS010000018.1 GCA_934254985.1 uncultured Prevotella sp. | reverse complement strand
GTCATACTGTCAAAGAACTCTTTGGCTGGCAGCGTAAAACTGCTTAGCCTTTATATCAAATTTTAACGAACTATTGTACTATAGCATTTTAAATTAATAATTATCGTTAATCGTGCTGCAAAAGTACTCAATTATTCTTATAAGTCCAAAGTCTTTGCCAACTATTTGTTGACATATTACTATTAAAAATGGCTCATATTGTGATAAAACTGTAATAAATATGTGGGGTAATGGAAAAAATAGTCTAATTTTGCAAGCGCTTAGCAGACACTACGAAAGTCTGTAAGCATATATATTAAGAAAATCTTATAGTTAAGATACAATATGGTATTAAATTATATTTGGATAGCTTTTTTCGTGATAGCATTCGTCTTTGCTATCATAGGACTTGCCATGGGAGATACCACCATCTTCCAAAAGATAGTAGACTCTACCTTCGATTCTTCAAAGAATGCCTTTGAGATATCGCTCGGACTCACCGGAGTGCTTGCCCTTTGGCTTGGTATTATGAAGATAGGCGAGAAGGCTGGGGTAGTGAATGTGTTGGCTCGTGCACTAAGCCCTGTATTCACCAAGCTGTTTCCTGATATTCCAAAGAATCATCCCGTGATGGGAAGCATATTTATGAATATTGCATCAAATATGCTTGGCTTAGATAATGCTGCCACTCCTACAGGATTGAAGGCTATGACACAGATGCAGGAGCTGAATCAGAAGAAGGATACGGCAACAAATCCGATGATAATGTTCTTGGTGCTCAACACCTCAGGATTAACCATTATCCCTACCACCATCCTTGCTTTCCGTGCGTCGTATGGTGCAGCACAGCCTACCGATGTTTTTATCCCAATATTGTTGGCTACGCTTGTGGCAACCCTTGCCGGCATCATCATTACCTCGCTTTGGCAACGAATAAACATCCTGCAGCCTGTGCTGCTCTTCACAATCTTTGGTATGTGTGCCTTTGTGGGCATCATTATCTGGGGCTTTGGTCAGATGGACAAAGACACGATGAATACCGTGACCACGGTGGCATCGAATATGATACTCCTGGGCATCATCCTCTGCTTTATCTTGGCAGGCTTTTTCAAGAAGGTGAATGTATATGATGCTTTTATAGAGGGAGCAAAAGAAGGTTTCACTACTGCCGTAAAGATAATCCCTTATCTTGTTGCTATCCTTGTAGGCATTGGAGTGTTTCGTGCTTCGGGAGCTATGGATATGGTTATTCGTGGCATTTCATGGTCGGTAGAACAATGTGGTTTCAACTCCGACTTCGTAGGTGCTCTGCCTACTGCCATCATGAAGCCGCTATCGGGAAGTGGAGCACGAGGTATGATGCTCGAGGCAATGAAGAACTATGGACCAGACTCCTTTGTCGGTCGCTTGAGCTGCATCTTCCAAGGTTCTACCGATACCACCTTCTATATCCTTGCAGTATACTTCGGTAGCGTTAGCATCAGAAACACTCGTCATGCTGTTGCTTGTGGCTTATTAGCCGATTTGGCAGGAGTGTTTGCTGCAATTATTATCGCTTATACCTTCTTTTAAAAGGTAAAAAGGTAAAAAAGTAAAAAGGTAAAAAAGGAGTGTAATAATACTAATTGATAAAAATATAATAATATGGGTGGCAATGTAATCTATGATTTAAGTAAGAAATTTGCTATTCGGATAGTTAATCTTTATGTTTTTCTTAAAGAAGAAAAACATGAATATGTTATGTCTAAGCAAATATATCGATGTGGTACAAGTATTGGGGCTAATATTGCAGAAAGTATTTATGCACAAAGTACCGCAGACTATATCAGTAAGTTAAGTATCGCTTTAAAAGAAGCTAGTGAAACACTTTATTGGTTAGAAATTCTAAATGAGGCAGATATTATAACATCAATACAATATGAATCTATTTCAAATGATGTTAAAATAATAATCGGAACTCTTGTAAATATAATAAAGAAATTAAAACAAACGGATTAATAAATAAAAGTGAATAAGGAAAGAGGCAATGATAGTTTTTTACCTTTTTACCTTTTTACTTCTTTACCTTTATAAATATGGCTAGTCTGAAATCATTAGCAAAAGATACTGCTATTTATGGTATGAGCAGTATTATTGGCAGATTCTTGAACTATCTGCTGGTGCCACTATACACGGCAAAGATTAGTGCCGCAAGTGGTGGCTATGGTGTTATCACCAACATGTATGCCTATACGGCATTAATCCTCGTTATTTTGACTTACGGTATGGAGACCACCTTCTTCCGCTTCGTCAATAAAGAAGAGGAAAACTCGGAGAAAGTATACCATACCGTGTTGTGTATGGTAGGAACAACATCATTGCTGTTCATTGCTTTGGTGTTTCTCTTTATTTCCCCTTTAAGCAATCTGATGGGCTATGCTGACCATCCTGCTTATGTATGGACAATGTTTGTCACCGTGGCGATAGATGCTTTCCAATGTATACCTTTCGCATACCTTAGGTTTAAGAAGCGTCCGCTGAAGTTTGCTGCTTTCAAGTTGCTCTTCATCGGTATGAATATCTTGCTCAACATCGTTTACTATGTATTTATGGATGGTCACGACGTGGGCTATGCCTTCTATATCAACCTTGTTTGTACTGCTTCTATCACCTTCTGTTTCTATAAAGAGATTATCGAAGGCTTCCGTGGCGAAAAGGCTTCTTGGGCAGAAACAAAGGTGCTCATCAAGAAGATGCTTGGCTATAGCTGGCCTATCCTTGTGCTTGGTATAGCAGGCATATTGAACCAGACAGCCGACAAGATTCTGTTTCCATATATATATAAAGGTGCTAATGCCCACGAACAACTCGGTATCTATGGTGCAGCATCAAAGATTGCCATGATAATGGCGATGATAACTCAGGCTTTCCGCTTTGCCTACGAACCTTTCGTGTTTGGCAATGCTAAAGAGAAAGACAATAGGAAGATGTATGCTTCGGCAATGAAATACTTTGTTATCTTCACCCTCTTGGCTTTCCTTGTGGTGGTAGGATATATGGATTTGCTTCGCCATATCATCGGTCGCGACTATTGGGAAGGCTTGAATGTGGTGCCTATTGTGATGGCTGCCGAGATAATGATGGGAGTATATTTCAATCTTAGCTTCTGGTATAAGCTCATTGATAAAACCATTTGGGGAGCCTATTTCTCAGGCATAGGTTGCTTAGTACTGATAGCCATTAACCTAATCTTTGTTCCGCAGTATGGCTATATCGCTTGTGCTTGGGCAGGCTTTGCAGGCTATGGCACAGCTATGGTGTTGTCGTATATCGTGGGTCAGAAGAAATATCCTATCGACTATCCTGTTAAGGATATTATGATATATGTGGTTCTTGCCATAGTGCTCTTTGCTGTCATGACCCAGGTAAACAAATATCTATCTCCAATAATGGCTCTCGCTGCCAATACCGTTCTTATCCTCATCTTCACAGTCTATCTCGTGAAGAAGGATTTCCCTTTGAGCAGTCTGCCTGTAGTTGGTAAGTATTTTAGAAAGTGAGAGAGCGATTAGCCAGCAGACTTTGTCTGAACGATATTGCCGAGCTATGCGCCTTAATGTCTGGCAACGAGAATAATCATCGAAAGGAAGAGCTTTATCAGCTCTCTTTCGATGATAACAATCGTGTGGCAAACAATGCCTTTTGGATATTTACTCATTTCGATGACTTCAATAACCAATGGCTCTATCAGAAGCATGATGATTTGATAGATAGAGTTATTGTTGAGAATAATGAAACCAATCGCCGTCTGATGCTCTCCCTTCTTCTTCGTCAACCATTCGAAGAAGAATCTCTTCGCTCCGATTTCATCGACTTCTGTGAGTCAAAGATAACAGCTTGCTCGCAGCCTTATGCCATCAGAGCCTATTGCATGAAGCTTGCCTATGAGCAAATGAAGTATTACCCTGAATTGCTCGCTGAGCTAAAGGCTACATTGGATATGCTATCGCAAGAACCCTTGTCGCCCGCCTTGCAGTCAGCTAAGAATCAGGTGATGAAGAAAATAAAGAAAAGCCTTGGTGGTAAATAGTTTTAAGCCGTAAAAAGCCTTATATATTAGTCCTGAAAGTTATTGTAATTACACTTTTTAGTTCGACTTTTTGTGATTTACTACACTTTTAAGGACGACTTTTTGTGATTTGCCACACTTTTAAGGACGACTTTTGGCAAAATCTTAAATAAAAAAGGTATCTTTGCAACATCGTATTAAGCAAACAACGTTTATGAGTAAAGAAAAAGCCAACAACGACTTTGCTGCCTTTGACGAGTATCTATCGCAACATTCAAAAGGGTATAGAATACTCTCCTGTCTACCTGATTCGTTTCTTCAGGAACTTACTTCTAAAAGATGGTTGGGTACTTAAAAATAGATACTTGCACATTCGACCGACAGATGATTGGAAAGAGCAGCCGAACTTAAAGGCTCAAACAGGAAGTGGACAGAAACACACCTTTATAAATAAAGAGTGGACAGAAAATGTCCCAAGTTCGTCCCAAGTTCGTCCCAAGTTTGTCCCAAGTTTGTCCCAAGTTCGTCCCAAGTAGAACAACTCATTATTCGCATAAATAAGGATTATCAATCTATATGTGATATGATGAGCCTATTTGGGTTAAAGAACAGGACGAGATTTAGAAAGGAATACATTGCTCCAGCCATTGCAGAAGGTGCCTTGGAGATGAAATACCCAAACACCCCTCAACATCCTCGTCAGCAATATAGAATGACGGAACTGGCGAAGACTTGGAAAGAATGGTATGAGAAAAAGAATAAATAACATCATAATAAAAACAGAAAAACAAGTAATGAAGAAAAAAGCAACAGTCCTTATCGCTTCGATGATGGCATTCTGCGGACTCAACACCGCACATGCTGACGAGGGTATGTGGACAATCTACAACTTGCCTAATGCTGTTTACAACATTATGCAGCAGGAAGGTTTCAAGATGACTTATGATCAGCTCTACAATGGCGAGAACGCCTTGAAGAACGCAGTAGTTAACTTCTCTGGTTATTGCTCTGGCGTCGTGGTATCGCCAGACGGTCTTGTGTTTACCAACCACCATTGTGGTTTCGAAGCTATTCGCTCACATTCTACCGTAGAGCACGACTATATGCTCAACGGTTTCTATGCTAAGAGCTTCGAAGAGGAATTGCCTAACGAGGATATGTTCGTTAGCTTTATGATTGATCAGAAGGATGTTACCGATCGCCTTACTGCACTTGGCATCGACAACATGAACTCTAATGATCAGGCTAACCTTATCGACTCTTTGCAGAATGCTCTTACCGATTCCATTAAGAAGGTAGACTCTACTCTCCATATCGATATCGATGCTTTCTATGAGGGTAACAAGTATTATGCTACTACATATCAGGACTTCACCGACCTCCGCTTGGTGTTCACCGTGCCTAAGTCAATGGGTAAGTTTGGTGGCGAGACTGACAACTGGATGTGGCCACGTCAGACTTGCGACTTCTCTGTATTCCGTATCTATGCCGACCCTAAGACCAATGGTCCTGCTGCATATAGCAAGGACAATGTGCCTTACCATCCAAAGCGTTGGGCTCAGGTTAGCATGCAGGGATACAAGGAAGGCGACTATGCTATGACCATCGGCTATCCTGGTTCTACAAGCCGCTACCTATCAAGCTTTGGTATCCACGAGATGCGCGATGCACAGAATGCTCCTCGTGCTCAGGTGCGTGGTGTAAAGCAAGATGTGATGATTCGCCATATGCGTGCCAACGAGGCTGTACGTATCAAGTATGATTCTAAGTATGCTCAGAGCTCTAACTATTGGAAGAACTCGCTTGGTATGAACAAGTGTATCGACTCTATCGGCATCATCAATTTGAAGCGCGACTACGAGAAGCGTATCAAGGCTTATCAGGATTCTACAGGCTATCTGAAGGGACAGCTCGACTTCGATAAGATGAAGCAACTCTATGACAAGCGCTTCGAATATATGAAGGTTTGGACAAACTATAGCGAGGCTTTCCGTCGTACCAATGAGTTTACTACCCGTGCTATGGCTCTCGACAGAATGGAAGTTAAGGGACCAAAGAACAAGAAGTCGAAGCAGTATATAGAGTTTGCTGACAATAGCGAGGAATGGGATGAGGCTCTTGACAAGGAGGTTCTCGCAGTATTGATGAAGAACTATCGCGAGCATGTAGATAGCAAATATCTTCCTAAGTTCTATGCTACCATCGACAGTAAGTTTGGTGGCGACTATGCTAAGTATGTAGACTATCTCTATGCTAACTCGTTCCTCATGAAGAGTGGCAAGCCTATCTACATTAACCGCAAGTCATATCTCAAAGACCCAGGTGTGCAGCTTGGTCTCGACCTCTTGGAGGTGCTCGGCGTATTGCGTGAAAACATCAATAGCGTAAGCGACGATATCAACAAGCAGGAGAAATATCTCTGTGCTGCTAAGCTTCGTATGGAAGAAGACCTTCCTCACTATTCAGACGCTAATTTCACCATGCGTTTGAGCTATGGTCAGGTAGGTGGCTTCGACCTTGGTGGCAAGCCTTCAGGCTATTATACTACAGCCGAGAGCATTGTTGAGAAGATGGATAAGGGCGACAAGATTATCGACTATCAGGCAGAGCCTATCATGCACAAGCTCTTTAGCTCAAATGAGTTTGGTAAGTATGTAGACCCAACAACAGGTAAGTTCCAGCTCTGCTTCCTCACCAACAATGATATCACAGGCGGTAACTCTGGTTCACCTATGTTTGATGGTAATGGCAACCTCATCGGACTTGCCTTCGATGGCAACTGGGATAGCCTTTCTTCAGACATCAACTTCGATAGCCACTTGGCTCGTTGTATCGGTGTTGATATCCGCTATGTGCTCTATATGATGGACTCTTGGGGACATGCAGACCGTTTGCTCAAGGAGATAAATGCGAAATAATTCTTAAAAGCCCCTAATATGATAGAAGGGAAGCAAAGATAGGAAGTAAGTCCTAATCTTAGCTTCCCTTCTTGCTTTTGCAGGTTAGCAATTCGGATGTTATATCGTAAAAATATGGGATATAACAAAAAAAAATTGGCAATTTGCCACTTATTACAAATATTTTAGTTACTTTTGCAATCAAACCTCTATTTAATATATTCTACTAATAATTAACGACTTATATTAAGACTTAAAAAACAAAGATAAACTAATCGCAATTCGGCTGACCTTACCCCTAAGACGGGAAGGTGATAAAACAGTCCGCAACCGAATCCCCAAAACTTTTACCTATTATTTAAGTGCCCACGGACTGACGACACTCTACTCTACAAAACTATAACTACATGAAGAAATTTTATTCTTTAGTGATGACTGCGTTGGCAATACTTGTAACGCAGAATGTTTTTGCAGCAGATCCTGATTTGAGTGGCTATACAGCCATTAAGACAATGGATTTCTCGAAGGCAACATATGCAAGTGATGTAAATCTTACGCTTTCGACCACCCAATGTGGTACTGCTTTTGAAACAGGAAATAAATTATATCAGAAGATTTATGAAGTAGCAACACCTGAAGAGTTGCAAGGTTATTTGGCTTTGCAGGCAGCTTATCCAAGCAAAGGTTGGTGGATACGCTCTACTAAGGGTGGATTGTATACAGCTAATGGTTCGCGCTCAGGTGCTGTCATAAATTTGAAGAAAGATTATGTCGTTGCTTTTAACTGTACTCAAGATGCAGAAAAAGTAATGTCATTGATCAATGATAAAGGAGAACCTGATGGATCTTTCACTTATGAAAAGAGTGAAGATACCAAGACTTATTATGCAACAATGACAGCCGATGGTCAGGTAAACTTCTGTGGAAATAAGAATGTAGGATACATCTCTTCTATCGTAGTATATGCTCCTGGTACTGTTGTCGTTAAGCCTACTGCTGCTTATACTGCTGTTAATGGAACAAGTCGTACCGTAACTTTTACAGGTGCTAATCTTGCATACAATACCGATGGTAGCGATACATATACCAACTTCAAAGATGGCGAAGGTAATAATGTAAACAAGGCTGAGGTTACTGTTAGCGAGACAACAACTTACTATGTAGTAAGTACTAATGGCGAACAAAAGTCTGATGTGCTTCAGTTCACTATCGAGGCTGGTACAGAATTGTCATTGGCTACTCCTGTTGCTTCTATCACAAAGATGGGCGAAGGCTTTGCTCGCACATATAGCGTGGTATGCAACAACAAGGATGTCTTGTTGACTCCTACTGCTAAGTTGACCTACGATTTCACTCCTTCTGGTGAAGGTGAAGCAGAAAGTGGAGTAGAGTGCAATGGCACTATCGAAGCTACTGCTGCTGGTATATATGTTGTTACAGCAAGTGCAGAGGGTTATACTTCTACATCTGTAACTATCGACAATACCAAGGAATATGAGCTTACAAAGGCTATCGACTTTACTACTTTGAAGGCAGAAGACCTTTCTGCTAACTGGAAGAAGAAGGCAGAAGGCGTAAGTCTTCCTGGTTCAAGCTCTCAGTGGCCTGCTAAGTATGGTGATGTTGTAGCTGACAAATATTTCTATGATTTCTCTGCAGAGTCAGCTTCTGCTACAGATGTTCTCGCAGGCTTGAATGTAGAAATTAATAAGGATGGTAAGGCTCCTGTTCTCTTTACAGGTTTTGGTATGATGTATCCTATCTACCAGATGAATGCTGAAGGTGAGGATAATACAGAAAATAAGGTTGCCATTACTGATGGTAAGCTTTCTATTGCAGACGGTACAGCAGACCAAGTTGGTGTTTATACTTATATCAACAACTATGGTAAGAATGGTACTAAGACTACTATTGTAGCTGGTGATAAGGAGTTTGCTCTCTATCGCTTCTCTGATATTTTGACAAAGGTTGAAATTTATTCTCCAAAGGCTGAAGAAACTCCTACTTTTACCGAGGTTAACAGCATCGCAGAATTGCATAGCCTTAAGTTTAAGGACGAGTATGATGAAATTCCTGTTAAGATGAATCTCAAGGATGCTAAGATTACTGTTTTGCACAAGAATAGTGATTATGGCATGGAAATGATTGACTTCGCCGTTTTGGAAGACGCAACAGGTGCAGTTTCTGTAAGTGATCTTTTGATGGAGGCAACTGCTGAGGGTATGCTTGAAGGCAACTTCGAGGCCGGCTCTGTTCTCAATGGTACTCTCTATGCAACACTCAACTGGCCAAACTCTCTTTGGGCATCAGAGGATACAGAAAAGTCTGAATTAACAATCACTACTTCTAATGTAGAAGCTACAGTAGGAACTATTGCTGAAATCTTGAAACCAGAGAATGATATGCGCTACTTCAATCTTCAAAATGTAACTATTAAGAAGTCTGGTGATGCAGAGTTCCCAACATTCAATTTCTGTCAGGGAGAAGATACTCTGCAGTTAAATGATGCGTTTGCATTATGGGCGACTGATGGTAGCGATATGCCAGAAGTACTCGCAGGTGTACAGGGTATTCTTTATGCAACCTATGAAACGCTCGATCAGGAAACTCCTACATATTTCTTTACTCCTGTATCTTATGATGCTCCTACAGTTCCTGAAACTCCTGTTGTTGAGAATATTGCAGCTCTTAGCCAGGTTGAAGGTGGTGAAATGGAGGATCCAAGCGTTAAGCTCATGTTGAAGAACGCTAAGATTACTTATGTTCAGAAGATGGACGAGGGTATCGACCCACGTGCTGCTGTATTGTATGCAATTCTTGAGGACGAGACTGGTGCAGTTGAAATCTCTAACATTATAACAAAGGCTAATGCAAACAACTGGTTCGAAAGTGAACTTAAGGAGGGTGTAGAGCTCAATGGTTATATCAATGTTAACTATAGCGCTTGGTCTACAGCTTTGGTAGCTAATGATGAGACTTCTAAGTCAGAACTTACAATCACTCCTACCACAATCACTCCTACAGAGGCTAAGATTGCTGATCTTCAGAAGGCAGAGAACCACTTGCGTTTGTTCGAACTCAAGGATGTTGACTTCGCAGTAGAAGATGGTGCTCCTGTTATCAAGCAGGATGATGCTTCAATTATTCTTGCAGATCAGTTCTTCGTTCTTCCTGAGGATATGCCAGAGACAGCTAAGTTTGAGAGTGTTGTTGGTGTAGTATTCTTGGATTTCGAATCTTATGTATTCTGCCCAATCTCTTATAAGTTTGCAACCTCTGATGGTATCTCTTCTATCGCTGTTGCTGCTAAGAATGCTGCTGTTTACAACTTGAATGGTGCAAAGGTTCGCAACA
This sequence comes from uncultured Prevotella sp., assembly GCA_934254985.1. Lineage (GTDB taxonomy): Bacteria > Bacteroidota > Bacteroidia > Bacteroidales > Bacteroidaceae > Prevotella. The sequence goes on along the minus strand of CAKQMS010000018.1, from coordinate 41,697 downwards.
TCGGTGAGTCTGTTAAGGGCTTGGCTAAGGGTATCTACGTAGTAGGTGGCAAGAAGATTGTTGTTAAGTAAACATACATCTATAGATAAGGTGGCTTAGGCTTTCACCTTATTATATAATAAAGGAGCGGCATTCGCATTATTGCGGATGCCGCTTTTTGGTTTGTCAAAGTAGTATGCTCAAGGGATTCTTTGTTTATAGGAATAGCTTGTTCGTTGATTATTTTTAGAAATATATAATAAAAAAAAGTTATAGCAGAATAAATATTTGGTTTTATTAAAATAAAAGTGCTATATTTGCATTCTTAGCTCGTTTGTTTTTTATGTATATTAACTATAACTTATGATAAAGAAAACTATTGTAACTGGAATGGTAGCGCTCATGTCGTTGGCAGCAATGGCTTTGCCAGCTAAGCGCGGTTTGACAAACACTATCACTCTTAACGACGGCACTAAGGTTGAGGTATCGTTGGTAGGTGATGAGTTTATGCACTATTGGCAAGATGCCTATGGCAACAAGTATGTGCCAACAGGCGAAGCAAACGTCTTTAAGCTTGCTGATGCTTCAGCTGTTTCTAATCTCACTACTCGTGCTTTGGCTCGCAAGGCTAAGGCTCATGCTCGTCGTGCTGCTCGTCGCAATCTTAGTAATGCTACCGATGTGTTCAAGGGCAAGAAAAAGGGTTTGGTGATATTGGTAGAATTTACTGATGCGAAGTTCAAGAATAGTGATTCTCAGACTCTATTTAATCGTATATCAAACGAGGCGGGATATAGCGAAGGCTACTTCCAAGGTTCGGTAAAGGATTATTTCCTTGCGCAGAGCCGTGGACAGTTTGAACTCGACTTCGATGTTGTTGGTCCTGTAAAGTTGGCTCACAACATGAAATACTATGGTGGCAATGATGCTAATGGTTCCGACCTTCATCCTGGAGAGATGGTTGCAGAGGCTTGCAAGGGCGTTGACTCAAAAGTTGATTTCTCAAAATATGATTGGGATGGCGATGGCGAAGTAGACCAAGTGTATGTTATATATGCTGGTTATGGCGAGGCTGATACCGGTAAAGAAAATACTATTTGGCCACACGAATGGCAGCTCTCTGGCGCATCTATGGCTTTGACTCTCGACGGAGTAAAGGTTGACACCTATGCTTGTAGCTCAGAGCTTAATGGCGCAGGCGAGGTTGGTGGCATCGGCACTATGTGTCACGAGTTCTCTCATTGCATGGGTATTCCTGACATGTATGATACTGGCTACTCAGGCAACTTCGGTATGGGACCTTTCGACCTTATGGACTATGGTGCATATAATAATGATGGATATCAGCCTTGTGGCTATACTGCCTATGAGCGTATGATTTCTGGATGGATTGACCCAATAGAAGTGCGCAAGGGCGCAGAACTTTCTGTTACAGGTATGAAGGCTTTGACAGAAGGTGGCGAGGCTTACAAACTTATTAATAGTGGCAACGAGGATGAATACTTCTTGGTAGAAAACCGCCAGTTCTCAGGTTGGGACGAGAGTCTGCCTCAAGGTGGTGTGCTTATCACTCATGTTGACTTCGACCAAACGGTATGGGATTATAATATGGTAAATACCACAGGATATGATTCTGATTTGCAATTCACAAACCCTCATCAGCGCATGACTATATTCCATGCCGACAATGATGACGACTCTAAGTATTATAGCAAAACTCAGCAAGGCTACACCAAGACAACATACTTGGGCGACCCATATCCTTATAAGGGCAATGATAGCTTGACTAATTTATCACGTCCATCTAATGCTATATATACAAAAAATAGTGATGGCAAGAAATACATGGATGTAGCAATCCGCAATATCGCAGTAACAAGCGACGGTGTGGCTTCTATGGACTTTGGTCCTAACTACTTCAATTCGTCTTCACCAAATACTCCTACTGGCGAAGTTATATTCTCTGAAACCTTTGATGCTTGTGCTGGTACAGGTGGTAATGATAATATGTTTAGTGGAGCAGGAAGATTTGCTGACTCAGACTTTGAAGCTGACAATGCTGGCTGGTATTCTGAAAGTCCTCATGGTGCTGATGGTTGTGCTCGTTTTGGTTCAAGCAAGAAGAAAGGCGAAGCTACAACTCCTGCTATCGAGATAGACGGTACTGCCACTCTTACATTCCGTGCTGCTCCTTGGGGTAAAGATGATACACGTCTGTCAGTCTCAATAGATGGCGATGCTACTATTTCTCCTTCTTCATTCAATATGACTACAGATTCATGGCAGACATTCACCGCTACCATCACAGGTTCAGACAATATAAAGATAAAGTTTACTCCTGGTAAGCGTTTCTTCCTCGACGATGTAATTGTTACAGCTGCTTCAACTGCTGTCAAAGGTATTGAGCAAAACTCTGTAAAGGTTCCTACAGCAATATATTCTACTGATGGCACTTTGCGCCAGACTCTTGGTGCAGGCATCAACATCGTGAAGTATTCTGATGGTACTGTAAAGAAGGTGTTAAGGTAATAACTTACATTAAACGGCATAAAGAATTATTAATATAATAGGCAAACAAGCGAGTCAAAATTATTGGCTCGCTTGTTTTGTGTTTCCACTGAATTATAGTAATTTTGCAACGGAATACAATAAACTTATAATAAAATAGTAATTATGGCAAAAAAAGCTCTTTTGATGATTCTCGATGGATGGGGAATCGGTCAGCATGGTAAAGGTGATGTTATCTATAACACTCCAACTCCTTATCTTGATTATCTTACAGCCGTTTCGGCTCACTCTTCACTCCAGACTTCTGGCGAAGATGTAGGTTTGCCTAATGGTCAGATGGGTAACTCTGAGGTTGGTCACCTTAATATCGGTGCAGGTCGTATCGTATATCAGGACTTGGTGAAGATCAACAAGGCTTGCGAAAGCGGCGAAATCCTCAACAACAAGGAAGTGATAAAGGCTTACAGCTATGCTCGCGATAACGGTAAGAAGCTCCACTTGATGGGTCTTACTTCTACTGGTGGTGTACACTCTTCACTTAACCATCTCTTCAAGCTCATCGAGATTGGCAAGGAGTATGGTTTGACAGACAAGGTGTTCGTACATTGCTTCATGGACGGTCGTGATACCGACCCTAAGAGCGGTAAGGGCTTTATCGAGGATGTACAGAAGTGCTGCGACAACAATGGCGCACATATCGCAAGCATCATTGGTCGTTTCTATGCTATGGATCGTGATAAGCGTTGGAATCGTGTGAAGGAAGCTTACGACCTCTTGGTAAAGGGCGAAGGCAAGAAGTCTGCCGATATGGTTCAGGCTATGCAGGAAAGCTACGACGAGGGCGTAACCGACGAGTTTATCAAGGCAATCAGCAATTCTAATGTAGACGGTACTATCGGCGAGGGCGATGTTGTTATCTTCATCAACTATCGTAACGACCGTGCTAAGGAGCTTACACAGGTATTGACTCAGCAGGATATGCCTGAAGAGGGAATGAATACTATTCCTGGATTGCAGTATTTCTGCATGACTCCATATGATGCAAGCTTCAAGGGCGTAAACATCCTCTTCCCTAAGGAGAATGTTACCAATACTCTTGGTGAGTATCTTGCAGCTAATGGCAAGAAGCAGCTCCATACTGCAGAAACAGAGAAATATGCTCACGTTACATTCTTCTTGAATGGTGGTCGTGAGACTCCATACGAGGGCGAGGATCGTATCTTGGTACCTTCTCCAAAGGTTGCTACTTACGACTTGAAGCCAGAGATGTCTGCTTACGAGGTTAAGGATAAGCTCGTAGGTGCTATCAACACTCAGGAGTATGATTTCATCGTTGTAAACTTCGCTAATGGCGATATGGTTGGTCATACAGGTATCTACAATGCTATTGCTAAGGCTGTACATGCTGTTGACAACTGCGTTCGCGAGGTTATCGAGGCTGCTAAGGCTAACGACTACGAAGCTATCATCATCGCTGACCACGGTAACGCTGATAACGCTATCAACGAAGACGGTACACCAAACACCGCTCACTCTTTGAACCCTGTTCCATTCATCTATGTTACTGACAACAACTCAGCAACAGTTAAGGATGGTCGTTTGGCTGACGTTGCTCCTTCTATCCTCCATATCATGGGCTTGGAGCAGCCTGCAGAAATGACAGGCGAGTGCCTTATCGAAGACTAATAGTAGCCTCACCCCTCTACAAAATATTTTAAAACCTCACTCCCAGCAATAATGCTAATTACTTCCTTCTCCCCTTTGGAGAGGGGCTGGGAGTGAGGCTTTCTTTCTTTTTTCTCCCTATGAACGTAGAAATAGAATCTTCTTGGAAACAGCACCTTGGTGCAGAGTTTGATAAGCAATATTTCGTTAACCTCACTAATCTGGTGAGGGAAGAGTACTTGCATTATCAATGTTTCCCTCCAGGCAACAAGATTTTTAATGCCTTCAACCTTTGTCCGTTTGACGATGTAAAGGTGGTGATAATAGGTCAAGACCCTTATCATGAGCCTGGTCAGGCTATGGGATTGAGTTTCTCGGTGCCTGAAGGCGTTACGCCTCCTCCTTCGCTCATCAATATCTTCAAGGAGATAGAGCTCGACCTTGGTAAACCGGCAGCTAAATCTGGCGACCTTACTCGCTGGGCTACTCAGGGTGTGCTGTTGCTAAATGCTACACTTACTGTAAGGGCACATGTTGCCAATAGCCATCAGCGATTGGGATGGACAACATTCACCGATGCTGCCATAAAGGCATTGAGCGACAAGCGTGAACACTTGGTGTTTATGCTTTGGGGCGGTTTTGCTCGTAGCAAGAAGTATCTTATTGACCAAAATAAGCATTTGGTGCTTGAGAGCGTGCATCCTTCACCTTTGTCTGCAAACAGAGGAGGATGGTTTGGCAATCATCAGTTCTCGCGCTGCAATGAGTATTTGGCGCAGAATGGAGAAAAGACTATAGAGTGGTAAAGACTTACAGAATATGCAAGAATTACATATTATACAAGTGGGCGACGTATTGGTGTCGCCAGATATTATTACTGAGAAATTCTGTTGCGACCTTGACAAGTGCAAGGGTGAATGTTGTGTGGAGGGCGATGCAGGTGCTCCGCTAACCATGGACGAGATAGCTGGCATAGAAGATGCTCTCGACATTGTATGGAACGATATGAGTGCTTCTGCGCAGGCTGTTGTCGATAAGCAAGGTGTGGCATACAACGATTGTGATGGCGACCTTGTTACGAGCATCGTAAATGGTAAAGACTGTGTGTTTACATGCTATGAGAATGGTTGCTGTCTGTGTGCTCTTGAGCGTGCTTATCGTGGTGGCAAAACAAAGTTTATAAAGCCTATCTCTTGTGCTCTTTATCCTATTCGTGAGAAACGATTTGCTGGCGGTCTTGTAGGTCTTAACTATAATCGTTGGGATGTATGCCGTCCGGCAGTAGAAAAGGGTAGGGACTTAGGCTTGCCTGTATATAAGTTCCTCGAAGGTCCATTAGTTCGTCGCTTTGGCAAAGAGTGGTATCAGGAACTATGCGAAATAGCAGAAACATTATTGGCTTCAAGAGAAGGCTGATGAAGAATAGAAAATGCGCAAGATGTTGTCTTGCGCATTATTGTTTTATTTGTTTTCCTTTTTTATAAAGTGTAATCTATTTACCCTTGCGATATGCAGAAGGGCTTATTCCTACATGCTCCTTGAAATATTTGCCAAGGAAACTTTGGTTAGGGAAGTTCATCTCTTCTGTTATCTCTTTTATGTTCTTGTTGGTATTCCTAAGTAATACTCTTAGCTCAAGCGTCACATAGTCGTCTATCCAGTCGTTTGGTGTGCGTCTGCTTGCCACTCTCACCATCTCTGATAGATATTTTGGTGTGATGCCTAAGTTTAGCGCATACCATCCCACACGTCGCTGAGTGCGATAGTTGTTTTCTACCAACAGCAAGAACTCTGAGAATATCCTATCAGCACGAGTACTCTTTTTCTCGTTGTCTTGCATTATACGGTATATCACATTGCTGAGGTCATAAATCATGGTGCGCAATAGCGACATCACAGTTTCACGGCGATAGCGATGGGTGTTCTCTTTTAGCTTATAGATAAGAGCCTTTATGTAGTTCTTTGTAAGATATACTTCGTCGGGTTCCAAGTTGCATACGGGATGCTGGCGTGAGAAGAGAAACAGAGAAGATATCTCGTGCATGCCCGATATAATCTCGCGGAAGAAGTTCTCAGACATCATAAAGGCCATACCACTACAGTCGGCAGACATATTGAAGCTGTCTGTCACCTGGTTGGTACTTATTATTATCACGTCTCCAGCCTTCACGTGGTGCGCCTTTGTATCCACATTATATGTAGCTGTGCCGTTCAGACATAGCGCCATCAATATGCAACCCATACGGCGAGGTTCGTCGGGTATAGGAACTTTAGCAATCTCGTCGAATATTACAAGATCGTTGTCAAGATAGTCGCAGTTGCATATGCTCTTTATAGAGTCGATGGTGATAGGGTGCATCTGATAATCGTCCATTTTTCCTTTTCTTTTCTGTTTCTTTTGCAAATATACATAATTTGGTTGAATTGTCAACAGAAAAGTACAAGAAAGTGTCGATAATTGGTCGATTTATCTTACCAATCTTCTGATATTAGTAAACTAATAAAGTGTGAGTTGATATACCTTATTAGTGGCTTATTATGCTAATGCCTTCTACATTTACTATATGGTCAGCACGAAACTTATTGTCGCCATAGATAGTTAGTTTGCGGACAGGCATTGTGGTGAAGCGTAGGCAAGCTTGCTCATCAAGCTGACCGCTGCAGATATATTCCATGTCGCCAATGAAAATACGTTCGCCCTTTCTCGCACCACGAAGGGTAACACGGGCAAAGCCAATGAAGCCTAAACCGAAATCATAGGTTATGGTATCTTTTTCTACATCGAAGTAGCGATAGGGAATGATACTCTCTATGGTATTATTGAGGTTATCGGTGGAATGGGGATATTCATTCGGTGAAATGGGCTGCTTTTTGCATCCTTGCCATAATGCAAGGTCGTTGATTTGATTAGCCTTCCACTCATTTTTATCGATTCTACCGTCGATAGTCTCGCTACCTTTGTTATTAAACTGCGAGCATGATGGGCGGCAGAGCCAAGATTCGTCGGAAGTAAAAGAGAATGATGAGCCATCCTGATAGGTGCCATAATAGATAAGGGATAGTTGGCGATTGTTGATATGTGGGTATGAAGGTGAATACCATACGGCAATGGTAGTGGTATCGCTACGCGAAAAGCGAGTGATGTCGTAGGTAGTAGAAACAGGGTCGTTGGAATATGGCTGTCGGTAGGGCGCAAGATAATAGCGACTTGCGTTGCGACGATTTATATAAAGGTCTGCATAGCCAGTAGTGGCTATGCAGACGTAGGCTTTCTTTATTTTCTTATGATGTACGTATTGGTTGCGATACCATATCTGAGCAGTAGAGTCAACGCTTGGCGAAGAAATCCAACGTAGGTTGTACTCCTGAGCCATTGCCATCAATGTGGACAACATGCATGATATGATAACCAATAGTCTAAGCATCGTTAAAATTGAAAATATTCCTTTTATATATATGTATTCTTTACTTCAGTACTTTCTTTTTACCTGCTTTGAGAGATATTTGCTTTGATGAGCCATTGTAGTTGATGGTGGCTTTGCCGTTGACAGAAGCTGTTATAATAGCCTCTACAACCTTGCCGTTAGCCCATTTCATGTCGATAGTATAACCGCCACGAGCTTTGATACCCTTTATTTCGCCCTTGCTCCATTCGTTTGGCAATGCAGGAAGGAGGGTGATAGTAGCCATTGGCTGGTTGGCAGCAGTTAGCTCAAGCGAACTCTGCACAAGCATCTCGCATACGCCAGCAGTACCGCCAAAGTTGCCATCTATCTGGAAAGGTGGGTGAGCATCGAAGAGGTTAGGGTAGGTGCCTCCGCTTCTGCGACGGTCAGGACCTTTGTATTCATCAGGACTCACGTAGGTGAGCAACTTCTGATAAATATGGTATGCTTGGTCAGGACGATTGAGGCGAGCCCAAAGGTTTATTCTCCATCCTGTGCTCCATCCTGTTGTCTTATCGCCCTTTATCTCAAGACTGCGGACTGAAGCCTTTGCAAGGTCAGGAGTCTTGATAGGAGTTATCTGATGACCTGGGTATAGGCCGATGAGATGGCTCTGATGACGATGCTGGAAGTCCTCGTCGTCCCAATCGAAATACCATTCGTTGATGTCGCCCATCTTGCCTACGGTGTAAGGATGCAGGCGCTGTAGTTTGTCTTCTACTGATGCCAATGTGGTGCCATCACAGATTTTGCTTGCAGCAATAGTGTTGTTGAATAACTCGCGAATGATGGCGAGGTCGGCAGTACCACCATAGCATGTGCCACCCTTGAAACCATCAGCCAAGCGGTATTTGTTCTCTGGACTTGTAGAAGGAGCTGTGAAGAGTTCGCCCTTTTTGTGAGGATTCTCTATGAGCCAATCTTCGCAAAACTCAGTAGCGCCTTTAAGGATTGGGAGAGCTGTAGTAGCGAGGAATTGCTTGTCCATAGTGAAGGCATAGTGTTCCCATAGAGCTTGCGAAAGCCAAGCTAATCCCATATTCCAGTTGCTCCATGTGGTACTTTCGTGTTTCTCGCCCACAGGGTTTGCCATTGCCCATAGGTCGCTATTATGGCTTGAACACCATCCGCGGTTTATACCGTAGTAGTTTTTAGCCACGTAGCTACCATTCTTTGCCAACTGTTGCATGAAGTCCCATAGTGGCATTGCCATTTCAGAGAGGTTGGCAACTTCGGCTGGCCAATAGTTTTCCTCAAGGTTGATATTTACTGTGTAGTTGCCTCGCCAAGGCGAATATAGCTTGTTTGCCCATAGGCCTTGCAAGTTGGCTGGTACACCAGGTGTTCGAGAGCAAGATATAAGCAGATATCTACCATATTGCATATATAGCATTTCGAGGTAACGGCTCTGTCCACCCTTGTCGGTATATTGCTTTAGCAAAGAGTCGGTAGGAATGTCGTAATTGTATTTAGCTCCATCGAGGGTGAACGATAGGCGAGAGAAATACTTGCTATAGTCGGCAACATGGCGCGATAAGAATTCATCGTATTTATGGTTCTTGGTGTGCCAAATGTCGTCGGCTGCAGCCTCTATATATGGAGCGCCCTGCGTAACAGGATGCTTATCGGAGCCATTGAAGCTGGTTTCGTTTACGATATAGATAGTAACGTCGGTTGCACCTTTTATATATAATGAAGAGTCTGTGGCGCTGATAGTACCATCTTTGGCATTTGCCTGCAGGATGGTGCAGAAGTGTACTGAGTTGAGTGGGTCGCCAACAGCATGACCAGTCATAGTGAGCTGATTGTTGCTTGCTTTCACCTTGTGAGGAGTCTGACCAGTAAGCATTATTTGCTGAGTGATAGCTCCTGACTTATCTGCTTTCAGACGAATAGCGATGAGCTTGTCAGGGTTTGAAGCAAAGTATTCACGACTATAGTTTACACCGTTGATGGTATAAGAATCGCGACAGATAGCGCTATCTATACTTAGCGAACGGTAATAGTTTGTGGCTTTTTTGCCCATTTCATCGTAGATATGAAGTGTGGCAAGAGGCTGATAGTATTGGCTGTTAGGACCTTGGATATGTTTCTGCAGGTCTTCTGCCTTACGATAGTCTTCATTGAAAAGAGCTTCACGCACCTTTGGCAACCATGTGTGAGCATCCTTGTCGAGATTGTGGTCAACAGGTTTGCCTGTCCATAGTGTGATGTCGTTGAGGTAAAGTGTGTTGTCGTCAACACCGCCATATATCATGGCGCCCATTTTACCGTTGCCGATAGGCAAGGCTTCTTCAAAAAACACCGCAGGACGGTTGTACCATAGGCGCATAGGTAGTTGTTCGGCATAGGCATTGCCGAAGCTTGTCAAGGCAAGTAGGATTGCCGTAGATTTAGATAATAGTTTCATTACTGCTTAAAGGATTTTTAAAAAGGGAACCCTGAAGCCTTTGTGGCCCTACAGAGTTCCCCTTTAGTATTATGGTTTAAATATTATGCGTCGATATTAGCATATGTAGCATTCTTCTCAATGAATTCACGACGTGGCTCTACATCGTCGCCCATGAGCATAGAGAAAATCTCATCAGCCTCGGCTGCATTCTCGATAGTAACCTGCTTCAGCAGACGGCTCTTAGGATCCATAGTGGTTTCCCAAAGCTGAGAAGGGTTCATCTCACCAAGACCTTTGTAGCGCTGTGTGTGCAAAGCCTTGTCGTCGTCGCGGCCATCAACATACTTGTCGATGAAAGCCTGGCGCTGCTGCTCGGTGTAGCAATACTCGCTGAACTTCTTGTATGTACACTTGTACAATGGTGGAGTAGCGATGTAGAGGTGACCTTCCTGAATAACCTTTGGCATGAAGCGATAGAACAATGTCATGATAAGGGTGTCGATGTGAGAACCATCGACGTCGGCATCGGTCATGATGATAATCTTGTCGTAGCGCAGCTTATCTGTGTTAGCCTCCTTAGAATCTTCGCCATCTACACCGAAGCGAACTCCGATAGACTGGATGATATTCATTACAGACTCAGCTTCGAATACCTTGTGCCATTGTACCTTTTCTACGTTAAGAATTTTTCCGCGTAAAGGAAGGATGGCCTGTGTATAGCGGTCGCGACCCTGCTTGGCAGAACCTCCCGCAGAGTCACCCTCGACAAGGAATATCTCGCAATTCTTTGGGTCCTTATTAGAACAGTCGGCAAGCTTGCCAGGCAATCCGCCACCTGTCATAACAGTCTTGCGCTGTACACTCTCGCGAGCCTTGCGAGCTGCGATACGTGCTGTAGCAGCAAGCACCACCTTTTCGCAAATCTGCTTAGCCTCTGTAGGATGCTCCTCGAGATAGTAAGAGAGAGCCTCGTTAACAGCCTGCTGAACCGCACCCTGCACCTCGCTATTGCCAAGCTTAGTCTTTGTCTGACCTTCGAACTGTGGCTCGGCAACCTTGATAGAGATAACTGCAGTAAGACCTTCACGGAAGTCCTCTGGTGCAATATCTACCTTTGCCTTCTCTATCTGCTTAGAGATAGTAGGGTCTGCCTCTGCATATGCTTTCAGAGTGCGGGTGAGAGCCATTCGGAAACCTGTGAGGTGTGTACCGCCCTCTATGGTGTTGATATTGTTGACGTATGAGTGGATATTCTCAGAATAGTCGGTGTTGTACATCACAGCCACCTCGATAGGAATATTGTTCTTCTCTGTCTTGAGATAGATAACATCGTCGAACAAGTGCTGACGGTGACGGTCTACGTAGCGAACAAACTCCTTCAAACCATCCTTTGCATGGAATACTTCTTCCTTTGTCTTGCCTTCCTCGTCTGGGCGAAGGTCGCGAAGAGTGATGCGGATACCTGCGTTGAGGTAAGCAAGCTCACGCATACGGCGTGCGATGATATCCCACTGATAGTGTGTGGTAGTGAAGATTGTTGAATCTGGCCAGAACTGCTGGCGAGTACCTCTAAGTTCGGTTTCGCCAACCACCTTTACAGGATACAAAGGCTTTCCTTTCTCGTATTCCTGCTGATAGATTTTGCCATCGCGGAATACCTGTGACATCATGTGGGTAGACAAAGCGTTAACACAGCTTACACCAACACCATGGAGACCACCGCTGACCTTGTAGGAACCCTTGTCGAACTTACCTCCGGCGTGGAGCACAGTCATTACCACTTCAAGGGCGCTCTTGTGCAACTTCTCGTGCATATCAACAGGGATACCACGACCGTTGTCTTGTACGGTGATAGACTCGTCTTCGTTGATTGTAACCTCGATATCGGTACAATAACCAGCCATAGCCTCGTCGATAGAGTTGTCGACGGTCTCGTTTACAAGATGGTGAAGACCTTTCTCACTAATATCGCCAATATACATGGCAGGGCGCTTACGAACGGCCTCAAGACCTTCCAGCACCTGGATGTTACTGGCGGAATAATTATTTTCTGTGTTCTGATTTTCTTCCATTTTTATATAATGCTTATATTGTGCAAAGATATAAAAAATAATTGAATTAACGAAATATTTTTATGGTTGATTTTTGTAGTAAGTTGCAATAATTAAGCTCAAAAAGTGTTGCGGAAAACGCAACAGGCTTCATTGGCAAATGAAGCTTGCTTCGTTGGCCATCGAAGCAGGCTTCGATGACCTACTAACAGTAGGTTAGTCGAAAGGGGAAGTTAATTGCGTAATTTAATGCAATTGTGTTAAGGAGGTAGGAGGATAATAAGCGTTAGGAAGGTATATATAGGTTGGTATAGATATAAAAAGAATTAGGTCATAAACCTTGCGGTTTATGACCTATTTATCTTTTGTCTGCCATTTGCAGCCAAAGCCTATAATTAGCCCAAGCTGTTGATGTGGAGGGCGAGGCTTGACTTCAAGTTTGCAGCCTTGTTCTTGTGGATGATGTTGGTCTTAGCCAACTTGTCAAGCATCTTCTGTACTGTAGGATAGAGCTTTACAGCCTCTTCCTTGTCAGTCATAGCGCGAAGCTTACGTACAGCGTTGCGCATTGTCTTTGCATAATACTTATTGTGCAAAGTCTTAGTCTTCGTCTGACGAATTCTTTTAACTGATGATTTGTGATTTGCCATCTTTATATTATTCTTTTTATTTTCTTGTAGTCCCTAGCAGAATCGAACTGCTCTTTAGAGAATGAAAATCTCTCGTCCTAACCGATAGACGAAGGGACCATGGCTTATTTAGCGGATGCAAAGGTACTGCATTTATTTTAATGCTGCAAATTTTTCGAGAGAAATTTTTCATAAATGCTTGATTTTTTGTACTTTTGCACTGATATGTTGACAAAAACACAAGCGTTAGTGCTTAAAATGGTGAAATATGGGGATAATAAATTTATTATCGACCTGTTTACTGAAGAATTGGGACGAGTGTCGGTAGTGGCGTCTATTTCCAATTCTCCTAAGGCTCGTTTTCGTCGCTCGTTCTTTCAATCGCTCACCTTGCTTGATATTGAAATCGATGTACGGCAGACTAAAAGTCTGCAATCGTTGAAGTCTGCATCGTTGGCTTTTCCTTATAGCTCTATGATGATAGATCCTTCGAAAATGTGTATCGTGATGTTTCTGTCTGAATTTCTGTGTGCTGTTACAAGGGATGAACAGCGCAACACATTATTATATAATTATATAAGGTCGAGTTTGGAGTGGCTTGATGGTAAGGAAGAGCATATTTCCAACTTTCATCTTGTCTTTATGATGAGGCTTGCTAAGTTTGTAGGTTTTTCGCCCAACATAGAGGATTATACAGAAGGATGTTTTTTCGATTTGCGTAGTGGAACATTTTGTATGGCAAAACCTTTTCATCCCGACGTGTTGTTGCCTAATGATGCAAGCAAGATGTTGACATTGCTAAGGATGAATTATGAGAATATGCATCTTTTCAAAATGTCTCGGCAAGAGCGCAATCAGTTGCTTGATGTATTGCTGAAATACTACGGCATTCATGTGCCAAGTTTCCCTGAGATGCATACCTTAGATGTTTTGAGAGAGTTGTTTTGATATATTTTATAAAGCGCTATTATATATAGGTATAAAAGAAAAGACATATAGTTGCACCATGCGATGCTGCTATATGTCTTTATTATAGTGTTTGACCGTTAACGATAATCTTTATCCTCGTCAGAGAAACTGATTACGCCCTGTACGGGTTCTTTCTTGTCTTCGGTAGCCATAGTGATACCACTTGCCTGGCGACGAATTTCTTCAAGTGTTTGACGTGTACGCTTGTAGGTTGGTGTGTTCTCTACAGCAAGGATTACATCTTCGTTGTCGAGATCTTCCTGACGGAAAAGATATATGTGTGGACGACGCTTGTTCTGTGTCTTAGGGTCGTCTCTATAATATCTGTTGCGTCTATCTTGCTTTTCAGCTTTCTTCTCAGCCTCCTCTGCTCTGCGGTCAGCCTCTTCCTGTGTGCGCTTTTGGTTGTGGTTGCTCATTACGTCAACATCTTCGATACCGAAGCCTGTTGCAAGGATGGTAACCTTAACCTTATCTTCAAGATCTGGGTCGAGAGCCAATCCCCATTTAAGTTCGAAGTCGTCGCCAAACTTTGCCATGAAGTCGTTGACATCATTCATCTCGTCCATGGTAAGACCAGTCGACTTACCTTGATTGCTTGAGAAGGTTATAGAAAGAAGAATCTTCTTAGAGTTGAAGACATCATTGTCGTTGAGCAATGGAGAGTTGAGTGCATCTTTGATAGCATTTTTAACTCTGCCTTCACCCTGTCCGAAACCAGTACTCATGATAGCTACACCACCATCTTTGAGCACCGTCTTAACATCGTTGAAGTCAAGGTTGATGAGTCCGTGAACGGTGATAATCTCCGCAATACTCTTGGCAGCAATACTCAATGTGTCGTCTGCCTTTGCAAAAGCATCAAGCACTCCGAGGTCGGGATATATCTCGCGCAAGCGCTCGTTGTTGATAACGAGCAATGCGTCTACGTGCTTGGCCATTTGCTCAACACCATCGAGAGCCTGGTCGATTTTCTTTGGACCTTCAAATTTGAAAGGTATTGTGACGATACCAACAGTAAGGATTCCCATCTCCTTGCTAACACGAGCGATGACAGGAGCTGCACCAGTACCAGTTCCACCACCCATACCTGCGGTGATGAAAGCCATCTTGGTGCCATCATTAAGCATATTTCTGATGTCGTCGAGGGTTTCTTCTGCTGCCTGACGAGCACGCTCAGGCTTATTGCCAGCTCCAAGTCCTTCCTTACCAAGCTGGAGGTGTACAGGAACAGGAGAGTCGTTGAGCGCCTGGTTGTCTGTGTTACAGAGTACGAACGTAACATCATGGATGCCATCACGGTACATGTGGTTTACGGCATTACCACCGCCACCACCTACACCGATGACCTTTATTATGCTATTACCTTTTTCTTCCTCACCGAAGTCGAGGATAGTAGGTCTATTATTATTGTCAGCCATATTAACTATGTATTATGCGTTTGTTGTTTAGAATTATTGGTTTACTCCTCCTCCTCAGTAACCTTCTTGAGGAAGTTCTTAATGCCTCTGAACACCTTGTGAGCAGGAGAGTTTTCGCGACGTTCTTTTTCCAAACGTGCCTCTTCTTCCTTTCTGCGCTTCTCTTCTTCTTCGGCTTCTTTCTTCTTTCTTGCTTCTTCCTCTTCTTTGGCTTTCTTTTCTGCCTCAGTCATCACTACGCCTGTACCAGGAGTACGTGGTGCCTTAGGAGTTTCAGTAGAGAGCACAGAACCATTAGAGCGAGTATCAACATTGTTGTTGAACAAGTCGTTCGACAACTCGTCGCCTGCACAATTCATGTCGCCCTTAGCTAAGATAGCCAATACTGTGTTCATAGAGCCATCTTGAGCTGTGATGCTTGGGCTGTTAGAATTTATTGTCTGATGAACAAACTTAGCGATTCTAATCTTTTCCATATGGGTGATGTTGCGGAACGCTACATCGATGTTCTTCATGTTAGAACCACCGCCTGTGATGATTATGCCACCAAGCAATTTGTCGATATATTCGCTTGGAATCTGTGAATATACATTCTCAATGATTTCCTGTGTGCGAGCTTCAACAATCTCAATAAACTTTCTGCTGTCTACACTACGGTCGTTGTCGATAGGGTATTTCTTGTTGTTGTCGATATCGTTGTTGTCGGTGAAAGCACTGGCATATTTTAGCTTCATGTTTTCAGCATCCTTCTCTTCGATTTGCAACGAAGCAATATCCTTTGTGATATTGTTTCCACCAAGAGGAATAACTGCAAGATGACGGAGAATGTTCTTTGAATATACAGATACCGTTGTAGTATCAGCACCGAGGTCAACGAACAAACATCCCGAGCGCTTTTCTGCAGGAGTGAGCACACTTTCGGCAAGAGCCAATGGTGCAAGATACATTTCAGCGATGGCTATACCTGCATTATCGAAACATTTGTTGAGTTTGCGATAGAAAGTCTTTCTCCAAAGAATATTGAGGAAATTACCTTCAAGGCGTGAGCATTGGATGCCTACAGGGTCGATTTGATACTGTGCGTCAACCTTGTATTCCAATGTTATTGCGTCAAGAATCTCTTGCTCAGGGTATGACATATTGCGATTGGCATCCATGAGCTCGTTTATCATATCCTGTGAAACAGTAGTTTCTACAGGAAGAGTCTTAATATTAGTGCTTTTTACACTACGAATAGACTGACCGCCAACACCAACATACACCTGCTTGATTTTAGTTTTGAGGCTGGCTTCAAGTTTCTTTATGATGTTGGTAAGAGATTGAATGGTCTTGTCTTCGTTATAGATTATACCTTTGCGGATGCAATCTATATTATCTTCCTTAACAACAGCAAGTATGTTTATGCTACCGTCAAGGTTTTTCTTTCCTGCAATTCCGGTCATCTTAGACGACCCAAGTTCTATTGCTACAATAAATTCAGCCATACACTATATTACGTTTTCGGTTCGGGTTTCAGTTTTCTTTAGACTTCTTTTTTTGCATATTATCTGGTTGTCAAATTCCAGATTTATGTATGAATATTTGTTCCAGCCTGCCTGTGAGAGTCCGTAGAGGTAGAATTTTCTCAATCGATTCAATTTCTTGTCAACGAAGTTCTTAATCTCTTTTCCTCTTAGGTTCTTATCGTTGCACTTTGGTAATTGTCCTATATATACAATATGGTTGCCCACACGAGGCACCAACTCTATTCCTAAGTCTGGAGTAACGTTGATTTGTTCAATCTGGTTTTTCCAGAAGTCGTTTTCCATAAGAGTATTTGCCAAATATGCTATATAGTTTTGTGCATAAGCTCTCGACACATAGCCTGTAGTGATAATGAGGTCGGAAGTGTAATGTGAGTTAGGCATGATACTGTTTTTATCGTCCACATAGTAGTCGTCGCCATTCACTGACTTTATTCTCACAATAGGCATTCGCTGGGTAAGTGTTATGCATACAGTGCCATCTTGTGTCTTATAGCATTCTGCTGTCTTTACGAAAGCAGAACGCTTAAGGCTTTCTTCTATCTGTCGGGTATTGATATCAATCATCTTTTTCGACAGTGGGTACTGATGTTGCTTTTCCAGTCGATTCTTTATCTCTTTAGCATTGATGAAACCATTGGTGCTCTCGTCTTGGATATTGATGTTGACCTTGGTGCATATCTTTGACTTTTCATCGGGTTTGTTGAACGCGGTGAAAGCCATTATTAGGTATGCTCCAAGAACAATGTCCATAACGACAAGTCCTGCTTTTTTCCAATTTAGTCTCATTTTTTACTTTCGAGTATTTTTGCTATCTTAGGAACCTGATTGTCCAAGTCGCCAGCTCCAAGTATCACAAGGACATCAAAGTCGCGGCTCTTTACGAGGTTGAGGACCTCATCTGTCTTTATCATGCTCTTTTCTACACCTTCGGTGAGATTATCGTATATTAGTTTGCTTGTTACGCCAGGTATAGGTTGTTCGCGAGCAGGATAGATATCGCATAGTATAACCTCATCAAGCTGACTCAAAGCGTCAGCAAAGTCTTTATAGAAGTCGCGTGTGCGAGTATATAGGTGAGGTTGGAATATTGCGGTAATTTTTCTGTTGCTATATAGTTGCTTTATGCTCTTTGCACTTTGGAATATTTCCTTTGGATGATGAGCATAGTCGGATATCAGCACATGACGATCGTTCTTGAGGGCGAAGTCGAAACGACGGTCTACACCACGATATGTAGCCATGCCGTATCTTAGTTCTTCTGCTGTACATCCGTTGAGCTGAGCCATAGCCATAGCTGCTACACCATTTACAATGTTGATAGGTACAGGGTTGCCAAGCTCTACATTCTTAACGCATTCTATTGGAGAAATAAAGTCGAAGGTGATATTGCCGTTGTCAATCTTTATGTTCTCTGCATGGAAATCGCCTTTGTCGAGAGAGTATTCGTAAACCTTAACTCCTTCTTGTACGTTAGGCTTCATCTCAAGACCTTTGTGTATGATCAAAGCACCGCCTGGTTGTATCAACTCTGTATAGTGGCGGAAGCTTTCGAGATAAGCCTCTTTGGTGCCATAGATATCAAGATGGTCTGGGTCTGTGGCTGTTATCACACTCATCCAAGGTCTTAGCCAATGGAATGAACGGTCGAACTCATCTGCCTCTATCACTACATAGTCGCTATTGTCGGAAAGAATATAGTTGGTGCCATAATTCTTTGATATACCGCCAAGGAAAGCGTTGCAGTCTATGCTACTTTGATGCATTATGTGAGCACACATAGTAGATGTGGTGGTCTTGCCGTGAGTTCCTGCTACGCATAGTCCCTTATGAGTGCGTGTCAATGTGCCAAGCACTTGAGCTCTCTTTTGTATTTCGAATCCGCCTTCACGGAAGAATACCAGTTCTTTGTGTTCTGCAGGAATGGCAGGAGTATATATCACAAGGCATGTCTTTGGGTCTTTGCAAGCATGAGGAATCTCTGTTACATCTTCTGTGTAGTGTATGAGCATACCCTCTTTCTCCAGTTGCTTGGTGAGATTGGATGGTGTCTTGTCGTATCCGGCAACCACGATGCCTCTATGAATGAAATATCTTGCAATTGCGCTCATGCCAATACCGCCTGCGCCAACAAAATAAACAGCCTTGATATCTTTAATTTCCATTGTTTGTTACTTCAATTATATGTGATGACATTCTATTCGATATCACCTCTTAATTCTTTTTATTTACCTGTTGCAAGTTTTATAACTTCGTCGGCAATGACGTCGGCAGAGTTTTTAAGTCCCAACTTCTTTATGTTCTCACAGAGTGAAGCCAACTTAGCCTCGTTGTTAACAGTCTTTAGCGCAGTGTCTAACAATGTGTCTGGAGCCTCTATATCTTTTACATATAGTGCAGCATCCTTGTTTACCAATGCTAAAGCGTTCTTTGTCTGATGGTCTTCAGCTACATTTGGACTTGGAACCAAGATTACTGGTTTGCCAATCAAGCAGAATTCGCTGATAGAACTTGCTCCTGCACGACTTATCACCAAGTCGGCAGCCTTGTAGGCAGCACCCATATCGCTGATGAAGTCCATAACCTTAAGGTTCTTTATTGGCTTATGCTGTGCCAAGGTGTCCATTATGGCTTTGTTGTAGTATTTACCAGTCTGCCATATTATCTGCACGTCAGCATTCTCTACCATGTCGAGATGGTTGATGATACTTTCGTTTACAGTTCTTGCTCCAAGACTTCCGCCTACTACGAGGATAGTCTTCTTGTCAGGTTCGAGTCCGAAAGCCTTGCGTGCTTCTTCTTTTGTTATGTCTGTCTGAAGAACATTCTGTCTTACAGGGTTGCCTGTCATGATAATCTTATCGGCAGGGAAGAATCTGTCCATACCCTCATAGGCTACGCATATCCTGCTTGCCTTCTTTGCCAACAACTTATTGGTGACACCAGCGTAAGAGTTTTGCTCTTGAATCAAGCAAGGTATTCCCATTGCTGCACATTGGTTGAGAGTAGGACCGCTTGCATATCCACCTACACCCACTGCTGCCATAGGCTTGAAGTCTTTGATAATCTTCTTAGCCATGTGTTGGCTCTTCCATATTTTGAAGAGTACTGCAATGTTCTTTAGCAGATGCTTCCTGTCGAAACCGCATATTGGCAAACCCTTTATCTCGTAGCCTGCTGCAGGTACGCGTTGCATTTCCATACGTCCTAATGCTCCTACGAAAAGAATCTGTGCGTCAGGGTGTTTTGCCTTAATGGCGTTAGCAATAGAGATGGCAGGAAAGATGTGTCCTCCTGTGCCTCCACCACTTATGATAATTCTTAAATTGCTGTCCATTTTCTTATGCTTTTATGTTTTTGCAAAAGTAATCAAATTTTTTGTTATGTGCTATTTTTATTGTGATTATTTTGCGATAGCTGTTGCCACCGTAGGTTTCTTTGTAAAGTCGCTGTTGTTTTCTTTCTTTTTAGCAGAACGGCTTATGCTCAGAATCACACCTATATAAACACAATTGATGATAGTAGAAGTTCCTCCACGACTTATCAATGGCAATGGCTGACCAGTTACTGGAGCCAATCCAACAGCAACACACATGTTGAACAACGCCTGTGTTACAAGCAACAGAGCTAAGCCCATAGCCAATAGGGCAGGGAAGTTGTTCTCGCATCGTCGGGCTATCTTGCCTGTACGGAATAGCAAGATGATATATAGGAAAGCCACAGCTATGGCGCCTTCAATTCCCATCTCTTCAATGATGATAGCAAAGATGAAGTCGGAGAAAGCCTGTGAAAGGAAGTCGCGTTCTACAGAATTGCCCGGACCTTTGCCATATCCGTTTGATGTAGCGATAGCTATATTGGCATGTGCCACCTGTGCATCTTTGTCAAGGTCGACTTCTGAAGGCGGTACTTCCTTGTGAGCCAAGAATTTGTTTATTCTCGACTTCCATGTGTCCATACGGTGCAATATCTTTTTGTTTTTTCCTGTGTCTTCGTTAGTTTTATCGACTTGCTCTGTCAGCGCATTCTTGTTTTCTAACTCCGACTGGTCGGTACCAGTAATCCAAATTACTGATAAGGCGAAGACTGCAAAAAGAACAACTAAGCCCAAGATTATACCTAATTGTTT
Source organism: uncultured Prevotella sp. (assembly GCA_934254985.1). Classification (GTDB taxonomy): domain Bacteria; phylum Bacteroidota; class Bacteroidia; order Bacteroidales; family Bacteroidaceae; genus Prevotella. The sequence continues at coordinate 20,985 of CAKQMS010000018.1, read as the reverse complement.
GCCTGGCACACGTCCAATTATCATCATCATGAATACCACTGCCGATAAAAGGGCTGCTGTAGAGAAGTTCTCTACTAAGATTAGTGGTACCACTGCACCCCAGATGAGAAGTATGTATTTTAATGCATGCTTGTCGGCACCATTCTCTGTTTGCATGGCGCTAAGTATCTGAGCTGTAGCCAATACCAATGCACCTTTGGCAAATTCAGAAGGCTGGAATTGGAATCCCATGATACCAATCCATCTTGATGCTCCATTAGTGGCATTACCCGTTACCCATACTATCAACAACAGCAATATAGACCCCAATAGCAAGAATGGAGTGATGATCTTAAAATACTTACATTGTATATTAAGAGTTACCACCATACTTGCAATTCCAAGAATTAGCAGACCTATGTGCCTTAATATAGGTGCCATGTAGTTTCCTCCCTTGTATGTCAGCTCAGACGAGGCTGAGAATACCTCGATTACGCTGATGACACACAAGAAGAAGAAAACCATCCATATCACCTTGTCGCCTTTGAATATGTTGCTTAGCGTTTTGCTATTCATTTTTATTGATTGGGGTATGTCGTTGATTTATTGATATTTACAGATTTCTTACTAATGTTTTGAATTGCTCTCCGCGATCTTCCATGTTCTTGAATAGGTCGAAGCTTGCGCAGCAAGGGCTTAACAATACAGTGTCGCCAGGTTTTGCCATCTCGTAGCAAGCTTCTACACACTCTTTCATAGAGTGGGTGTCTCTGACAGGGATGCCCATATTGTCGAAGTTGTCGTGAAGCTTCTTGTTGTCGGCTCCAAGATATACCAAGCCTACGCACTTCTCTTTCACCAAAGGCTTGATAGCATCATAGTCGTTTCCCTTGTCTTTACCACCAATGATGAGGATTGTAGGAGTCTTCATGCTTTCCAAAGCATACCAGCAAGCATCTACGTTGGTAGCCTTTGAGTCGTTGATATATTGTACTCCGCCCACCTTTGTAACCTTCTCCAAACGGTGTTCCACGCCAGGGAAGTCGCTGAGGCTCTTTCTTATCACCTCTTTCTTTATACCTGCGATATTGGTAGCAATACCTGCAGCCAAAGAGTTGTATATGTTGTGCTTGCCTGATAGCGAGAGCTCTTCCTGCTCCATGTTGAAAGGAGTAGGCTTTTCGATAATATACTTACCCTCTTCTATGTAGCCGATAGAACCGTTCTCTTTTAGTTCAGAGAATGGGAATACTATAGCTTTGATATCATATTTCTCAAGCTCTTTCTTGATGATAGGATCGTCGTTCCAATAGATAAAGCTATCTTTTTCTGTCTGGTTCTGAATGATTCGCATCTTTGCGTCTACATAGTTCTGCATGCAGAAGTCATAGCGGTCGAGATGGTCAGGAGTGATGTTGAGCAAGATTGCGATGTTGGCATGGAAGTCGTACATGTTGTCCAACTGGAATGAGCTAAGCTCAATGATATAGTATTCGTGTGGATCTTCAGCAACCTGCAAAGCCAAGCTCTTGCCGATGTTGCCAGCCAAGCCTGCATCATATCCTGCCTCCTTGAAGATATGATATATAAGAGATGTGGTAGTGGTCTTGCCATTGCTACCAGTGATGCACACCATCTTAGAGTTTGTATATCTGCTTGCAAACTCTATCTCGCTGATGATATGAATACCTTTCTCCATAACCTTCTTAATCATAGGAGCCTCCTTGGGAATACCAGGGCTCTTGATGATTTCAGAAGCGTTGAGAATCTTTTCCTCTGTGTGATGACCCTCTTCCCACTCGATATTGTGGTCGTCAAGCATCTTCTTATATTTATCGTTGATTTTCGACATATCCGAAACGAATACGTCGAAACCTTCCTTTTTAGCCAACACTGCAGCACCAGCACCGCTCTCGCCAGCTCCTAAAATAACAATCCTTTTCATTTTCTTTTCCTTTTAGTTGACAAATTATAAATGTTAGTCTTTGTCCACTATCTTATCTTCAAGGTGATGATAGTTAGTGCGGCAAGAATTATTGATATTATCCAGAATCTGATAGTAATCTTTGTCTCATGCTTTGCAGAATGAGGCGCCTTTATCAAGTAGCGGCAATCAGGATCAAGCTGGTCGTCGGTAGTTCTGAAGTTGTCGTGTATAGGTGTGCGCTTAAATACTCGTTGCTTTATACCTTTGCGTTTACCCATCTTGTAATACCAAACCTGTATCATAACGCTGAGGCTCTCTACAAAGAATATACCGCAGAGTATAGGCAACATCAACTCCTTGTGGATGATGATGGCACATACTGCTATGATACCTCCGATGGTTAGCGAACCGGTATCGCCCATAAATACTTGGGCAGGATAAGCATTATACCATAGGAAACCGATGAGTGCACCAACAAAGGCACACATGAATACCACAAGCTCTTGGCTGTCTGGGATATACATTATATTAAGGTATTGCGCAAATTCTATGTGCGAACTTACGTAAGCCAATATTCCCAATGCCACACCTATCACCGCAGAGTTACCTGCGCACATACCATCCATACCATCGTTGAGGTTGGCACCATTGCTAACTGCTGTGACAACAAATATGGTCATTATCACAAACAATATCCATCCTGCAGCAGTCTTATACTTACCGCAGAAAGATACAAGGGTGGAGTAGTCGAGGTTGTGCTCCTTTACGAAAGGTATTGTTGTCTTTAGAGATTTTTGGGCAATAGGCTGATGGGTAATCACCATTTCCTGTCCCTGCTGTTCGATAGCAAGATTCTCTCTCATCTTAACATCTGGCGACATCCATAGCACCAAACCAACGATAAGACCGATACCTACCTGGCCAACAATCTTATAGCGACCTTTCAATCCCTCCTTGTTGCGACGGAATATCTTGATGAAATCGTCCATACCGCCAAGGAAGCCAAGCCATACTGTGGTGATAATCATCAGCAATAGGTAGATATTTCTGAGTCGTCCGAGCAATAATACAGGGATGAGGATAGATACAATGATGATGATACCACCCATAGAAGGCACACCAATCTTCTTTGTGCCGAATGGGTCGATACTTGCATCACGCTGAGTCTCAGTAATCTGCTTGCTCTTGAGATATTTAATGAATTTCTCGCCAAACCATGCAGATATCACCAATGAGAATATCAGTGCCAGTAATGCACGAAACGAAATGTAGCCCCACATATGTGAGCCAGAGATTCCGTATTCTTCTAAAAATCTGAAAAGATAGTATAACATTTCTTGTAGTTATTGTTTATTCTGCAAATATTCCACGCAGTTTCTCTCTGTCGTCGAAATGATGTTTCACACCCTTTATCTCTTGATAGTCTTCATGACCTTTACCTGCAACTAATATTACGTCGCCCTTCTGTGCCAACATGCAAGCTGTGCGGATAGCCTCCTTGCGGTCAACTATAGAGATAACCTTCTTCATCTGCTGTGGAGTTAATCCTGCCAACATATCGTTGATGATATCCTGTGGCTCCTCAAAGCGTGGGTTGTCGCTTGTGATGATTACCTTGTCGCTTTGCTTTACAGCTTCTTGTGCCATCAATGGACGTTTACCCTTATCACGGTTGCCACCAGCTCCACATACTGTTATCACCGATCCCTTACCATCCAACACTTCATGGATAGCATTGAGTACATTCTCAAGTGCATCAGGAGTATGGGCATAGTCAACAATAGCGGTAAATCCTTGTGGTGAGCGTATAGGTTCCAATCTTCCGCTTACACTCTTCAAAGTGCTCATTACCAACAATACATCCTCTGCACTCTTGCCGAGCATGCGAGCTGCACCATATACTGCAAGCAGGTTGCTGACATTGAATTTGCCGATGAACTGTACACCAACTTCATGTCCGTCGATATCAAGATACATACCTTCGAAATGACATTCTATGATCTGTGCCTTGAAGTCAGCCATTTGGCGAGTAGAGTAGGTCTTTACCTGTGCCTTGGTGTTTTGAACCATCACCATGCCATTCTTATCGTCGGCATTGGTTATAGCAAAGGCTGTTTTTGGCAACATATCGAAGAATGCCTTCTTGGCATTGCGATAGTTCTCGAATGTCTTGTGGTAGTCGAGGTGGTCGCGAGTAAGGTTGGTGAAAATACCACCAGCAAATTGCAAACCGCCGATACGCTTTTGAGCTATCGCATGGCTTGAACACTCCATGAATGCATATTCGCATCCTGCCTCTACCATCTTGTGCAACAGCAAGTTGAGTTCTATAGGGTCAGGAGTGGTATGGTCGGCAGGTATAGCCTCGCCTTCGATATAGTTGCATACCGTTGATAGCAAACCACACTTGTGTCCCATCTTTCTAAACATATTATATAATAAGGTGGCGATGGTGGTCTTGCCGTTAGTACCTGTTACACCAACAAGCTTTAGCTTCTTCGATGGCTCACCATAGAATACTGTTGCAACAGGTCCTACACACTCCTCGGTAGAAGCAACCTTTATATATGTTACATTCTCTGATTTCTCTGTAGGCATATCTTCGCAAAGCACAGCCTTAGCACCAAGTTCTATAGCCTTACCAATAAATTTGTGTCCATCTACCTGTGTACCTTTCATGGCTACAAACAAATGGCCGTTTTCGATACGGCGTGAGTCTATGTTCACACCTGTGATGTCTACATCAGCATCTCCGACTATCTCCAGAGGCTTGATGTTTTTCAATAACTCCTTTATTTTCATGATATATATGTTTTTATTCGTGAGTTTTTTAATTCTCCAATGTTAGCAGGCATACTTCACCTTTCTTTATATAGTTGCCTGCAGGAATGCTCTGCTTGACAATATGACCACGACCTTGCAGCTTGCATCTTACGCCACGACTTTCAATGAGGTATACTGCATCTCGTGCTCCCATACCTATTACATCAGGCATTATGCGCTTGTCTTGAGGCTTATGGCTTGTTAAATCAATGCCGTTGGAATTGATAAGAGCCTTTCCCCATATTGGCGATGTGTAGTTGGTGTTTTCTTTCCAATTACGGTTGGTCTTTATTCCAAGTGTTGACAGCACATAGTCGGCAGCAAGGATGTTTCCAGCTTTCACCTGTGGAACAAGGATACTTGTTGAATCCCTTGCGTCTTTAACATCAAGCTTCAAGTCTTGAGCCATGATGCCTTCGGCAATATGGTGGAATACGACACCACTCATACCACCACCAGATGCTGGCAGACCACTCTTCTGTATACATACAATACAGCTATATCGTGGTGCATCAGCAGGGAAGAAACCTGCAAACGACAACAGATAGTTCATTGTGCCTGATTTGTATCCCGCTACACCCTTCGACATCTGTGCAGTACCAGTCTTTCCTGCAACTTTGAATGATGGCGAGCCTGCTTTCTTACCCAAACCTTGACTCACCACATGTTCCAAGATGGTTTGCATGGTTTTGATAGTTTGTGGTTTTGCTATCTGCTCATGTCCTTTAACCACTTCTGGTGGGAAGTCCATTATCACCTGTCCATCCTTTATCACCTGCTTTACAAATCTTGGACGCATCATCTTGCCGTTGTTTGCAATAGCGTTATAGAATGTCAGCGTTGAAATCGGAGGAATCTGTGTTTCGTAGCCAATACTCATCCATGCCAAAGCCGTTTTGCTCCAGTTGAGCCATTGACCGCGTGAATTCTTTTTGGGCATACGAATCTTTGCTGGCGACGAGCCAACCAAAGGCAACTTTAAGTCGGCAGCCAATCCTGTGCGGTATATACCCTGAACGAACTTCTCCGGGCAGTTATGATAGTGGTCATCGATGATACGGCTTACACCGATATTTGAACTAACCTCAAGTGTTCGTGGCAAAGATATTGTGCCATAGCCACCACGACGCCAGTTGTGATCCTTCATCTGTCTGCCATACATTGGCCATACACCACCTCCGGTCTCTACCATACATGTAGTGTCAACCACTCCGTCGTCCAAAGCTACCAATATTGAAGCTGTTTTGAATACCGAACCAGGCTCAAGCAAGTCGCTCACTGCATGGTTCTTGATCTCACGGTAGTTGCCATCCACACATTTCTCCATATTTACTATGGCTTTTACGTCGCCTGTGGCTACTTCCATAACGATGGCTACACCCACATTACCATTAATCTCTTTAAGCTCATTGATTACACAGCGCTCTGCCAAATCTTGCATGCTTACATCGATGGTAGTCACGATATCAGCACCGTCGATAGGAGGTGTGTCCATGATGTCAAGGAACTTGTTCAGCACCTTACGTCTGTGGGTAATACCGTTGGAACCGCGCAAAATAGAGTCGTAAGCCAACTCCAAACCGCAGCGTGCAGTATCTTTTGCACCGAACATGTCGCCCAAGGTACGCTGAGCCAAAGAGCCATACGGGCGTTGGCGAGCATTGAACTCCTCGTAGTGGAATCCGCTGGCAAACTTACCAAGCTTAAATATTGGTAATGCCTGTATCTCGGTAAATGTATTATAGTCTATACGACGTCGCCATATAGGGTAGTGGCGACTCTTCTTGGCAAATCCTTCTTGAAGGTTCGACTTGAATTCTTTAGTCGATCTCTCTGGGAATATTCTATTTAGTCCCATGCATATAGAGTCGAGCTTCGATTCCCAAAGACTGTCGTTCTTTGCATCGCAGAGTTGTTTGAAGTCCATGAATACCATAAACTCAGGCAATGAACTTGCCATTAGCTCGCCATCGCAACTCAATATGTTTCCTCGCTTAGGAGTTACGCTGACGCTATCTTTCTTTACTCTGTCTGCAACTTGTTCCCAATAACTTCTTTTTACTGTCATGATATAGCCTGCCTTAACCACTACAGCGAAAGCTACCAGGGTCATTACCAAAGCTATAGCACTATATCTTGGCATTATTTTGTTGCTATTGAACTTACTCATTGTTGTTTATCCTCCTTTTTCTTCTTAGTTGTCTTCTGGTACAGTAATTATGTAAGGTGGCTGATTTGGAGTCTTCAGCGTGCTGTCGCTATTATTTCTTAGCAATTCGAGCACGTTGCTCTCTCTGCTCCTTTCTGTCATCTGGCTCGAACTTGACAACGCTTTAAACTTTGCATCTTGCAATCGTTCTTGCAGTTTGTCAATCTCTATAAGGTCTTGCTGACAGCTATATCTGTTTGATATATATATAAGAGTGAAAAATGCAATTAGCAAAAACACCCATATTTGTCGTCTTATGGTAGATGATGTTAATATATCTCCACCAAGAATCTTATTGAGGGTAAAATTCTTCGATAGCGGTGATTCTTCTTCTGTAGCATTCTGCTTAATCACCTCTTTCAAACTTAGATTGTCGTCTTCTGTGTCGTCAATACTGTTGCCATTATTGCTTTTAGCCACATTCTCTTTAGCGATATCGTTTTGCTCTTTTGCTTTTGGCTCTTCGCTGGCAGCAGTCTTGTTATCTGGTTTTGAATTAGCGCTTTCCATTTTCCTCCTTTGTTTATTCTGTTGCTATTTTCTCTGCTATTCTTAGCTTAGCACTTCTGCTTCGTGGGTTTATCTCCACCTCCTCTGCCGAAGGAACTATCACCTTGTTGTTGATTAGTTTGAATGGGCATTTGGTTCTGCCAAAGAAGTCTTGTTCTGCCTTTCCTTCAGCATTACCAGTCTTCATCACGTTCTTCACCATGCGGTCTTCCAGTGAGTGATAAGTTATCACACTTAGTCTGCCGCCTGGTTTTAGTAAAGCAGTGGCACTATATAGCATCTCTTTCAAGGCATCCATCTCATGGTTTACCTCTATGCGTAGAGCCTGGAAGAGCTTAGCCATATCTTTCTTCTCTCGCTCCTTGTTGAATAGCGGAGCTACAGCATTCAAGAAATCCTGTGTTGTTTCTATTCGCTTGTTGGCTCTTTGTTTTACCAATGTTGAAGCTATGCGGCGTGATGTCTTTAGTTCGCCATATAGATAGAAGATATCAGCCAACTGCTCCTCGTCATAGTCGTTTATTATGTCAGCGGCAGTTTTACCAGCGCGCTTATTCATTCTCATGTCAAGTGGAGCATCAAAGCGGAATGAGAATCCACGAGTTTCGTCGTCGAAATGATGACTTGATACTCCGAGGTCTGCCAACAGCCCGTCTATGCCGTCTACTCCATGATATCTCATCCAGTTTGTAAGATATCTGAAGTTTGATCTCACGAAAGTGAATTTACCGCCTTTTATGCGGTCGTCGATATTTCTTTCAGCATCTTCGTCTTGGTCGAAACTATACAAATGACTTGTATCGTCAAGTCTGGACAATATCTCCCTGCTATGTCCGCCGCCACCGAATGTTACGTCGACATATACTCCTCCTTTATGTATGTTTAGTCCGTCGATGCTCTCGTTGAGCAATACTGGAACATGATAGTTTTCTACAATCTTTGTCATTTTCAGTGGTCGTTGTTACTTTTCTTCAGGGGTCATTACTTTTGTTAGTTTCTCAGCAAATTCTTGAGCGTTCATCAGAGGCATGTCGCTGTCAGTTGTCCAAATCTCAATGGTGTCGTCCATACCTATGAATCTTACGCCTGACGTGATGTTTGTTGCTTCCAAGAATCTTTTTGGAATCAAGAATCTTCCGTTGCCGTCTAATGCTATGGCTTCTGTGTCGTAAACAAATTGCCTTAACATCTGCTGATGTTCCGGATTCCATTTATTGAGTCTTGTTCTTAGTTCGTCGAGTTGAGCATTCCAAACACTTTGCGGATAGAGTACTAAGCATGGTTGAAAAACGTCTTTGCGCAACACCAACGACTCTTCGCCCGATACCTGTAGTACCTTGCGGAATGCAGATGGCAGAAACACTCGTCCCTTAGCATCTGTTTTAGCCTCGATGTTACCTAAAAATCGCATGCGTTCTTATTTATATATGAATTCGGGTTCAAAGATACACATTTTCCCCCACATTGCTCCACTTTTCCCCACATTTTTTTATCAAGCTCTTGTTTTTTATACTTTTCGCTTGTTTGCTATCTATCTGTAGAATGACGATTCTGTTATGTTTTCTAATCAAAATCATAATAAAAAGAATATTTTTGCTTAAAAAACTATCATATTAGAAAAAGTTGTGTTATTTTTGCAGTTGTTTATCGGCGGATTAGAAGAAAACGAGTTTTATTCGGATAGCTTTTGTATAATATTCTCCGTCGTGCTCTTAAACAAAATGATGGAAAAGACAATAGATATAGAAAAAATACTTGCTGGCAAAATGGGGGATAAAGCACGCTTTGTTCCACATTTCCTTGTATCATGGCTCAAACGAGTGGTTCATGAAGATGAGGTCAATAAGTATCTTTGGGAATCTCGCCATCTGTCGGGTACTGATTGGCTTGAGGAGTGTGTGCGCTATCTGCGTATGACTCTTAAAATAGAAGGATTAGAGAATCTTCCCGATAAGAACGACGGACGCCTTTATACTTTCGTCTCAAACCATCCTCTTGGTGGAGCTGATGGTGTGGCTTTAGGTGCCATTATCGGACGCCATTATGATGGCAACTTCCGCTATCTTGTCAACGACTTGTTGATGAATCTTCCTGGTCTTGCACCTGTTTGTATTCCTATCAATAAGACTGGTAAGCAGAGCCGTGACTTCCCTCGTATGGTTGAGGCAGGTTTTCAAAGCAAGAACCACATGCTGATGTTCCCTGCAGGCTTATGTTCTCGAAAGATAGACGGACAAATTCACGACTTGCCTTGGAAGAAAACTTTCATCACAAAGAGCGTGGAATATCAGCGTGATATTGTGCCAATACATTTTGGCGGCTGCAACTCTGACAAATTCTATACCATAGCTAACGTATGCAAAAAGCTTGGTTTGAAGTTTAATGTAGCGATGCTGTTTCTTGTCGATGAAATGTATAAGAATGTAGATAAAACATTCCGCGTGGCTATAGGAAAACCTATACCATGGCAGACTTTTGATAAATCAAAAACTGCGATGGAATGGGCAAAATATGTAGAAGACGAAGTGTATAAACTATAAGGAAATAATATAGATACCAATGGAAGAAGAAATTATCCAACCTGTGAGCAAAGAACTGCTGAGAGCTGAACTTACTCCAGAAAAGCAATTACGCATGACCAACAAGAGTAATAACGAGATTTTTGTTATTACGGCTCACGACTCACCAAATGTGATGAGAGAGATTGGTCGTCTCCGTGAACTTGCTTTCCGCTCGGCAGGTGGTGGCACAGGCAAGGCTTTGGATATTGACGAGTTCGATACTATGCCTAATTGCTGCAAACAACTTATAGTATGGAATCCCGATGCAGAAGAAATTATCGGTGGCTATCGTTATCTCTTTGGTAGCGATTGGCAGATAGATGAAAAAGGACAGCCAAAGCTTGCAACAAGCCATATGTTCCATTTCTCCGAGAAGTTTATGAAGGAGTATGCTCCATATACTGTTGAGTTGGGACGATCATTTGTCTCGCTTGAATATCAGAATGTACGTTCTAATACCAAGAGTATTTTTGCTCTCGACAACCTGTGGGATGGTCTTGGAGCTTTGACGGTTATAAATCCAGATGTGAAATATTTCTTTGGCAAGGTAACGATGTATCCGTCGTATATCCGTCGTGGTCGCGATATGATACTCTACTTCTTAAAGAAGCATTTTGGCGACAAAGAAAATCTCATTGTGCCACTAAAGCCGTTGCGTATAGAGTCTGACCCTATGGAATTGGCTACTCTGTTCTGTGAAGATGACTTCAAAGCTGATTATCGCATTCTCAACCGTGAGATACGTCGATTGGGCTATAATATTCCTCCTTTGGTGAATGCATATATGAATCTTAGCCCTACAATGCGTCTTTTCGGTACAGCCATTAATTATGGCTTTGGCGATGTAGAAGAAACAGGTATCTTGATAGCTGTAGATGAAATCTTGGAGGATAAGCGTGTGCGCCATATCGATAGCTTTATCAAGGAGCATCCAGAGGCTCTACAGATTACAAGTGGTGCTAACAACGTTATCTATCGAGAGAATCATAAATAACCAAGATTACTAAATATAAAATAAAAGTGCGTCTGATAGCTTATTGCTACAGACGCACTTTTGTTTTTGTCTTATTTCGAAATGTTTAGCGCAATTATCTTCCAAGCCATTGCTCAGGATTCAATCTTGCCTTTTCTTTGTATAATCTGAATTGCAGTACATTCTCTCCACCTACGGAGCCAAGTATTTGTCGGGTGCTTACATGCTGTCCCTTAGATACTGCTACCGACCTCAAGTTGCAATATACAGATATGTATGCTCCGTGGCGTACCATTACAACCATCGAGCCGCTATATCCAAACACACCGCTAACTTCACCATCATATACGCTTCTTACATGACTACCTGCAGACCCCATGATGTTTATACCCTTGTTGTCGAGAGTTACGCCTCGTAGACCTTCTACATTATAGTTTCCGTAGTGGGTAACTATTCTGTAGTTGCCAGTAATAGGCATAGGCAATCTGCCTCGGTTAGCCTCGAAACCATTGTTCATCAATCTGTCGGCAGAACTGAATCTTGCCACCTCTTCGGCATCCTCCTTAGCTTCAGCTATCTCTTTTCTGTTGCGCTCTGCCTCGGTCTTTGCTTTCAACTCAGCAGCCTGACGCTGTGCAGCTGCTTCGCGAGCAGCCTGCTCTGCGCGTTCCTTTCTCTCTGCAGCTTCACGCTCTCTTCTTTCTGCCAAAGCCCTTGCGTTAGCAGCTTTCTTTGCAGATGCTTTGCGTTCAGCTTCTTCTTTTGCTCTGCGAGCTTCAGCTTCCGCCAAAGCTGCCTGGCGTGCTTCCTCTTTGAGTCTTGCCTCACGAGCCTTTGCTTCTGCAATTCTTCGTGCGTTCTCTCTTGCAGCAGCCTCTGCAGCAGCTTTCTTGCGAGCCAATTCGGCAGCTCTACGTCGTGCAGCCTCTGCAGCAGCAGCTTTGCGCTTTGCTTCTGCCTCAGCACGTTGGCGCGCCTTTTCTACTTCTATAGCCACCAATCTATCGATTTGAGCGTTCAATGCAGCATCCTTCTTGCGTTGGTCAGCTATGATGCTTACGATAGTCTTCTGCTGTTTCTGCAGTCCGTCAACCATAGTCTGTTGCTCGCTCTGCTTATTCTGTAGGTGCGTTTTCTCTTGCTTACCTTTATAGAGCAAATTATTTTTATGCGCCTTAGCATCTTGCAGCTGGTTGAACTTTGTGTTCACTTCCTGCTGCTTAGCTCTAACCTGTTCGCCCTGAGCTTTCTGGTAAGCACCATATTCTCTTACGAAGCGAAGTCGACGATACATCTGAGCAAAGTTCTGTGCAGAGAAGATAAACATCAGCTTGTCCTGTACAGAATTATGTTTAGCCAAATAGCGCATCGACTTTATGTATTTCGCCTGACGTTCGTGCAGTTGCTCTTTGAGAGTATTCAGTTGCGATGTCAGCATATCGATATTACCATTTATATGTGTAATGTCTTGCTCGATATTTGTTATCTTCTTTTGTCGATCTTCGATTTCGCTATTTATCACCAGCAGATTCTTCAGTCTGTTTTTGACATCTGCCTGATTTGCCCTTAGTGCCTTTTCTTGCTCCTTAATCTTCTTTTGGATGTCGGCTCTTTGGTTCTGTAGACCACGTATAGAGGCATTAGAGTAAGTCTTTCCTGCAGACTTAGTGGCGTTGCTCTTTGTTGTTGTAGTCTTCTTCTTTGCTGTCGTTTTCTTTGCTACAGGCTTTCTTGCCGCTGTTCTTTTGGTTGCAGTCCTTGTTGTAGCAGTCTTACGCTGACCACTATTTGTAGTCTTACGCTGTCCGCAAACAGGCAACGTAAGAGCCAAGGCAAGAAATATCGTTAATAGTTTCCTCATCTTAACTCTCGGTTATTATTTTAATTGTGCTCCGAAAAGCTTGCCGAAGACGTCGGTAGCTTCTATCTTCTTATATCTCTTTGATATTTCCGACTTTGCTTCCCATTTGCTGTCGGTCTTCACACCGTCCATATCAATAGTCAGGGAAATATTGCTCTGGTTCTTGATGGCAGTAGTAGCAAAAGTAAACTTCTGGTAAGCAGGGAACATCTTGCCCGCAACAGCCTTGAAGTTGGAATATGTCCAGTTCAACGATGATTTACCTTGAGTTAGACTGCTATATGTCGCTTTAGCTGTAGATATGCGACCATTGGCATTGTCGGCATTCCATACTATATTCAGGTTACCTTTCTTTAATGTAATGTTCTTGCTATTACCAGCCTCTGTTACACCAAAATCCATAAGGTTTGCTTCGCTGATAGATTTTGTTCCTGGCACAAATAGCTGATTCCAGAACAAAGCTTGCAACGAATAGAAGTTCAAACCGTTGTTCTTTAGGAAGTCCACCTTGTTGTAGTCTTCCTTGATATATTCTTTGTGCATGCGGTCTATCACGAGCACATAGTCAGGAGTAAATTCTATGCGTCCAACCTCGCTGCCCAACAATGGGATGAATGCTTGAATGCGTATCACTTCGCCATATCTCATATGCAGAGATCCTGGTACCGTGATGTTTTTGCTTCCCATCTTTACGTTGAGCGACATCTTGCCAACGATGTTTTGGGTGCTAACCTTCTGATTAGCAACTTTCTGAACAAAAGCTAATGCTTGAACATTACCGCCGTTGTGCTTGTCAACTGTCGATGATGTACCTTCTGTTGCAGCCTTCTTCGAACCACATCCTGCCATAGCCAAGGTCATACCACCCAGGGCAACAGCAAAAAGAATATTCTTTATTTTCATTTCTTTATGTATTTTCTTTGTTTTATCTTTCTTGCCAATATCTTGCTTTCGCCACCGCGTTTTTGTGCTTGCTTCCAGTATTCCACAGCCTTGTCTATATCTCCAGCCATGGCATGTATGTCGCCAGCATGCTCATAGACATCAGCCGAAGATTCCTCTGTAGAATCGTTGCTTATTGCTTGGTCAATATACATCTTTGCCTCCTCGTATCTACCTTCCAAGAACAATATCCACGCATAGGTGTCGAGATATGTAGCCGAAGTAGGCTCTGCCTGTATGGTCTTCACGCTCATCTCCTCAGCCTTCTTTAGGTTTTGGTTGTTTAGACTAAGGTAGTAGGCATAGTTGTTCAAACAAGATATATTGTCTGGTTTCCATTGCAGACAGCTGTCATAAGCAGCGAAAGCCTCTGTAGCTTTACCTTTCTTAAACAATATGTCGCCCATTATGCTGTAGAAGTCGCTAACGATTTCCGAGCTGCTCTTGTCGTTAATCTCTGCAACACCTTTCTGGAAAAATGTCAATGCCTTGTCGTCTTCACCTTTTTGGTAATAAGCCAAACCTGTGAAGTAATAAAACACCATTTCTTCGGGATTATATTGTGTTCCAGGCTCGCTCAAAGCTATTATGCTATCCCAATCGTCGCTGCTCCATTTGTTCTGCAGAAGTTGGAAACGAGCCGAAGCATTATCAGGCGCAATATTGAGAAGACTTGTTAGCGTAGAATCGATGGCGGCAGTAGGAAACTTCTTCATTTTCATATATGCCACTTCCAGTTCTCTGATGTCTGTCTCCTCTGGCGAAGCTGCTATCATTCTATTGAATAGTGACAACATTTTAATGCTGTCGCCACCATGCTGCTCGTTTTCCTTAATAGCTTCGCGTACAAACTGCAGCTTGTTTTCTATCGACTGCTCTGTACTTACCAATATCTTCTCCATCATATCGGCAGCCTTAGCACTATCGCCATGCTGTTTGTAATAGTCGTAGAGCGAACTCTGGGCATATGGGTTGTTAGCCTCTTCTTTCAGAGCCTTTGTAAATATGCCATATGCTTCATCGGCCTTGTCGTTTTGCAATAGCCAGTTGCCAAGCATTATCTGGTAGTTGATGTCGTAAGGATGATTGTCTGCCAACTCTTTCAATGCCTTATGAGCATTCTCAGGCTTATTCATTAGCTCGTATACTCTCACCTTTGACAGCGTGAGGTCTTCGCTTTCGCCATCCACCTGCTCTATGCGGTTTATCACCTCGAGCATCTTCGGATAATCTTTCTTTTGCTGATACAGTTGCAGCAATATCTTCATAGCATCTGTGCGATAGCTATGTTCGTCGCATAGTCTGGTGTAAGCCTCTGTAGCCTTATCGTATTTGCCGTTACCGATATAGAATTGTGCCAGTCGCTCTTGGTAAGTCTCATTCTTTGGAGCCAAGCTCACCGCTTTCTCTAACGAAGTAAGAGCCAAAGAGTCTTTCTCCATCTGTGCGAGATACATAGCAAGATAGTAGTAAACCTCAGGCTTATTGCCATCTATATCCTTGGCGTGAGACAATAATTCGAATGCAGAAGCATAGTTGCCCATGCTCTGCTGTCGCATAGCCTCAATAAAAAAGTATTGGTAGCGTCGGTCTGTAGAGCCGTCGCCACCATTGTTCTCTTTCTTTGCATCTATGCTCAGAGGCAACATGAAGAGAACTGCTAAAAGAGTTATAATACCTTTCAACTGCATTATTTCACTCCTGTATGTCCGTATCCACCAGCACCACGCTCGGTGTCGTCGAGTTCTTCAACTACCTGGAACTCAGCAACCTCATGGCGTGCTATCACCATCTGTGCTATGCGCTCGCCGTCGTTTACGATGAATTCTGCAGTCGACAAGTTGATAAGAAGCACCATCAACTCACCACGATAGTCAGAGTCTATTGTGCCAGGGCTATTCAATACTGTGATACCTTTCTTGAATGCCAATCCGCTACGAGGGCGAATCTGTGCCTCAAAGCCTTGTGGCAAAGCCATATACAATCCAGTAGGAATGAGTCTTCTCTCCATAGGTTTCAATACTATAGGCTCTTCGATGTTGGCACGCAAGTCCATGCCTGCACTCTGCTCGGTAGCATAGGCTGGCAGAGGGTGGTGGCTCTTGTTGATGATTCTGATGTTGGTCATTGCTGATTGTGTATTACTAATTGAAAAATGGGCTTGCTTTAGAGCTTCGCCGTTTTCTTATATATTATAAGGTGCAAAAGTAGCAAAAAAAAATGATAACCCAATGACTTCTTTATATTTATTAGTACTTATTGTAAAAAGAGCGATGTGCTTTGCAAAAAGTGCGTTGCGCTCATTAATATCAGAACAAATATTATTATTTGTTTTGCTATTCCATTCTTTTCCATTAATTTTGCCATATGATGAACTGGAAACAATTACTATCCAACAAGCGACTTGGCCAAGAACATCGCCATTTGCAACGCGACGACGATCGTACAGAATTTAAACGCGACTACGACCGTTTGATATTCTCTACTCCTTTCCGCCGTCTACAAAACAAAACTCAGGTGTTTCCTTTGCCTGGCAGCATCTTTGTTCACAACCGACTCACACACTCGCTCGAGGTGGCGTCGGTAGGTATGTCGTTGGGTAATGACGTATGCCATATCCTTACCAAGCGCCATCCAGAATTGCGCGATACTCTATTCCAAGAGATTGGCACCATAGTGTCGGCTGCATGTCTTGCCCATGACCTTGGCAATCCTCCTTTTGGCCATAGTGGCGAAAAGGCTATTCAGGCTTTCTTCTCTGAGGGTAATGGCAAAGCGTTGAAATCGATGGTTTCATCGCGCTTTTGGGATGATATTACACATTTCGAGGGTAATGCCAACGCTCTACGTATTCTCGCTCATAGATTCAACGGTCGTCGTGAGGGTGGCTTTGCCATGACATATTCCATGTTGGCAAGTATAGTGAAATATCCTTTTGCAAGTTCCGCTGCTGGCGACCATGGTAAGTTTGGCTTCTTTGCCACAGAGGAACCTATATATTGCAAAATTGCCGATGAATTGGGAATTATTTGCAAGTCGAAGCCTGGCGAACCACTCATGTATGCACGTCATCCTTTAGTATATCTTGTAGAGGCTGCCGATGATATCTGCTATGAGATAATGGATATCGAGGATGCTTATAAGCTGAAGATTAATACCTTTGAAGAAACGAGCGAATTGCTTCTTGGTTTCTTTGACGAGGAGTCAAGGGAACAGATGCTTAAGCGCATCGATGATGAAGGAATCACCGATCGCAACGAGCAAGTGGTATATATGCGTGCCCGAGCTATTGGCAAACTTGAAGCTGAATGTGTAAGAGTGTTCTGCGAACATGAGGAAGAAATCCTTAATGGAACCTTCGAGGGTTCACTAATCTCGCATGTTGAGCCTATTGCCAAGGCTGCTTATGAGCATTGCACGGAAGTTAGCTTCAAGCGAATTTATTGCAGTAAGCCTGTTTTGGACATCGAGCTTAGCGGTTACAAGATTATGGATACCCTTATGGACACCCTTACCGATGCTGCCGTTAATCCTACTCGTTTCCATTCCAAACAGCTCATTCGTCGTTTCAGCAGCCAGTATGAGATTAATAGTCCTGACCTCGAGACTCGCATCATGGCTGTAATCGACTATGTTAGCGGTATGACTGACGTCTACGCCCTCGACATATATCAAAAGATAAATGGAATATCCTTGCCTATAGTATAATCAATAATTATATTCATTCTAACCTACTCAATTTTATTATGGGAAAAAACTATAAAAAAGGCGCTCCGCTAATGGATATCTTATCGATAACATTTAGTGAAATAAAGCATTTCGCCTTAGACAGTACAGGAGCCGGTATGGCTGTAATTGATAAATGGTTTGTTGGACTGGTGTTGCTGATAGCCATTTTGCCTATTTTGACATTCACAGGTGTGACAAAATCTAAGATTACCGATTTTACTCCAGTAGAGCGCATAGCCCAGAAGTCGGCTACCATCTATGATTATCCAACTTTGCCTGTGGATAAAAACAACTCTTCCACAAAGGTCGGTAACAGTATTGCTACAATTAAGAAAGGTGAAGCTATAAAGCTCTTGGCATATAGTCGCTACCAGGGTTGCTATCAGGTGGAACTTGCTGATGGCACTCGTGGATATGTAGCTATGGATGTTGTTGGTGATTCTGTTTTGTCTCTTCGATGGAAAAAAGATATGGCAGAGGTTGGTGATACATTTATGTTGAAATCAATACAATCTGTTTATAAGGTTGTAGCACGAGCAAAAGGTAATACCATCGACGATTTCAGAGTTGGCGATTTCTTCCCAGTCCAGGCTATGGGTTTGCCTGTATATAATTGTGCAGCACCTTCGCCTGTTACGGTGAAATGGGTGAAAAATAATATAGTGAAGGGTAAAACAACTAAAGAAGAAATTGGTAAAGAGTGGTTTGGCTACGCTTTGGCTCAAACCGTAAAGGGTAATGTAGTTACTGCTCTTTATCCTTTGGCTGTGCAGGATGCTGAGGCAGGTAAAGTATATCAGAAGTTTGCTGTAACATATACTGATGGCATCGTATCCAATATAGAATATTCTGAGCCTGAAGATATGGGCTTTATAATGAGCCATCTACCTTTTGTTGATGCTATCCAAGGCAATCCTTTGTGCGTAAAGTATCGTTCTGAGAGTATTACAGATCCTTCCGGATATAATACCATTTCTGATATTAAAGGCGAAAAACGAAGTGCTGTGGCAGAATGGATTAGTGAGAATATTGGCGACTTTAGTATGCCAATGTGGTTGCAATATGTAGTTGTAATAGTAGGCGGACTCATAGTTCTTGCCCTATTCCTATTATTTATTCATTGCTTGCTGCTTGTATTGCCAACTCTTATGTCGTTCTTGGGTTATGTATATGTGTTGCCTAATCCTTTGTATAAGCTTCTTATGTTCCTTGCATTGCTCTTTGGTGGTGAGTTGCTATATGTATTTACAGGTGGTTTGCCTTGGTTTGTTACAATAATGCTAATCGGCTACTTGTATTGGCAATGGTTGCAATGGAATACATGGATAAACTATAATCGTTGTCCAAGTTGCCATCATATGTATACTCTTGATACTACCAACTGGGTTGATGGCGGTAAATCGTATTATGACAACGTTACGTATAATGTCACCACTAAAGGTGGTAAAGAGATATCACGAACGGAAACAAATCGCGAACATCGTGTGGTTTCATCGGTTAATGAGCACCTTACTTGTTCTGACTGTGGTTCTACATTTAGCCTCACGCATACTACTGATAGAAGAGTATAAAGCTTAATAATCTATAAACAACAAAATAATCTATAAACAATAAAAGCTCTTGCAGGCATCATGCCTGCAAGAGCTTTTGCCGTTATATAATTGTTATGGTTTTTCTTAATATTCGCCTTTAAAAACGAGTCTTTTTTACCGAATTCGGCAAAGATAGGTGCGATGATGTTGTAAGTGGCTTAACTTCAATAACTTAACTGCCTTTGTTTGCTTTCGAAAGTAAGCTTCGAGCAATCTATGCTTTCTGGCAAATCTATCTATGCTTTCTATCAAACGTATTTTTGCTTTCTGCCAAATGTCCGTTTGTTTGCTAACAAATATATTAATTGTTTAACTACCTGTTAAGCGCTATTTATATACTAAGCATTTGCAGTTTTGTTAGCCTCTAATTTATCCACCTCTTTGATGAATCTGCGCCAGAATAGGTAGCCGGCAATGGTTAGTCCCACAGGGAATGCAAGCCAGATGCCTATGATGTCTAAGCCACATGGGAAACCTAAAGTGTAGCCCATAGGTAGCGAGATTACGAAGTAGGCTACGAAAGCGTATGTAACCATTGGTTTTACGCAGGCTATGCCACGCAGCGCATTGGCAAAAGAATATTGCAAGCCGTCGCCAAACTGGTAGACCATCAACAGTATTATCAATACCGAAACATATTGCTGAACCTCTACGTTGTCGGTAAACAAACCGCCCATTTGATGGCGGAATAATACTACAGGTATGCCAAGCAATAGCGATAACATTATATTTATTCGCCAACCGTCGTAGGCGTTTCTCTTTACCGCTGCATAGTCTTTCTGACCCACGAAGTGGCTTATGCGAATGGCTATTGCTGCAGCCATTCCCGACAATACGAGGTAGAACAACTGCGAGATTGTAATCATTATCTGGTGGGCAGCCAAAGGAATGGTGCCGAGCCAGCCTACCATCACACAGCTTAGCGTAAAAGCAGCCGATTCCATCGCCAACTGCAATGCCACAGGCCATCCAAGGCGGTTCATCTCCTTGAAGTCGTCTTTGGTGATGCTGCTATTAATGATGTCGCGACCATATTGTTTGAACTCTTTCTTGAAAAGAAGCACACCAACCATTATCAGCGCCATAAGAATGCGGCTACCTGTGGTAGAAATACCTGCTCCAGCCAAGCCTAACTCAGGGAATGGACCAACACCATATATCAGCAGCCAGTTGCCGAATATGTTTACCACATTACCAAATATCATCACCCACATAGCAACCTTTGTATTAGCGATACCATCTAAGAATTGCTTTGCGGTATTGAATATGCCGACAAACAATATCGAAACGAGGTTGATGATGAAATAAGGGCGTATAAGGCTGAGCAACTCCTCAGGCTGACCGATATTACCAAGATTGAAATAAAGTATCACCATTGCCAAGGTGAATATCAATCCCACGATGATGTTGGCAAAGAGCGAGTTGCGCACCTTGCTACCTATCTCGTTTGTCTTTTCCATACCATACAGGCGACCGATAATAGGGGTTAGTCCGTATGAAAAGCCCATATAAGAGACCAATACAAGGGTGAAAATATTGTTCACCAATCCTGCTGCTGCCAACTCCTCTGTGCTATGATGACCAATCATGAGAGTATCGGCGAAACCAAGGACGATGGTTCCGAGCAGTCCGATAATGATGGGAATACCTATGCTAAGAAGTTCGCGGTAGTAGTGTTGTTTTTGTGCTGAATTCAATCTATTTCTCATTATTACTCTTTATTACAGCTTTTGAGGGTGCAAAGGTACGAAAAAAAATAAATAAAAAAAGCCTCACAAGTTTGAAACTTGTAAGGCTTGGCAATTTGCGCTTCAAGATGGGCTTGAACCAACGACCCCCTGATTAACAGTCAGGTGCTCTAACCAACTGAGCTATTGAA
>CAKQMS010000017.1 GCA_934254985.1 uncultured Prevotella sp. | reverse complement strand
AGCACCTTAAAGTTACAACAATTTTCGCTAATCACCAAATTTTCAGACACTTATATTTCGTCGAACTCACGTTAAATAAAACGGATGGTAATATTGTGGGTGAATAAAAATAGTTATACCTTTGCATCGACCAAGGAGGAAATTCTGATGAAGAAATGAAATAAAGAGTGAAGAAGTAAAATAGAAATTCGAAGAACTTTAAATATACATATAAGAAGAACTAAAAATAGGAAAAAGATGAAATACAATACTTATATCTTCGACCTCGATGGTACATTGCTTAGCACATTGGGCGACCTTGCTGCCAGCTGCAATTATGCTTTGCGCAGTTGTGGTATGCCTGAACGTTCGCTTGACGAAGTTCGCCAGTTTGTAGGCAATGGTGTGAAAATGCTTATGATAAGGGCGGTGCCTGGAGGTGAGGAGAATGCTGACTTTGAAAAGGCGTATGCCACATTCCGTGAACACTATATGCACCACAATCTTGATACCACAGCCCCTTATCCTGGTATCATGGATATGCTAAAACGCTTAAGCGAGGGTGGGGCGAAGTTGGCTGTTGTAAGCAATAAATTTTATGCAGCTACGCAAGAGCTTGTTGCTCATTTCTTTGGCGACTATGTTAAGGTGGCTATAGGTGAGCGTGAACAAATACGCAAGAAACCAGCTCCTGATACTGTGATAGAGGCTCTTCGCCAATTAGGTGCTGATGCCAATAGTGCTGTCTATATTGGCGATAGCGATGTAGATATTGATACAGCACGTGCTGCAGGAATGCCATGTATAAGCGTGTTGTGGGGATTTCGTGATAAGGATTTCCTTATTAAGCATGGTGCAGAAACATTGGTGGAAAGCCCGGAGGAGATTATCTAAGTGAAGAGTGAAGAATTCTTCACTCTTCGTTCTTCACTTTAAAGGCTTCCCTTTGTCGAAGGCAGAGTGAAATGATAGATGTCTCTGCGTACAGCCATTTTAAGTGCTCTTGCAAGAGCCTTGAATATTCCTTCTATTTTGTGATGTTCGTTTTCGCCCTCAGCCTTTATGTTGAGGTTCATGCGGGCAGCATCGCTAAGACTCTTGAAGAAATGTAGGAACATCTCAGTAGGCATGTCGCCAACATGTTCGCGATGGAATTCTGCATCCCAAACAAGCCATGGACGTCCACCGAAGTCGAGTGCCACCTGGCATAGGCAGTCGTCCATAGGCAGACAATAGCCATAGCGCTCAATGCCACGCTTGTCGCCCAAAGCCTTCAGAATACATTCGCCAAGAGCCAATGCTGTATCTTCGATAGTATGGTGTTCGTCAACATTCAAGTCGCCATTTGTGCGAATATAAAGATCCATCATGCCATGCTTGCCAATTTGTTCAAGCATGTGGTCGAAGAAGCCAAGACCTGTTTTGATGTCGCAATTGCCTGAACCATCGATATTCAGACGAATGTCTATGTCTGTTTCGTGAGTTGTACGGCGCACTTCTGCCTTTCTTTCTCCTGCAAAGAGAATCTCTGCAATCTTATCCCAAGTCATGCCGTCGCGTCCAAGAATAAGCGCTTTGCATCCAAGGTTCTCTGCCAGTTGAGCATCAGTCTCTCTGTCGCCAATCACGTAGCTGCCTGCGATGTCGTAGTCGGGATTATCGATGTATTCCGTCAGCATTCCTGTATTAGGCTTGCGCATAGGCGAATTGTCCTCAGGAAAATGGCGGTCGATCTTTATATCATCGAAAGTCACGCCCTCGTCCTCAAGTGCCTGCAGTATGAAGTTGTGTACAGGCCAAAAGGTTGGCTCTGGGAAACTCTCTGTGCCCAAGCCGTCTTGGTTGCTCACCATAACGAAGCGGAAGTCGAGATGCTGGCGAATGAAACCAAGGTTGCGAAACATACCCTCGGTAAATCTCAGTTTCTCGAAGCTGTCAATCTGT
The DNA here is from genome assembly GCA_934254985.1 of uncultured Prevotella sp. Classification (GTDB taxonomy): domain Bacteria; phylum Bacteroidota; class Bacteroidia; order Bacteroidales; family Bacteroidaceae; genus Prevotella. The sequence continues at coordinate 50,891 of CAKQMS010000017.1, read as the reverse complement.
TCGTCTTCAGGTTCGCGGATAAGGGTGCCATCACGGTCGATGAAAAGAATGCGTTGCTTGTTCATTGTTGTTGTGTTGTTGGTTTATTAATTGGTTATTTATTGGTTGTTATTAATTGCCTCCTGTTTGTTTGCATTCTTGCTTGCTATGCTTCCATACGCATAGTAAACGGCGATGTGTCCCCAAATCATTACATATCCCATTAGGAACATTGCCACTACTGCTGCTCCATAATACATCAGCTTGAAGCCAGAAGGTAGAGCATCAGCATCGCCAAGAGCCATAGATGAAGCGTTGGCAAAGTCGGCCATCATTATGGCGTTAGGCACAATGAAGAGAGGTATATATAATAAGGTGACGATGATGGCAAGGAGCATGTGAATCATAAAGAGATAGCCCCACGACCTTAGTCCAACACCATATTCATGTCCGAAGATACTTCCCAAACGGCTATCTTCGTTGTATATATAATTCATACACGAATAAGCTGTAGGCAATAAAGCAATGCCGAATATCGCAGCCAAGGCTACAGCCACTCCGATGGCAATATTCAATGTGCTATGAGTTGCTGCTTCTGGTGCAGATTGCAAGATAAGATAGAAGGCTGCTCCTATGATTATGCCTATCAAGAACGAGCATGCAACCATAACGCCAGACATCAGAAGAAAACGTTTATAGTTTTTAGCAAAACTCTTGCCATTTAGTAAAGTGGCTGTCTTCGAAAAAGGTAAAGCGTTAGTAAATATCGATGCTATGAATACTATGGCAGTAATGATCATTCCTATGGTTGTCTTAGAGTTGAGCACAGGTGTTAATGACACTACTGCGGCATTTATCAATACAGGCAACCATGTAGCGAATAATATAGTTTTTACATTGTTGCATACTGTGTCGTAGGCTGCTTTTATGCACGACGACACGCTGCGATGTTTGTAAAGTTCTTGTTCCATTATAATAACTCCTTAATAATAGTTATCTTTTTCAGATTATAATCTTTATCTTCTTCTGAATTCCGAGCATGTGATGGCTGTAGCAATAGCCACATTCAGGCTCTCTGCCTTATCGGCAGCAGTAGCGAAGTTAGGTATCAGCAGTCGGTTGTTCACATATTTTCTCACCTCTTGGCTAATGCCATTACCCTCGTTGCCCATCACTATGATGCCATGCTTACTCAGCTCTTTGGCATAAATATCTTCGCCATCGAGTAGGGTGCCATACACAGGGTAGTCGGCAGGAAGCGACGTTAGCAATTTGGTGATGTCGGTATAGATGATATTCACACGAGCTATGCTTCCCATAGTTGCCTGCACCACCTTCGGATTGTAAGCGTCGGCAGTATCTTGGCTGCAATAGATGTTCTCTATGCCAAACCAGTCGGCAATACGAATTATGGTGCCAAGGTTGCCTGGGTTTTGCACTCCGTCGAGAGCCAACGACAGTTTCTCTTTAGGGAACTCTGCTGCCGATGAAGCGTTGCTGCCAGGAATCTCGAATACTGCCAACACCTCTTGAGGAGTTTGCAGATAGCTTACCTTGCGCAATTCTTCTTCCGTAACGTCGAACACTTCAACCTCGGCATGAATCTTTGTTTTGTTAGCTTTTAGCCAACTTTCTGTTGCCACAACATAGCGCAAACGCATTGTCGGCATCAAGTCGCCAACAACCTTTGGACCCTCAGCCACAAACAAGCCTTCAGCCGTACGATTCTTCTTCAGTTCGAGCGAACGTATGTATTTTATCTTAGCCTTTGATATCATTGTAAATTATTTCTTGCAAAGGTAGTAATAATTTGGTTCTTTTTTGTAACTTTGCCCCACAAATTTATATTCCATTGAAGTTTATTAAACAATACATACTCTTTGCATCCTTTGCTTTGCTATCGGCATGCTCTGGCACCAAGTACGTGCCTGAGGGCGATTATTTGCTCGACAAAGTAGAGGTGAAGTCGGAACTTCCTGGTTTCGATGCGTCGTCGTTGTCGGCTTACGTTAAGCAGACTCCTAACACCAAATGGTTTTCTTTGTTCAGAATACCATTGGCAACATACTCCCTTTCCGGTCGCGACAGCACAAAATGGATAAACCGCACATTGCGTAATATTGGTCAGGCGCCAGTAGTCTACGACACTTTGCTCACCAACACTTCTTCGGCTGCCCTTTCTATGGCTATGCGCAATAGGGGCTACATGCATGCCGACGTAGATGTTAAGACTAAGCGCAAGGGCAAGAAGATAAAGGTGGTTTATGAGCTTAATCCAGGCGAACAATACACCATTGGCTCCATACGCTATGATATTGAAGACGATAGCATTGCCAAGATTCTAAGAAACGACAAAGCCTCTATGCTTCGTCGTGGAGCGCCATTTACCGTAGATAAGCTCGATGCCGAACGTAAGCGCATCACCAGCTTGCTCATGGATCGTGGCTACTATCGTTTCCACAAGGATTTCATCACCTATAGTGCAGACTCTTCGAGATATAGTAGCGATATTAACGTAACGCTCCATTTGTCGAAATATCGTGCCAACAACAATTCGCCCGAAACTCTTCACCCTTGCTATAGTATCAACTCCATAAACTATCTTTCGGGCAATGGAGCTGACGACAGCATTGTGCACCTTCGTCATAAGGTTATGGCTTACAATACAGCCATAAAACTTCATCGGCCATTTTCAGCCACCGACCTTCAGACCACATACAACAACTTTGCTCGTCTGAAGGCTGTGCGCTATACTAATATTCGATTCAACGAAGTGCCTGACACCACGCTCTTGGATTGCAACATACAGGTGAGCACCAATAAGCCTCACTCTATATCTTTCCAGCCTGAGGGCACAAATACAGCAGGCGACCTTGGGGCGGCAGCATCATTGACCTACGAGAATAGAAACATATTCCGCGGTAGCGAACTTCTGAGTATCGAACTTCGTGGCGCTTTCGAAGCCATTACCGGACTCGAAGGCTATCAGAATCAAGACTATGTGGAATATAATGCTGAGGCTAAGTTGCAGTTTCCACGCTTCGTAGCTCCATTCCTCTCACGCACATTCCGCCGTCGCAGCAAGGCAACCTCTGAACTTTCTGTGGCATGGAACATGCAGAATCGCCCAGAGTTCCATCGTCGTGTGTTCTCTACAGCTTGGCGATATCGATGGGCAGAACCTCATCATCATCTCAGCTATCGTTTCGATCTTCTTGACCTCAACTATGTCTACATGCCGTGGATAAGTGCTACGTTCAAGCACGACTACCTTGATAGCGTGAGCAATCGTAATGCCATCTTGCGCTACAACTATGAGGACTTGTTTATCATGAAGCTTGGTTTCGGAATCTCTTATAATACCGACAACTTCGCATTCCGTGCCAACATCGAGTCGGCGGGCAACCTGCTTGATGCTTTTGCTCGTGTAGCTAAGCTCCATACCAATAGTAATGGGCAGCATACATTTCTTAATATAGCATACGCACAATATGCTAAGTTCGACTTCGATTGCACACGTCTGTTCCGCTTTGATGCTCACAACACTCTTGCCCTGCATGGAGCTTTCGGCATTGCTTATCCTTATGGCAATAGCACGGTGTTGCCTTTTGAGAAGCGATATTTCTCGGGTGGAGCCAACTCGGTGAGAGGATGGGGAGTGAGAGAACTCGGACCAGGAAGATTTCGTGGTACTGATGGTCGCATCGACTTCATCAATCAGACGGGCGATATGAAACTCGACCTTAGTGCCGAATATCGCACTTATCTCTTCTGGAAGTTTGATGGTGCAGCCTTCGTTGATGCAGGAAACATCTGGACTTTGCGTTCGTATGCAGAGCAGCCAGGTGGACAATTCCATTTCACCGATTTCTATAAGCAGATAGCTGTGGCTTACGGTATTGGCTTGCGCCTTAACTTTGGCTATTTCATTCTTCGCTTCGATATGGGTATGAAAGCCATCAATCCTGCCTACGAAACCAAGAACGAGCACTACGCCTTTTTGCATCCCGACTTTTCTCGCGATTTCTCGTTCCACTTTGCTGTCGGAATGCCATTCTAAAAGGCTTTACTCATGATGGTTTCTTGAGGAATTCTCTTCATAAACAAAAATAAGGTGTAGCTTTCATACGAAGGCTACACCTTATTATATATATTATAATGTAAGGTCTATTGTTTAGTGATGCTTCTTTTCGCTCTCCTTGATAAAGCCATGGCGATAAGCGTAGAGAAGCTTTTTTAGTTCTGCCACTTGCTGGCGTAGCTCCTTACCCTTGTCAGTATCGGCAACGAGCATACGATGGCTCGACATTTCCACAATCTGAGTTGTAGACTTGATGTCGGTACCTCTGATTATAGCATCTTCGGTGCTGGTGAAAGGCTCGTGCTGCACAAGCTGGAAACCACGGCTGTGGTAAACCAAGGTGTAGCCAGCAATGCCAGTCTCCTTATGGTAAGCCTGCGAGAATCCGCCATCTATCACCATCAGCTTGCCGCCTGCCTTGATAGGGTTTTCGCCACTTGCCACATGCACAGGCACATGACCATTTATGATGTGGCGATTAGGGTCGGTAATGCCGAAGGCGTCCATTATCGAGTCGCAAATATCCTCACGATCACGCAAGGTGAAGAAGTTGCCCTTAGCCTCGTGGTGTGTCTCCTTTTCGTTGATGAAATAGCGCTCAAATGTAGCCATCTTCGATTTGTCAAACAATGGACTATTTGGTCCGCACCATAGATACAGGAAGTAGTCTACAGCATATTCGCGCTCCTCTTTTGGAGTATCGTTTTGGAAAGCCGAACGTATCTGCATGCCGATATCCGACATCAATGCTCGTCCTGAGCATTTGTGTCCTGGACGAATCTCCACTTCCTTCAGCGTGCCATCTTCGTTGAGTGGCACAGAGGCATGGAAAAGCAAGTTGCCATTGTAAATGCCGTACATGCAACCATGCGCCAGCATAGCGCTGAGGTGGCGATGCAACTTCTCGCTAAGCATAAAGAAATGGCGCAGATGGTGCATCAGAGCCTCTTCCTCTTCTGTTAGCTTTGTAGGGTTGGCTGGGTCGATAGTAGGGAAGTGGCAACTCTTCATTTGGTATGTGTTGCCTTCGAGGGTTATTGTGCCAGTCTTGTAGTCGATATGCGAGAGCAAGTCGCGCTCTTCCATCTTCCATTCCGGATGCTTATGATAAAGCTGTGCTTCCACCTTAAACTGCATCACGGCAATAGCCTTGTGCATCTGAGCTGTCAGGCGTTGGGTCTTAGCATCCATGTTTTCGGCACCGCCACTAAACTTAGGCATAAACTCTTCGCAAGGGTCGTCTTTGTAGGCTTCCATAGCAAAGGTGGCAAGAGGCACAAGGTTGATGCCGTAGCCTTCTTCCAAAGTGGCGAGGTTAGAATAGCGTAGCGACAAGCGAATCACATTGCAGATACAAGCATCATTGCCCGCGGCAGCACCCATCCACATTATGTCGTGGTTGCCCCACGTGATGTCCCAATGTTCGTAGTTCTCCATTAAGTCCATGATGCGATGAGCGCCAGGACCACGATCGTAGATGTCGCCCAAGAGGTGAAGTTGGTCGATAGCCAATCGCTGTATCACACCAGCCATAGCGATGATGAAATCGTCGGCACGTCCTGTCGATATTATGGTGTCGATAATCTCGTTTACGTATGCTGTCTTGTTGGTGTCTTCTGTGCGCTCGTGGAGCAATTCTTCGATAATATAAGAGAAATCGGCAGGCAACGAGTGGCGCACCTTAGAGCGTGTGTATTTGCTCGAAATGTCTCGGCAAACAGCCACCAGCTTATGAAGCGTGATGTGGTACCAGTCGTCGATATCTTTCTCTTGTGCTTTCACCAACTCCAGCTTCTGTTCAGGATAGTAAATCAAGGTGCAGAGCTCACGCTTTTCAGCTTCGCGCAGAGTGGTGCCGAAAAGGTCGTTTACCTTTCGCTTAATATTGCCCGAAGCATTTTTGAGCACATGCTGGAAAGCCTCATACTCGCCATGAATATCGGCAAGGAAATGTTCGGTACCCTTAGGCAAATTTAGAATAGCCTGAAGGTTTATAATTTCAGTACTTGCATCGGCTATTGTTGGAAACGAGTTAGACAACAGCTGCAAGTATCTCATGTCTTTTTCAATGTCTTTAGGATTTGTCATGACACGGCTATGTTTTTAAGTTTTGTAATCTCAGACGTCATTGCGTCTGCCTGTTTATCAAATATTGGTTTTATAGGCATGAAGCCTTCTGTTAATCTTGTGATGGTTGCCATTGCCGCTTCGAGTCTTGCCATAAACAGCGTGGCGCTGGTTTCTTCGAGCATTGTTGCCAATACATCCTCGTCGTATTCCTCGTGGTTGAGGCGTGTGGCAAGGTTTGCAATATGGCGCAAAGGCAACTTGTTGTGAGCAAGTTCGTGCTTTATGTTTAGCACCATCATGCACAGTTCGCGCTCCGTTTGCTGTTCGTCGGTAGCAATATCTTCTACCTTGCTCTTCAGCATGATGTTGCTACTCAGCACGTCGTCGCACTTTAAGTCTTTATCGCTATATTTATTGCTTGGAGCAAAGCGCTGAGCATTGTCCACTTCTATCATCGTAAGCGCAGGGTTGATGATGGCTGCACCTTGGGCAATGATGTCGGAGATGTGTTCGTCGTGAGCATAGATGCAGATGTTGCGCCAGTCGGTGGCGTCAATCTTCTCCACTTCTTCCTTTGCCTGCTTCATGGCTGTAGGCATCTGTGCTATTTCGGGGCAGGTGGCAGCCTGCAGCAGATACGTCATGGCTGTTGCTGCTTGTTGGCTCATCAAGGTGTAGACATTGGAGTCCAGCACCTTTTGATAGAGTGTCAGCATCTGGTGAGCCATCTCCTTATTGCTCACGAGGCTTGTCAAAGCAGGGTTCTTGATGATGCTCACGCGAGGATTCCAACGCAGACGAGTGAACATCTCGTTTTCAAACTTTCCTGCCACATGCACAGCCGACGCCTGTCGTGTCATTCGGCGCTGAAAGAGGTTGGTCTGCAGATTTCTCTTTGCAGCCTTACCTTTCATAGTCCATGGTTCGAGTCCGCCTAAAGGCGAAAATACCGTAGGAATATTCGCCTTGGTGGCTTTCTGCATGAGCTGTGCCGCTTGATGATTCCAGCAGCCGAAGATGTGTACGATATTGATGTCGTTGAGCAACTGTGGTGAGTAAGCGTGAGCTATTTCAGCCTGCACACCGCTTGTGTCACCATTCTCGTTAAGACACACATTCAGCGCCGTCACCAATTCTTTGTTGGCGTCGACGCTGAATGTCTGTTGTGGTATATAGAGCAAAATCCTCATAATCCTATAGTTTTATAGCTTATGGGTTGTGAAATCTAATTTGTCGGCAAACTTATGGTTTATGGCATGTTTCATGTTGTGCCACACCACGCTAAGCTGCAAAGGCAAAGCCAAAAGGGTAGGGATATTTTCGCCCAACTCCTTGGAGCGTTTAGACAACCATAGACTACATAGTGATGTTGTTATTATCAGCGAAACCGCTGCTACTGCTGTGATAATCCATTGCTGAAGAGCCACGGATGCTGCAATGGCTGCGATGTCGGCAATTACTGTTGTGTGGAGCATTATCTGGTCGATGTTGAACACCAAGCGATGCTTTATGCCTCGCTTTAGTATCTTTCTCGACTCCAGATAGTACATGTGGTGATACAGCCACGCCTTGTGGGTAGGAGCATCCTCAACGACATGAGCCAGACGAGATGTTTCTGTAGCAGTATTGTCGGCTGTGGCAAAATCGTTTACCAAGAAGTCGTATTCTCCTCTCACCAAGTTCAAGCTACTGCGAAAACCCTCCTGCTTCATAAACAGGCTTTTGCGTATCATAAGGTTAGAGCCATAATGGCGATAAACCATAGACTGCTGAGCTTCGCGAAGCGAATAGCATTGAGTTAGCATGCGCTCAAACCGCTGATACATTTTCGCGTCGTCGTCATAACGGCTGTAGCCAATCACAAGGTCTTTGTCCTTATTGCAGTTGCGAGCCATAGTGGCAAGCCAATGTTCCGACTCAGGGCGGCACGATGGTTCCACGAGCATTATCCATTCGCTTTGGGCAGCCTTTACGCCAATCGTGATAGAGAGCTTTTTGCGGCTCATGTATCTCGACGATTCAGGTATCAGCGTGTAGTACAGATGCTTGTCGGCTGAAAGCAACTTCAGCACATCTTCCGTTTCGCTGTCGCCTTTCTCTGCCACCACAATCACCTGATAGTTTCCAGGATATTGCTGTGCCAACACCAAGGGCAGATTACGTCTTAGTTCGGCAGCATTGTCGTGGGCAGTTATGACGATGCTTACGGATGGCAAATGCTGTCCGTAAGCATCGTTAGCTGAACTGTTGTCGGCATCTTCTGTTGATGATAAGTCAGCCTCTTCCGACAAGATTATCTTTCGGAACAGAGGGTTAACAAAGGGGGCTATAATAGCCAATAGCAGCAGAATGCCGCAAATTATTAATGATGTTGTATTAAATATCATAAATCTTCTGAGATATAGCCTTTAGGCAACTTACGGCAGTTGTACTGACTTGCCATAATTTCGCCATAGGCTCCAGCCGAGCGTAGTGCTATTAGGTCGCCACGCTTGGTTTTATTGATGTCGATAGCTTTAGCAAAGACATCGCTCGATTCGCATATTGGACCCACCACGTCGTAGGTCTCCATAGGCTCGTCGCTCGAAATGTTCTCTATCTTGTGGTACGCCTGATAAAGGGCAGGACGGATGAGGTCGGTCATACCGGCATCCACAATGGCAAACTTCTTTGCTGTGCCTTGCTTCACGTATAGTGTGCGGGTGATGAGCGAGCCCATCTGAGCCACAACGGCACGTCCCAATTCAAAGTGCAGAGACTGACCTTCGCGCAATTTCAGCTTCTTGGCGTATGTATCGAAATAAGCCTTGAAGTTTGGTATTGGCTCACGGTTAGGGTGGTCGTAGCTAACGCCGAGTCCACCGCCCACATTGATATTCTCAACGATGATATGATTGCGCTCAAGCTTGTCTTGCAATTCGTTGATACGGTTGCACAAAGCCTCGAAGTCGCCCATGTCAAGTATCTGACTACCAATATGGAAGTGCAATCCCACAAACTTCACGTTCTGCATCTGTGCCGCTTCTTCTATCGCAGCCTCCATGTCTTGCATGGCAATGCCGAATTTGTTTTCTGCAAGTCCGGTAGTGATATTGGCATGAGTATGTGCGCCCACGTTAGGGTTGATGCGGAAAGCCACTCTCGCCACCTTGCCTCGTGCAGCAGCAAGCTCGTTGATAACCTCCAGCTCGGCGATGCTCTCCACGTTGAAGCAGAAAATATCCTTGTCGAGTCCGAGGTTTATCTCCCAGTCGCTTTTGCCCACTCCGGCGTATACTATCTTGGATGGTGCAAAACCTGCATTGATGGCAGCCTCTATCTCGCCACCGCTCACGCAGTCGGCACCAAGACCAGCTTGGCAGATTATGTTGAGCACTTTTGGATTGGCATTAGCCTTCACCGCATAGTGCACATGGTATCCTGGATGCTTGTCCACTTCGTTGTTGATAGCCTTCAGGGTTTGGCGCAGCAAGTCGGTGTCGTAATAGTAGAATGGCGTCTGTATGCCTTGGAATTTATCTATTGGAAATGTACCTTTCATTTGAATTGTCTTGTTCTGTGTGTGTTGTGTGTTGTTGTATAGCCCATCCCTCTGTGTTGGAGAGAGATGGGCTGAAAGAGATGATGTATTTTATGCTTTACTTATTAAACAATACGTTGCTCAAGTTCTGCAGCGCTTGCTTCTTGTCGCTCTCCTTGATAAGGAACGAGATGTTGTAGTTGCTACCGCCATAGCTAATCATGCGTACAGGGATGTTCTTCATAGCGTCGGTAGCGATGGTCTCGAAACCGAGGTTGCTCCAGTCGAGGTCGCCAACTACGCAGACGATACACATGTTGGTGTCTACGGTCACAGTACCATATTTCTTGAGCTCGTCAACGATTTCGTTCAGGTGGTCGTCTTTGTCGATACTCATGCTCACACCAACTTCTGATGTTGCAATCATGTCGATAGGAGTCTGATAGCTCTCGAAAATCTCGAATACCTTGCGCAAGAATCCTGTTGCCAAGAGCATGCGCGACGACTTAATCTTGATAGCTGTAATGTTGTCCTTAGCAGCCACAGCCTTGATTTTGCCACGTACTATCACGTTGTCGATGATAGTGCCTTCGGCCTTAGGGTCCATGGTGTTCTTCAAGCGTACAGGAATGCCTGCATATTTAGCTGGCTGCACACATGTAGGGTGCAAAATCTTAGCACCGAAGTATGCGAGTTCGGCAGCCTCTTCGAAGTTGAGCTGTCTCACAGCCTCTGTCTTATCAACGATACGAGGGTCGTTGTTGTGCATTCCGTCGATGTCGGTCCAAATCTGAATCTCTGAAGCTGGCAGAGCAGCACCGATGAGCGATGCTGTATAGTCAGAACCACCACGCTGCAAGTTGTCTACCTCGCCATAAGCGTTGCGGCAGATGAAGCCCTGGGTGATGTAGATCTGATAGCCCTCATTGTCCTTCATGATGGACTGTAGCTTCTCCTTGATATAAGCGGTGTCAGGCTCAGCATTCTTGTCGGTGCGCATAAAGTCGAGTGCATTGAGCAACACAGCCTTAACGCCACACTCCTGAAGATAGTTCACAACCATGTTGGTGCTGATGATTTCGCCCTGAGCCACGATGCTCTTCTCCTCGAAGCTTGTAAACAAGTCTTTGGTGAATGAGTGCAGATAGTTGAACTCCTGCTGCAACAGGTCGCGTGTCTTCTGCTTATATTCTTCGGTGGAGTAGAGGTCTTCTACGTGTTGCAAGTATTTCTTCTCAAGGTTGTTGATAACCTCGTTTGCGCCTTCTGGATTCTTCTTATACAGATAGTCGCTGATTTCCACCAATGAGTTTGTTGTGCCGCTCATTGCCGAGAGCACTACGAAAGTTGGTTCGCCAGACTCTGTGATGAGTTTGGCAACATTCTTCATTCTTTCAGGAGAACCTACCGAGGTACCTCCAAACTTCATTACTTGCATGTTCATATCGTTTATTTTTTTCTTTTTTTCCTTTTTTCTTTTTTTCTTTTTTTCTTAATTATCCTTCAAATCCATTTGATTCTTCACTCTTCACTTATTGAGAGCTTAGTGAAATCCTTAGTGATGTCTGCCATGTGACCGTCCTTGCATTGGTAAACGATGCCTGGGAACTGGTCGATGATAGGCAAGTTGTGAGTGGTCATCACCACGGCGGTGCCAGTCTGAGTGATGCTCTTCAGCACATTCAGGATTGACGTTGCTGTTTCTGGGTCGAGGTTTCCCGTAGGCTCGTCGGCGATTATCACCTTTGGCTCGTTGAGCAATGCGCGAGCTATAGAAATACGCTGCTGTTCGCCACCCGATAGTTCGTGAGGCATAGAGTGTATCTTCTCTTGCATGCCGACATCAGCCAGCACCTCGTCGATACGCTTTTTAATATCTTTCTTGTTTTTCCATCCTGTAGCTTTAAGCACGAATTCCAAGTTGTCGTAAACCGTGCGGTCGTGCAACAACTGGAAGTCTTGGAATATTATTCCCAATTCGCGTCTTAGTGCAGGTATTTCCTTGCGTTTCAGACTCACCACATTGCGTCCTAACACTTCTGCCTTCTCAGCCTCGTCTTTCATGAGGTCGAGCTCGCAGTATGTTGTTTTCAGTAGTGAACTCTTTCCAGAGCCCACCTTACCAATGATGTAGATGAATTCTCCTTCGTCTACATGGAAGTCTACACCCTCAAGCACTAATTTGCCTTGCTGGTAGATGTTTACGTTTTTATATTCTATTAGCATATCTTTTATTAGCAATTTTACTCTTTACTCTTCTTCACCCTTCGGGCTTTATCCCAGTTAGGGTCGTGGCGTTTTTGCAGTTCTGCAGCCACATCCTCTATGCGTAGTCCCTTTTCGGTGAGCAGCACTATGAGGTGGTAGAACATGTCGGAAGCCTCGTAGATGAGTTTGTCGTTGGTGCCGTTGGTGGCTTCGATGACAGTCTCGAGAGCTTCTTCGCCCACTTTCTGTGCTATGCGGTTAACGCCTTTTTGGAAAAGACTTGTGGTGTAGCTGCCCTCAGGCATCTCTTCGTGGCGACGCTCTATGAAGTCCTGTAGTTCTGAGAGGAAAGCCAATGGATTGCTCTCGTTGTCTTCGCCCCAGCAGGTGTCGGTGCCTTTGTGGCATGTTGGACCATGAGGCACAGCCTTGACGAGTAGCGTATCGTTGTCGCAGTCGTTCTTGATGCTCACCATGTCGAGAAAGTTGCCCGATGTTTCGCCCTTTGTCCAGAGGCAGTTGCGCGAGCGGCTCCAGAAGGTAACCTTGCCTGTAGCCATGGTTTTGTCGAAAGCCTCTTGGTTCATGTATCCAAGCATCAATACATTCTTTGTATTTGCATCCTGTATGATGGCAGGAACGAGTCCGCCTGTCTTTTCAAAGTCTATTTCCATTTTTGCGTTGTGTTTTGTCTGTTACCTTATTCTATATATGTACGCGTGTGTGAGCTTATCTCCTTACGTTTATTCCCTGTTGCCAGAGATAATCTTTTAGCTCAGGTATAGCTATTTCGCCGAAGTGGAACACGCTTGCTGCCAATGCAGCGTCGGCTTTGCCCTTTACGAAAGCATCTTTGAAATGCTCCATGGTGCCTGCGCCGCCACTTGCTATCACGGGTATCGACAGGTTGTCGGCAAGCTCTGCCAAAGCTTCGTTGGCAAATCCTTGCTTCACTCCGTCGTGATCCATGCTGGTGAATAATATCTCGCCAGCGCCACGCTCTTGCACCTGGTGTGCCCAGTCGAAGAGTCCGAGTTCAACTCGTTCTCTGCCGCCCTTCACGTAGCAATGCCAACCGTCTTCGTCGTGGCGTGCATCGATAGCGCACACACACACTTGCGAGCCAAATTTGCCAGCTATCTCGTCGATGAGGTTAGGTGTGCGGATGGCTGCAGAGTTGATGCTCACCTTGTCGGCTCCGGCGTTGAGCAGACGTTCCACGTCTTCCAGTTTATTTATTCCGCCACCCACGGTGAACGGGATGTTTATCTCTTGCGCCACCTTTGTCACCATGTCGGTAAAGGTTTTGCGCTCCTCGAAGCTTGCCGTGATGTCGAGAAACACCAGCTCGTCGGCTCCCATATCGCTATAAGCTTTGCCCAAAGCCACAGGGTCGCCAGCGCTACGCAGATTAACGAAGTTGGTGCCCTTAACGGTTTCGCCATTCTTCACGTCGAGGCATGGTATGATGCGTTTTGCTAAAGTTGCCATAGCTCTTCGATATTTATTTTTCCTTCATAGAATGCCTTGCCGAATACCACGGCAGGAATGCCACTCTCGTTAAGGTTGCGAATGTCGTCGGTGCAGCCCACGCCGCCACTTGCTATGAGGTGCAGGGTGGGGTAGGCGTCCATGATTTGGCGATATAGTTCGATGGCTGGCCCTTGCAGGGTGCCGTCTTTCGATATCTCAGTACAGAGCACGTTTTTCACTCCGTGGTCTACATATTGTTTCAGGAATGGCAGCAGCTCTTCTGCAGAGTCTTCCTTCCATCCGTTTATCGAAATCTTGCCGTTTCTTACGTCGGCTCCCAATATCAGCTTGTCGGCACCATATTCTTCGAGCCAACTCAAGAATAGCTCTGGTTTTGTCACCGCAATGCTGCCTATTGTCACCATGCTTGCTCCAGCCTCGAAAGCCTTCTTCAAGTCGTCGTCGGTTTTTAGTCCGCCTCCGAAGTCCACCTTCAAGTTTGTTGCCTCGGTAATAGCCTTCAGCACATGGTCGTTGACGATATGTTTCGACTTTGCTCCATCGAGGTCAACCACATGTAGGCGTTTGAATCCCATGTCCTCAAACTGTCGTGCCACATCGGCAGGCGAATCGTTGTAGACGGTCTTCTGATTGTAGTCGCCCTTGGTGAGCCTCACACATTTGCCGTCGATGATGTCGATGGCTGGTATTAGTTCTATCATAAGTCAATCTCCATGAAGTTTTTCAGAATCTGTTCTCCCACCTTTCCGCTCTTCTCTGGGTGAAACTGCGTGGCATAGAAGTTGTCCTTGTGCAGCGCTGCAGAGAATGGTAATGTGTAGTTGGCTGTAGCGATAGTCCATTGACTCACAGGTACATAGTAGCTGTGGATGAAGTAAACATACGGGCTTTCTCCTAATCCCTTGAATAGTTTGCAAGGCTCATCGCCCAGCTCTATTCTGTTCCATCCTATAGCCGGCACCTTGTCTTCGTGGCACGTAGGCTGAAAACGTTTCACCTCCATCGGGAATAGTCCCATGCAGTCGGTGTTTCCCTCTTCGCTATGCTTGCACAATAGTTGCTGACCGATGCAGATGCCCAATACGGGCTGCTTCAAATCGAGGATGATGCGGTCGAGCTGATGCTCCTTGATATAAGCCATCGTAGAGCTTGCCTCGCCCTGTCCGGGAAACAGCACCCTGTCGGCAGAAGCCAGCACCTCAGCATCGTCGGTGATGATGGGTTCCACTCCGAGTCGTCGCATGGCGTTCACCACGGAGTAAATGTTGCCAGCATTGTATTTTACTATTGCTACTTTCACAGTTCTGATGTTGTGTTATGTGTTATTATGCTGTGTGTGTAGGGCGATTCCCTAACTGAATATTATCGTCTTGTTGTTGTATGTCAGAATCTTGCGCTCTATGTGCTTAGTAACGGCTCTCGACAATACAATCTTCTCCAAGTCTTTGCCTTTGAGCACAAGGCTCTCAGGAGTGTCCTTGTGGGTGATGCGGGTGACGTCCTGCTCGATGATGGGACCTGCATCCAAGTCGGCGGTTACATAATGGCTTGTGGCGCCGATAATCTTCACGCCTCTTTCCCATGCCTGATGATAAGGTTTAGCACCTATGAAGGCTGGTAGGAACGAGTGGTGGATGTTGATGATCTTGTGTGGGTAAGCGCTTATCATGCCGTCGGTGATGATCTGCATGTAGCGTGCCAACACGATGAATGTCACCTTCTCTTTCTTCAGCAACTCCATTTCAGCCTTCTCAACCTCCTCTTTGTTAGAGTGGTCTTTCTTTATCGACCACACGTAGTAAGGTATGTTGAACTGCTCTGCCACATATCTCAAGTCTTCGTGGTTGCTCACTATGCAAGGTATGTCTACGTTCCATTCTCCTGCCTTATAGCGTGCCAGCAAGTCGTATAGACAATGGCTCATTTTGCTCACGAAGATAGCCATGCGTGGTCGTTCGTCGTTAAAGTAAAGGTTGAACGTCATGCTGTATCTCTGCGAATATAGGGTGTCTATATATTCATAGATTTTCTCGCGTGGAATGGTGAAGTTCTTCAACTCCCATTCTATACGCATAAAGAACATACCGTCTTCTCTATCTACATATTGGTCAAGGTATACGATGTTACCCTGGTTGTCTGTGATAAACTTTGTAACTTCCGAGATGATGCCTTGTTCATCAGGGCAATGCAGAAGTAGTATTGCTGTTGGTTTCATATCTTGCATTTGCATTGTTAATGTCGTTGCAAAGATACAAAATAATATTGAAAGTGGAATATAGATTATATGAAAATTATTAATAATCTGCTATTATGCTCTAAATTGTTGTCGTTTTGTAATCTTATTCCGTTTTTATAATAGCAGAGTGTAAAAAGGTAAAAAGGTAAAAGGGTAGAAAGGTAAAAGGGTAAAAGGTAAAAGGGTAAAAAGGTAAAAGGGTAAAAAGGTAAAAGGGTAAAAAGGTAAAAAGGTAAAAAGAATAATATATAAAAAGAAAATAGATAAAAAGTAAAAGGGAGGCTTTATCCTCCCTTATCCTTGTTCGAAGTCGTTTTTACGACTTCGTTTATACCTTCGCTTAAATATCGCCTATATCTTCGCCAATATCTTATTTCTCCTCTTCTGTAGCTCTGAGGATGATGCTGGTGGCGCCGATGGTGAATAGGGTGCCATCTTCGATTACTCGGCGTTCGCGGTCGCCAAGTATCTCATTGTCTACGAATGTGCCGGTATAGCTTGGTCCATCGCGGAGGATGTATTTCAGGTTGCCCTTCTTGTCGCGGCTAACATTGATTACGCAATGGTTCATGTCGATACTTGGGTCGTTGGTTTCTATGGCGCAATTCACGCCCGAACCCTTCATGTATCGGCCTATCACGTTGTCGCCCATCTGCAATGGAATAACCTGCTTGTAGTGGAATACATTCTCTATCACGACGATAGAACCACAGCCATTTTCGTTGGCTTGCTCGTCGGGATTGTCTTCCTTCTGAGTGTTTCTGAGTTTCGATACACCTATTCTAATACCAAACTCCTTGCCGCATTCCGGACATTGGAACACCAATGACTGTCCTGCTTCGTATTTTGTTTCATCGAAAGTAATGAAGTTGTCGCATTTAGGGCATCTAACTCTTTTCATGTTCTGTGTTAACCTCGTTGTGTGAAAATGTTGGCTTGCAGCCTTTTAGTTTTAGTTAATCTTCATCACCCAACCCTCTACGAAAGGTTCTTTGTCGTTGAGCTTGTTGAGTGCGTTGTAGGCGTCCTGCTGAGTAGCGTAGTTGCCATAAACAACGCGTGTGACGTTGTTTCTTGTTGCTACGCGAGCTTCGTTCAGTCCTTGCCTGTGGAGTGTGCTAACGAATGTTTCTGCATTCTTTTTAGCAACCTTCGAGGCTATGACTATCACGTAGCCGCTTGTTTCTGCAGGTGTTGCCTTTGCGGTTTTAGCAACCTCAGTTTCGTGTTTCAGTTTGTTATTGGTGAGTGCCTTGTTTGGGGCTATATTTTCTGTTTTTGCTTCAGTCTTTGCGTTGATTCCTGCCTTTGCTTCGGCTTCGGCGTTTGTTTCAGCTACTGTTGCGTTAGTCTCTGCGTTGTCTACCTTCTTAAGGTCGATTTCTTTCAGCGAAGCTGTGCCAGTAGTGATATCTTTCGGCATTACCTTATCCAAAAGGTTGGTGTCGATGGCTCTCCCAGCTGTTGTTGTGGTGTTGCTGAGTGGAGCAGGGAAGAGCAGGAATACGATTACTGCGATGCAGCAAGCTGCGATGTTGCGCAATAGGCTCACACGGATGCTTATTGTGCGCTCCTCTTCTTCTGTTTCCTCTTCGATAGGTGCGTTGATGTCTACGATGTTAGCCTTTGTTTCGCTCTTGGTGGTTTCTGTTGCGAGCAATGCCAATGGTTTGAATTCGAAGCTTCCCAGTCCGTAGAGGTCAGGAGTCAGAATGCCTGCTTCGCAAGGTTCAAACTCGTAGTGTCCGTCGTCGTTGAGGTTTAATGTACCGATATTATGCAACTCGAATGTGCCGTCAGTATCTATGCGCTCTTTTATCTCCCTCACCTCGTCGGCAATGCGCTTCAAGGCTTCTGGATAGCTAATATCGTAGGCTTCTACATACGACTGAGCGAGGAGCGAATCGTTCATTTTTAGCTTAGGATTGAATCCAATAGTGCGTAACGGCGGGATAAACATGTTGTCTCTCTCGTCGAAGCGTGCGTCGGCATGATGCGCCATAAATCCCCCAAAATCAGGCACTATGACGCAATCGTTGCTTAGCAAAAGTATCTCTATATGTTTTTCTAATTCAATCACGTTTGCAAAGTTACTGCTTTTTTCTGAGGTAGCCAAGTGAAGATGGAAATATTTTCTGCAAAAAGTGAAGGCTGCGTAAAAGTTGTCATTAAGTGTCATTAGTCATTATGTCATTAAGGATTTTGAAAGTGTGAAATTATGCCTATATAATTATATATTTTAATATATAATTATATAGAGGGTTTGACTTACTGTTTTTTTGAAAATGACATAATGACTAATGACACTTAATGACACACTTTTTTGCTTTTTCCTTGTTGTCTTTCCTAAATAATGTCTTTTTCCTAAATAAGGTTGACTCTCTTTTATCTCTCGATTTTAACATTTCAGATTCCGTACTGAGAAAGTTGACTTTTGCTTCTGAAGTTCGTTGACGAGTATTCCTGGTGTCGTTGACGAGTATTCCTGGTGTCGTTGACGCTTTTCTGTGGTTAATCGTGACGGCTTGTGCGAATAGTCGAAAAGCGCAATGCGGCTATTTGTAAAAGGCTATGCGACTATTCTCGTGGGGCGATGCGGATAGTCGGGCGGCGCGAGGCGGATTTTTGTGCATTTGTGGGCGTTTGTATGGGGTTGTTTGGGTGTTGTGGAAAAATGGTTGTTTATTCCCGTTAAAAAGTGATTAAATGCTTGGCTGTTACGGGAAAAATGAGTATATTTGCATGTCAATAAATATATGGTGGTTTCTTTTGCTAAATGGTGTTGTTCGGATAGCGAAAAGAACAAAATAAGGTAAAAATATACAATGAGAAAATTTATACTTCTGTTGTTTCTTGCTGTGACTTCGCTGTGTATGGCTCAGAAAAAAGAATTGTCGCAAGCTAAAGCGAATATTAAGGCTGGCAATAATCTTGCGCAGGCTGAGCAGTCGATGAGAAAACTGCTCGAAGATTCAGATAATGTTCGTGAGACGAAGATTTGGATTACTATGTTTGAAGCTATTAAAAAACAATATGACCAGGGTAATGAAAAGTTGTATCTTAAGCAAAAATACGATACGGCAGCGCTCTTTAATATTGCTCGACGATTGTTTGTCGACATGGAACGCTTTGATTCTATTGATGCTATGCCTGATAAAAAAGGTAGGGTAAGACCGGAATATCGCAAAAAACATGCAGATATGCTCAATATTCTGCGCCCAAATCTATATAATGGTGCTTTCTATTTTATAGGCAAGGGTAAATACGACGAGGCTTACAACTGCTTGGATACTTATATTCATTGTGGTAGCGCTCCGCTCTTTACGGGTCGCAACTATGCTGAGAAAGATACGTTGATGCCAAAGGCTGCTTTCTGGGCTGTGTATTGTGGATATAAGATGAAAGACCCTGTGAAGACTTTTCATCACACCTATTTGGCGCTGAAGAAAGAGAAATATTGGGAACCAATGTTGCAATATCTTTCTGCTACATACCTTTTGGAGGGCGATACCACTCGCTATCTGAAATCGCTTCATGAGGGCTTTGAACGCTTTAATCAGAATTCTTATTTCTATACTCAGCTCGTGGCTTATTATTCGGGCGAAGGCAGATGGGATAAGGCTCTCGATATTAACAACGCTGCGTTAAAGGCAAACCCTGCCGACAGCTTGTTGAGTGCTGCAAAATCTACAATCTTGCTCAATCTCTCGCGCTATGATGAATGTTTGGCGCTCTGCGATTCTATCATCGCCCGTGGGGATAGTACTGCCGAGGTGATGCTGAATGCTGGTCTGGCTTGTTTTAATAAGGCTGTGGAAATGAGCGTGCTGGGCAAACCTGCTAATCGCAACCGACAGAAGCAGGAGCAACAGCGACTCTATAAGCAGGCGTTGCCTTATCTTGTGAAGGCTCGCAAGGCGCTGCCTGCGTTGAAAGATAAATGGGGATTGCCGCTTTACACTATCTATCTGAACCTAAATATGGGTGAGGAGTTTGAAGAAATAGATCGGGTTATAAAGAATGTAGGCGGAAAATAATACGAATTCTAAGAACTATAAGATAATGGAAATAAACAAGATATTAGATAAACTCGGAATAGAGGCGCTGAACGCTATGCAGCAGGATGCCTACGAAACCATCGTGAGACACAACAACGATGTGGTGGTGTTGTCGCCAACTGGTACTGGTAAGACGTTGGCTTATCTGTTGCCTGTGGCAGAACTCGTGGATGGCACAAACGACGACCTACAGGTGGTGGTAGTGGTGCCAGGACGCGAATTGGCATTGCAGTCGCAGACCGTGATGACAAACATGGGTTCAGGACTCCGCTCTATGGCGTGCTATGGCGGTCGCCCAACGATGGATGAACACAGGCAGCTCCGACAAGTGTGTCCACAGGTGGTGTTTGGAACTCCTGGTCGCTTGAACGACCATTTCGACAAAGGTAATCTGGAAACAGGCAAGGTGAGGATTCTCGTTATCGACGAGTTTGACAAATGTCTTGAGATGGGATTCCGCAACGAGATGGAGCAGCTCATGGCGAAATTCCCTAATCTGAAGAAGCGCATTCTGCTCTCTGCTACCGATGCCGAAGAAATTCCACGCTTCGTCAATGCCAAGACAAAAGAAACCCTCGACTATCTGGTGGAAGAGCCTTGTGAGCGTATTAATATATATAAGGTGGAAAGCAAGGAGAAAGATAAACTCGGCACCTTGCGCAAACTGCTCCTTAGCTTCAAGGATGAGAGCACCATCGTGTTCCTGAACTATCGCGACAGCGTGGAGCGTACAGCAGCATTCCTCACAGAAAACGGTTTCTCGGTTTCGGCTTTCCATGGCGGACTTGACCAAAAGGAGCGCGAGGCTGCATTATATAGATTCTCTAATGGCTCAGCCTGCGTGCTCGTGAGCACCGACCTTGGCAGTCGCGGACTCGATATTCCTAACATTGCCAACATCGTTCACTATCATATTCCGGAAACCCAAGAAAACTACACCCACCGCATTGGTCGTACGGCAAGATGGGACAAAGAGGGTAGGGCTTTCTTCATCCTTTCGCAGGGTGAATATATTCCTGAATATGTGGAGGGCGAAATCGAAAATTATGTGCCCGAAGTAGACCCTGATGCAAAGCCTTCGAAACCTCGCATGGCTACACTCTATCTTGGCAAAGGCAAGAAAGACAAGATCAGCAAGGGCGACATCGTGGGCTTCTTGTGCAAGAAAGCCGAGTTGGGCAAGGATGACATCGGAAGAATTGATGTGAAAGACTATTACTGTTACGTAGCCGTAAATCGCCTGAAAATGACGAATGTATTACAAAAGACAAAGGGCGAAAAGATAAAAGGTATACGAACAATATGGGAAGAGGTGAAAAAGTAAATGCTGTGCTCGAACACTCTGTACAAAGTGTTAGACAATAAGACTGAATAGCTGGCAAATAGTATAAAAATGGTGTAAATTTGCTATAAATATGTAGAGTATACACTTAATATTGCGAATTTTTGTAGATTTTCATAGAAATATTTGGAATATTCAAATAAAAGACCTAACTTCGCAGTCGTAATACAACCAATTATTAAAAATTCAGTCAGATGAAGAAGTACAACTTTAACGCAGGACCTTCGATTCTCCCACGTGAGGTTATCGAGAATACTGCAAAGCAAATTTTAGATTTCAATGGTTCAGGACTCTCACTGATGGAGATCAGCCACCGTGCTAAAGATTTTCAGCCCGTCGTAGACGAGTGTGTAGCCCTATTCAAAGAACTTCTTGATATCCCTGAGGGATATTCAGTAATCTTCCTTGGTGGAGGTGCTTCGCTTCAGTTTATGCAGATTCCAGCCAACTTCTTGATTAAGAAGGCTGCTTTCATAAACTCTGGTACATGGGCTAAGAAGGCTCTGAAAGAGGCAAAGCTTTTCGGCGAGGTGGTTGAGGTTGCTTCCTCGGCTGACGCTAACTATAGCTTCTATCCTAAGGGATTTGAGGATAAGGTGCCTGCTGATGCTGACTATCTGCATGTCTGCACCAATAACACTATCTATGGTACAGAGATTCGCAAGGAGTTGGACGTAAAGGTGCCAATGATTGCCGATATGTCTTCTGATATCATGAGCCGTCCTGTCGACGTTTCTAAGTACAAAGCAATCTTCGCTGGTGCTCAGAAGAATATCTCTATGGCTGGTGTTACCGTTATCATCGTTAAGGATGATGAACTTGGCAAGGCTCCACGCGAGTTGCCTACAATGATCGACTATCGCACCCACGTTGAGAAGGGTTCTATGTTCAATACTCCTCCAGTTGTTCCTATCTACGCTATGATGGAGAACCTTCGCTGGTTGAAGAAGAATGGTGGTTTGACTGCTGCCGACAAGCGTGCTCATGAGCGTGCTGAAGTTCTTTATGCAGAAATCGACCGCAACAAGCTCTTCCGTGGTACTGTGGAAGAGGATTCTCGCTCATTGATGAACATCTGCTTCGTGATGAACGACGAATACAAGGAGCTCGAAAAACCATTCTTCGACTTCGCTACAGAGCGCGGTATGGTTGGTATCAAGGGTCACCGCTCAGTAGGTGGATTCCGTGCTAGCTGCTACAACGCTATGACTATGGAGGGTGTCAACGCTCTCGTTCAGGCGATGAAGGATTTCGAAGCTAATCATTAATTGAAAGTACATTTTGCTCATGGGGAGTTATAGTGCGGGGCTGGAGAGTCCCAAAATATAACTCCCTAAATAATTTAACCTATAAAGAAAACGATTATGAAAGTACTCGTAGCAACCGAAAAACCTTTTGCAGCAGCTGCTGTACAGGGAATTAAAGAAGTAGTAGAAAGTGCAGGCAACGAACTCGTGTTGCTTGAAAAATATACAGAAAAAGCTCAGCTCCTCGACGCTGTTAAGGATGCTGACGCTATGATTATCCGCTCTGATAAAGTTGACGCTGAGGTGCTCGACGCAGCTAAACAGCTCAAGATTGTAGTTCGCGCAGGTGCTGGCTACGACAATATCGACCTCGAGGCAGCTACAGCCCACAAGGTGGTGGCTGAGAACACTCCTGGACAGAATTCTAATGCCGTTGCCGAATTGGTATTCGGATTGTTGGTTTTCGCTGTGCGCAATTTCTATAATGGCAAGGCTGGCACAGAGCTCAAGGGCAAGAAACTCGGTATCTTGGCTTTCGGTAATGTAGGTCGCAACGTGGCTCGCATCGCTGCTGGCTTCGGTATGGAAGTTTATGCTTACGACGCATTCTGCCCTAAGGAAGCTATCGAGGCTGCTGGCGTAAAAGCAGTAGACTGCCAGGATGCTTTGTTCGAGACATGCGATGTTGTTTCGCTCCATATTCCTGCTACAGCCGAGACTAAGCAGAGCATCAATGCTGCTTTGGTAGGCAAGATGAAGAAAGGCGCTATCTTGATCAACACCGCTCGCAAGGAAGTTATCAATGAGCCTGAACTCTTGAAACTTATGGCTGAGCGCACAGATATCAAGTACATCACCGACATCAAGCCTGATGCTGACGCAGAGTTCGCACAGTTCGAGGGTCGCTATTTCAGCACACCTAAGAAGATGGGTGCGCAGACAGCAGAGGCTAACACCAATGCGGGTATCGCTGCAGCTAAGCAGATTAATGCTTTCTTCACCGACGGATGCACTAAGTTCCAGGTGAATAAGTAATTCTCAATAAATAAAACCTATGGCAACCATTAAACCTTTTAAGGGCATACGCCCACCTAAAGACCTTGTTGAAAAGGTCGAGTCGCGCCCATACGACGTTCTTGACTCTGAAGAGGCAAGAGCTGAAGCTGGCGACAACGAGATGAGCTTGTACCACATCATCAAGCCTGAGATTGATTTCCCTGTAGGCACCAGCGAGTACGACCCTCGTGTGTACGAGAAGGCTGCCGAGAACTTCCAGAAGTTCCAAGATAAGGGATGGCTCGTGCAAGATGACAAGGAGCAATATTATATCTACGCACAGACCATGAATGGTAAAACGCAGTATGGACTGGTGGTAGGTGCTTTTGTCGACGACTATATGAATGGCGTGATTAAGAAGCATGAGCTTACACGTAGAGATAAAGAGGAAGACAGAATGAAGCATGTTCGCATAAATAATGCCAACATCGAACCTGTGTTCTTTGCTTATCCCGACAATAAGGTGCTGGACGACCTCATCAAGCGCTATGCTGCCACCGAACCTGAGTATGATTTCATAGCTCCTGTCGATGGCTTCGGACATAAGTTCTGGGTAATCTCCGACGATAATGACATCAAGACCATTACCGAAGAGTTTGCCAAGATGCCAAGTCTGTATATCGCTGATGGTCATCATCGTTCGGCTGCTGCTGCTTTGGTGGGTGCTGAGAAGGCTAAGAATAATCCTAAGCATCGTGGCGACGAGGAATACAATTATTTCATGGCTGTTTGCTTCCAGGCTTCACAGCTCACCATCCTCGACTACAACCGCGTGGTTAAAGACCTTAACCGCATGGAGAGCAAAGAGTTTTTGCAAAAACTCGCACGCAACTTCATCGTTGAAGACAAGGGCGAAGAAATCTACAAACCTCAGCGTTTGCATGAGTTCTCAATGTATCTCGATGGTCATTGGTTCTCGCTCACAGCTAAGGAAGGAACATACGACGATACCGACCCAATCGGAGTACTTGATGTCGACATCTCGAGCCGACTCATCCTCGACGACTTGCTCGGCATCCGCGACCTCAGAGGTAGCAATCGTATCGACTTCGTAGGTGGACTCCGTGGCTTGGAAGAACTGAAGCGTCGTGTGGATAGTGGCGAAATGCGTATGGCTCTCGCTCTTTATCCTGTTACTATGCAGCAGATTATGGATATTGCCGACAGCGGAAAGATTATGCCTCCTAAGGCTACATGGTTTGAACCAAAGCTTAGATCTGGTATCGTTATCCACAAATTATCATAATGAATGCTTGACGAATATAAAACAATAGCAAATGAAATCATAGGTGAGGGATTTTACTCCGAGAAAAGGAGTAAGTTCCTCGCCTTTGCTCACCATATAGAAAGTGTGGATGAAGCAAAGAAAATCGTTGACGGGTATCGCAAGAAATATTACGATGCCCGTCATGTGTGTTATGCCTATATGCTTGGTGCAGAGCGTCTCGAATTTCGTGCTAACGACGATGGCGAACCTTCGGCAACAGCAGGCAAACCTATCCTTGGTCAAATAAATTCTAACGAACTTACTGATATTCTTATCGTAGTAATCAGGTATTATGGCGGAGTAAACCTCGGCACGGGCGGACTTATCGTGGCTTATCGCACAGCTGCTGCCGACGCCATAGAGCATTGCAAGATAGAAACCAGGCTGGTGGAGGAGAAAATCACCTACACCTTCACTTACCCCATGATGAACGATGTGATGAAGGTGGTGAAAGATATGCAGCCTCGCATCATCTCCCAAACCTTCGACAACACTTGCTCCATCACGCTCTCCATCCGTAAGTCGGAAGCCGAAGCTCTTCGTGGCCGCCTTGCCAAGCTCTCCTTTTAATGCCAAGCTCTCCTTTTGGCGCCAAGCTCTCCTTTTTATAGAGCTTGGCTGCGGGGTTAGCCTCGATCTCGCCTTCAGCCTCTTTTGCCTTCAGCCCCTTTGCCTTCTGCCCCTTTGCCTTCAGCCCCATCTCGCCTTCTGCCTCTTTTTTTTATGGTTAGTCCGTCCTTGTTCGATGGCGTTTCTACGCCGTCGCTTCCTTTTCGCTCCCTTTTATTCCCCTCCTTGCCCCCATCCATTTCCCTCTTCCCAAGCCTTCGCTTTGAGCCTTTTATAAATTAATGATTAAAAATTTGTATAAGTTCGCTGAATTTAGTACTTTTGCAAAGTTTTTGAGAACATATACAAATCATTATAATGAATATATCTTATAAATGGCTTAAAGAGTATGTCGACTTCGACCTTACTCCACAGCAAACAGCGGACGCGCTGACATCATGCGGATTGGAAGTTGACGCTCTCGAAGAAGTACAAACCATCAAGGGTGGTTTGAAAGGTCTGTATGTAGGTAAAGTACTTACATGCGAAGCACATCCTAATAGTGATCATCTACATGTTACCACAGTCGACCTCGGCAAGGGCGAACCACAGCAGATTGTTTGTGGCGCTCCTAATGTTGCTGCTGGTCAGAAAGTTATCGTTGCCGACCTTGGCTGCGTGCTCTATGATGGTGACAAGGAATTCGTAATCAAAAAATCTAAGCTTCGTGGCGTAGAGAGTCTTGGCATGATTTGTGCCGAAGACGAAATCGGTGTTGGCACCTCTCACGATGGCATCATCGTATTGCCTGAGGATGCTCAGGTCGGAATGCCTGCTGCCGAATACTATCATCTCGAAAGCGACTGGGTAATAGAGATTGATATCACAGCCAACCGTGCTGACGCTCTCAGCCATTATGGTGTGGCTCGCGACCTCTATGCTTGGCTCGTGCAGAATGGTTATCAGACATCGTTGCATCGTCCTGATTGCGACAAGTTTGTTGTCGACAACCACGACCTCAATATCGATGTAGAGATTCAGAACACAGAGGCTTGCAAGCGCTATGCATGCATCTCTATCACCGACTGCGAAGTTAAGGAGAGCCCAGAGTGGCTTCAGAATAAGCTCAACATCATCGGCGTTCGTCCTATCAACAATATCGTCGACATCACCAACTATGTGATGATGGCGTATGGTCAGCCTATGCATTGCTTCGATGCTGACATGGTAAAGGGCAACAAGATTGTTGTGCGCACTCAGCCTGAGGGCACACACTTCACCACTCTCGATGGCGAAGACCATGAGCTCGGACTCCACGACCTTAGCATCTGCAATGCCGAGGAGCCTATGTGTATCGCTGGTATCTTTGGCGGCAAGGGTAGTGGCACCTACGAAACCACACGCAACGTGGTTTTGGAGAGCGCTTATTTCCACCCAACATGGATTCGCAAGAGCGCACGCCGTCATGGCTTGAGCACCGACGCCAGCTTCCGTTTCGAGCGTGGCATCGACCCTAACGGTCTTATCTATGCTTTGAAGCAGGCTGCTATCCTCTGCAAGGAGTTGGCAGGCGGTAAGATTTCTATGGAAATCAAGGACGAATATCCAACTTTGGTTCCTGATGCTGACGTTCGTCTCGACTATGCTTACGTAGATACTCTCATCGGCAAGCACATCGGCAACGACACTATAAAGAATATCGTTTCTTCGCTCGAGATGAAGATCGTGGCAGAAGACGAAAATGGTCTCAACCTCGTGGTTCCTGCTTATCGTGTAGACGTGCAGCGTCCATGCGACGTTGTTGAGGACATCCTCCGCATCTATGGATATAATAATGTAGAGATTCCTTTGCAGCTCAAGTCGTCGCTCACTATTCCAAGCGAGCAGGACAAGATTCATAAGCTCGAAAACATTATCGGTGAACAGCTCGTTGGTTGCGGCTTCAATGAAATATTGAACAACTCGCTTACCAAGACAGCTTACTATACCGACCTCAAGACCTACAGCGCCGACACCACCGTTAAGGTGATGAATCCTCTGAGCGCCGACCTTGGAGTTATGCGTCAGAGCCTCTTGTTTGGTGGCTTGGAGAGCATCATGCGCAATGCCAACCGCAAGAATGGCAACCTCCGTTTCTTCGAGTTTGGCAACTGCTATCACTACGATGCTGACAAGTGGTCGGCTGATTCTCCTATCAATGCTTACCGTCAGGAGCGCCACCTCGGACTCTGGGTTTCTGGTAAGAGGGTAGAGGGCTCATGGGCTCATCCTAACGAGGATTCTTCATTCTACGAGCTCAAGGCTTACGTAGAGAATATCCTTGCTCGCATCGGTATCACATCGGGCATGGTGGTAATGGAGAATTCTACCAACGACATCTTTGCTAAGGGCTTGAACATCATGACTCGTGGCGGCAAGACTATCGTTGAGATGGGTATCGTGGCTCGCAAGTTGCAGAAGCAGGCTGACATCGCTTCTGAGATTTACTATGCCGACTTCAATTGGACCAACGCCATGAAGGCCATCCGCAAGAATAAGGTTGAGTTCACAGAGCTTAGCAAATATCCTGCTGTTAGCCGCGACTTGGCATTGCTCATCGACAATAATGTCACATTCGCTCAGATCGTCGACGTGGCTCGTCAGTCAGAGAAGAAACTGCTTAAGAAGGTTGAACTCTTCGACGTTTACCAGGGCAAGAACTTGCCAGAGGGTAAGAAGAGCTACGCTGTCAACTTCATCCTCCAGGATGAGCAGAAGACTCTCAACGACAAGCAGATTGACGCCATGATGCAGAAGCTCATCAGCAACCTCAAGAACAAGCTTGCTGCAGAACTTCGATAATTCGCTGACTACATTATTGGCGTGAATAACCAAGAACAAAACAAAAAAAACAATACAAAATAACACTATGGGAAGAGCATTTGAATACCGTAAAGCTACAAAGCTTAAGAGATGGGGCCACATGGCTCGTACATTTACAAAGATTGGCAAGCAGATTGCCATTGCTGTAAAGGCTGGCGGTCCAGAACCAGAGAACAATCCTACTCTTCGTGCTATCATCGCTAATGCTAAGCGCGAGAACATGCCTAAGGACAACATCGAGCGTGCTATCAAGAACGCTATGGGTAAGGATCAGAGCGATTACAAGGAGGTTACTTACGAGGGATATGGTCCTCACGGAGTAGCTATCTTCGTTGACACTCTTACCGACAACACCACTCGTACTGTAGGCGACGTTCGTTCTGTCTTCAATAAGTTCAACGGTAACATGGGTACCACAGGTAGCCTCTCGTTCCTCTTCGACCACAAGAGCGTGTTCACATTCAAGAAGAAGGACGGTGTTGATATGGACGAGATGATTCTCGACCTCATCGACTACGGAGTAGAAGATGAATACGACGAGGATGAGGAAGCTGGCGAAATCACTATCTATGGTGATCCTAAGAGCTTCGGCGACATCCAGAAGCATCTCGAGTCTGAGGGCTTCGAGGTTACTGGTGCTGAGTTCACCTACATCCCTAACGACCTCAAGGATGTAACTGATGAGGAGCGCGAAACTATCGACAAGATGGTAGAGCGTCTTGAGGACTTCGACGATGTGCAGACTGTTTATACAAACATGAAGCCTGCTGAGGACGCAGAATAATTATAAGTATGAAGAATATCTGTTATCCTACTCAGGGCACATGTAGCAAGCTCATCAATGTTTCTATCGACGACGACAACAAAATCCATGATGTCTCGTTTGTTGGTGGATGCATGGGCAACACCTGTGGTGTTTCGCGTCTCGTAGAAGGCATGGATGCCGACGAGGTGATTGCCAGACTGCGTGGAATCACTTGTGGCAATAAGCCAACAAGCTGTCCCGACCAGCTTTCGCTTGCTATCGAAGCTTTGAAAAACAGCAAATAAGCTATTTATTAGTAGCAATAATATAAAACGAGGGTGTAGCCAATACATCCTCGTTTTTTTATTTCTTCTCCCTCTGCTTTCCATTTACTTCTCCTCGTTATTCATTTCTATCTCCCTCTGCCGCCATCCTCCAAAATAGGTAATTATAGCGATGAAAAGCAAATATGCAGGAAATACTTCTGAAATATGAATTATAATTCGTACCTTTGCACCACATTTTTAGGATAAGAGTATTTTCTAATACTATTATAACTCATTTCAAACAATAATTTTTTTCATTTATGAGAACAGAATGGCAGGGATTCAAGAAGTCCCTTTGGCAAGACGAAGTAAATGTTAGAGATTTCATCCAGAACAACTATGCACCGTTCGATGGAGATGAAAAGTTTCTCGCTGAACCAACAGAGGCTACACGCAAGCTCTGGGATGTGCTGCAGAAATTGCAGGCAGAAGAAAGAGCTAAGGGTGGTGTGCTCGACATGGAAACAAACGTTGTTTCCGGCATCAATGCCTATGGACCTGCTTATATCGATGACAATCTCAAAGATCTTGAGGCTGTCGTAGGTCTGCAGACCGACAAGCCACTTAAGCGCGCTTTCATGCCTTATGGTGGTATCAAGATGGCTGAGCAGGCTTGCACCACTTATGGCTACCAGCCAGCAGCGGAGCTTCATGACATCTTTACCCATTATGTAAAGACTCACAACGATGGCGTTTTCGATGCTTACACTCCTGAGATGAAGCTCGTTCGCCACAATCATATTCTTACTGGTCTTCCTGATACTTACGGTCGTGGACGTATCGTTGGCGACTACCGTCGTGTAGCTCTCTACGGTATCGACTTCCTTATCGCTGACAAGAAGCGTGACCTCGCAGAAATGGGCGATCGCGAAATGATCGACGATGTAATCCGCCTTCGCGAGGAAGTAGCAATGCAGATCAAGGCTTTGAACGGTCTTAAGCAGATGGCAGCTTCTTATGGCTTCGACATCTCTCGTCCTGCTGCTAACGCACGCGAGGCTGTTCAGTGGCTCTACTTCGGCTACCTCGGAGCTGTTAAGACTCAGAATGGTGCTGCTATGTCAGTAGGCCGTGTTTCTACATTCCTCGATATCTATATCGACCGCGATCTCAAGGCTGGTGTCATCACCGAGGATCAGGCACAGGAACTCATCGACCACTTGGTAATGAAGCTCCGTATGGTTAAGTTTGCTCGTATCCCTTCTTACAACGAGCTCTTCACTGGCGACCCAGTTTGGGCTACTCTCGAAGTAGGTGGTATGGGTCAGGACGGACGTTCTATGGTAACAAAGAGCGACTATCGTTTCCTCCACACTCTCGTCAACATGGGCCCTTCACCAGAGCCAAACCTCACCGTGCTCTATAGCAAGCGTTTGCCTGAAAACTTCAAGCGTTTCGCTGCTTGGATTAGCGTTAAGACAAGCTCTATCCAGTATGAGAACGACGACGTGATGCGTCCTATCTGGGGCGACGACTACAGCATCTGCTGCTGCGTTTCAGCTACTCAGACTGGTAAGGAGATGCAGTTCTTCGGTGCTCGTGCCAACCTCGCTAAGTGTCTCACTTATGCTATCAGCGGTGGTGTAGACTCTAAGACTCGCGAGCAGTGCGGTCCTGCTTACCGTCCAGTAGAAGGCGACGTTTTGACTTACGAAGAGTTCATGCCTCGCTTCATGGATATGATGGAGTGGCTTGCAGCTGTTTATGTCAAGACATTGAACCTCATCCACTACATGC
Source organism: uncultured Prevotella sp. (assembly GCA_934254985.1). Taxonomy (GTDB): domain Bacteria; phylum Bacteroidota; class Bacteroidia; order Bacteroidales; family Bacteroidaceae; genus Prevotella. The sequence continues at coordinate 20,114 of CAKQMS010000017.1, read as the reverse complement.
ACGACAAGTACTTCTACGAGGCTGCTGAGATGGCTCTCATCGATACAGACGTTCGTCGTACTTTCGCTACTGGTATTGCTGGTTTCAGCCATGTTGTCGACTCTATCTCTGCTATCAAGTATGCTAAGGTCAACATCATTCGCGACGAGACTGGTTTCCCACTCGAGTTCGAGACTGAGGGCGAATTCCCACGCTATGGTAACGACGATGAGCGTGCCGACGAGATTGCTGTTTGGTTGCTCAAGACCTTCATGGCAATGATCAAGAAGCACCACACATACCGCAACTCTGAGCCTACAACAAGTATCCTCACCATCACCTCTAACGTGGTTTATGGTAAGTTTACTTCCAACATGCCTGACGGACGTAAGGCTGGTACTCCTCTTGCTCCTGGTGCTAACCCATCATACGGCGCTGAGAAGAACGGTTTGTTGGCTTCGCTCAACTCTGTAGCTAAGTTGCCTTACAAGTATGCTCTCGACGGTATCTCTAACACCCAGACCATCAACCCTGATGCTCTTGGCCACGACGACGAGGAGCGTGCCAACACTTTGGTTAACGTTATGGACGGCTACTTCTCGCAGGGTGCTCACCACTTGAATGTCAACGTATTTGGCGTAGACAAGCTCAAGGACGCTATGGAACATCCAGAGAAGCCAGAGTATGCTAACTTCACCATCCGTGTAAGTGGCTATGCTGTTAAGTTCATCGACCTTACTCGCGAGCAGCAGCTCGACGTTATCGCACGTCAGGCTCACGAGCGTTTGTAAAAAAGAAAAAAAAGCCTCACCCCCAGGGGGTGAGGCTTTTATTTTTTTTATACCTTCATCTTCACCGTTTTCTCCTTCTTATCCTCCGTCGCTACCTTTATTATATATATTCCCGTAGCCACTTGCTTTTGCCATGATGTAGCATTAATGCCTGAGGCAGAAGTCAGGAGTTTGCCATCGATGGTGTAGATGCTCACAGAGGCAAGATTGCTTGCTATCGAGCTCACCGTGATAGTGCCACTCTGAGGCGAGAAGCAGCGGATGTTGTTTTCCTCGCTGTCGCTTTCGATGTTGTACATTGCCGTAGTGATATAATATCTGCCATGCTCGTTGGCTTCAATCTCTATGGCATGGTCGGCTGGGGTATAGGTGCCAGTCTTGGCGTCGAGAATGTAGAGTGGGGCGTCGAGATACCTGTTTGCCTCCAGTTCCACAGCCACCATCTTCTTCTCCTTTGCTATCACTCCAAATGGCAAGATGCCAATCTTTGGCAAAGTGTTGAGCGCAGCAGCCTGAGTGCCAGCTATGGTGTACACCTGCGGAATATCCTCCAGCTCTGTGTTGTTGAGCAATTCTATATCCTCATCGTTATTGAAGTCGCCATCGGCATCATCCTTCACCACCACATTTGCCATAGCCATTCGTTTGCCATTCTCTACCACATTGATGCTCATCTTCGCTGGTGTCTCAGATATTGTAGAACCACCCGATATCCAGCGGTCTGTAGTCATCATCAGTGTAAAGTTTGCTTGGTTCACCGTTGCGCCTTCCTTCACCTTCACAAAGAATCCCTGCATAGGTTCTATGATATAGTCATCCTTGCGGTTGTAAGTTCCCTCTGGTATGTTATGCGCATTCAGCACTCCATTATCCAGCGTCCACACCTTTCGCTCCAAGTTTGTATTTCCGTTCAAGAAACGATACATACTAAGCGAAGCGGTATAAGGGTTGCCCACTATGTAGTAGAGGTTGTTGCTATGAGTGTTGGCTGTGAGCGGCAGAGATATTTCGCCCAGCAAACTTGGCTCATTTGAGTATTGCACATTTAGCTTATACTTTTCAGGCTTTGTCACAGCAACCTTCAAGTCAGAATACGTTCCATCTGGTTTGAAGTATTTATATTCCACATCCTCCTTAGGCAGACGGAATAGCCATTTTGCCGACAGCGGCTTATATTGGTCGCCAGCCTTTAGAGCAAAGCCCTTGCCGTCAGAATAGTTCTCGTCAAGCTTATTGTAAACATGGCTCCAATATAGCGACTCTACATTCATCGAAGCATCCGATATGCTTTCTATGCTGATGTTGTTGCCATCAAAGTCGTGAACCTTATATTGAGTTCCGCCGTCCACTATCTGCGTTTCGTTGCTATCCCAGTTGCGCTGATACACAGGAGCTGCCACACGATTATCAGAAGTCTCATCGAAGTTCATTGCCGAGAAAGCAGTCTTCGATTCTTCCCTGCCTGTTGTTTGTGGCACAAAGAAGTCGCCAGCATAGATATTCTTCATCGGTGTCGATACGAGATTCCATTTGTTGCTCTCCACTTCCTTCTCCACGAAAGCCTTATTATATATAAGGTATGGCTGGTTGAGCAGCTCTGCTTGCGCCTTGAAGAATATCTGGTCGCAGAGGTTGCCACGGAATGTCTCACATCTAAAGGTTCCGTTGCCGTCTGTAGAATGGTCGGCAGTATCGTCGTTCCATGACACCACAAAGTCGTAGGCAATATAATTAGTAGCCTCTTCGCCCTTAAAGTTTGTCAACTTCGTAGCAATTTCGTTACCCTGACGATAAACGATGTTGCCGAGTCCTGGAAACACCATTTTGTTGTTAGTAATAACAACCTTCGAGAATTTCATTGGCGTGTAAGCCTGTTGTCTTGTCAGCTGTGTGTTAACCGGGTTGCCATAAGTAGCCTCACTAGTCTCACCATAGTCTTCATAGCTTTTGTCGTATAGTTCGGCTGCAGTAGAGCGCTTCCAGTTCAGGTCGTTGTTCCAGTTGGCATTAAGCTTGTTTGCAACCGTAGGAAACCATGTAAGATACTCCGGCACCACCTTGAATGTTATAAACAAGTCGCCAGGACATGCAGCTGTCGTGCTACTATTTAGCACATACGAGAAGTTCAGCTCATACCAATATCCTTCATGAAAAGTAGTCGAGGCATTATTGTTAAACACCAATCCTATTTCCTTAGCTCCTGTCTTCAGCGTAGTTTCTTTCAGCTTTCCTATAATCTGTTTTGTCGAAGTGAAAGTTGGGTCGTTGCTGTCGGCGATAAATACGTTAGCTTCATCACGAAACTTAATCTCAATATTCTTGTCTTTTCCATTATTAAGATCAGCCACCGGCAATATCAGCCTGCCATTCTCTCCCTTCTTCACCATCTCCTTTATCTGCGGCAAACCAATGCGCACCGCACGGTCGTCGGTAGGATAAGCCACCTTATCGAAACCAAGTATAAGCTTCGGACCATCCTCCACAATACGAATAGTGAAGTACATAGGGTCAGGACATATTTCGTAAGTCACGGTTCCCTGCTTTATTGAAGTTGCAATAGGAACAGCTGCTATCTTGTAGGTTCCAACCTTGCTAAACTTATACCCCGTAAGAGTATTGCTTACCGCCAATACCAATGTTCCCTCGCCATCTACGCCAGCGATATATTTTTGAAGCAATGCATAGTCTGCAGGATTATCTGTTTTGAATGCAGCATTAAGAGAAGTCGCAGATTTATAAATAGCGCGATAGTTTCCTAAAGCCTGCTGCAAATTCGTGATAGAAGCAAACTTATTGTCTGCTCCATCAGATGTTCCCACAAACCAGTCAAACTTCACGTTATTAAGCAAGATTGAGCCACCGCCCACATTGTCGGCAGTCTCGAGCTTTGCATTAATATCCACATCAGGCGTACTATTGCCGTCGCACGACACTCTCACAGTAGTAACCACACTTCCGTTTGCATCGGATATGGCCACCTTCTGTTGCACAATACTAAATTCCTCGCTATACGATGAGCATGCATCAGTATACTTACCCCATTCCTCGGGATTGCCATCAGCATCGGGATAAGCCACCGAAACATAAAACTTCTGTCCCAAAGGCAAATCAAAGTGCCTGTTTGCAATAACCAATACGATATGTCCCTCAGGGTCTATCTCAAACGCCTTTGAACTTGCATCATAGTTGGCAGGAATAGTCACCACGCCATATTCATCAGCCGTTCCGTCGCCATTATAGTCGATACCCGCAAACGGATTGCCATCCATATCGGATATACGATAAAACAACTTCGATTCCTTGCCCACACCTGTTATAGCCTGCACATTTTCGTAGTGCGAGGTTATCTTGAGTGTAATATTAGAGTTAGCCACACTTCCGTTTGCCTCGTCAGGACAAGCAGGCTGATTCTGCAGCACGTCTACCTTTGAGTGCTGAACATATAGTCGAATGTCGTCTATGGCATAGTCGGCACCATGAGTACCCGAGCACATATTATCGAGCACAATGCGGAAGTCGGAATAGTTTTCCACTCCCGAATTCTTTCTCATCACTATTCGGCTGTACACCTGAAACCAAGTACCAGCTTGTCTATCGCCTTCCGTATTAGAGTTAAAGTCGCCTGATGTGAATGATGTCAACAGTCGCTGATGCGTCACCTTGTCATTCTCATCCTTTATAATGCCATATAGTTTGAACAGCACCTGAGGTTCTACTGGAGCAGAAGAAGCTGTAAAGTCAGTAACCGCAGCCGAGAATATAAGACGTGCTCCCGAGCAAAGGTCAGCCTTAAAGTCGATAGAAGCTATCTGACGGCTTTCGCTCGACGCATCCACATACAAGAAGTAGCCATACTGCTTACCATTAGTTATTGCATAAGTACGGTCATAAAGTACAGGACTGTTAGGAGCATTCCAGCTATACATGGTAGAGCCCTCCGCTCCATTCTCTGATATTCCCTTAACGTTGGCACTCTTGTAAATACCATATTCGCCATGTATAACACCCCAGTTGCCAGGGCATGCATAGTTGCGTAGCTGCGGATACACAAAGCTATACGAACGTTTGTCCCATCTTGATGCAAAATGCGCCATATTGTTCTCTACCGTAGGAGCCACCACGGTAAGCTGGTCGTTATCGTCGTCAAACGAAATTGGCTTTGTTGCTTGCTTATAGTGCGATTCAAAATAGTCCAGTCTGCGCTCGCTGTCGCCATCATCTATCAGCTGCTGCATTGTCTTTGGATAAGTGTTTTGATAGAGCACCTCAAAGTTGGCTATTGGAGCTTTTATAGAGATATCTGCTTTATCTGTTTCATAATAGTAGGCATAAGCCACAAGATACACTATACTACCGAATGTTATCGTTGGAGCTGTAGCAGAAGTTCCATCCAAGTTTTTCCAACCAGTTAAATTAGTCATTAATACGTTCATGGAAGTGAAACTGTGCATTTGTGTTTCACCACGTGAAATCAACACAGTATACTTAGTCTTTGTCTCGTCATAGGCATACCATACAAATCCCTTCGCATTATATAGTTTACTATTGTCGTAGTCTTCTTCTTTTATACTATACTCTCCATCTGTAGAGAGCAAATGCCTTTGTTTACCATCTTTTGGTTTTAGAGGATAAAAGAAATAATTGCTCGGTTTATAATTTACGCGTACCGACATTGTCGCATCCTTATCCTTTGCGCCAAACACAATACGGCGGTTGTCCTCTATCGTCATGTCTGAGACTGCGGTGCGAAGGTCGGTAGCTGTTGTTTTGATGATATTCTCTGCCATAGCCTTAGCTGAGCGAATATGGAAGATATAGCGTATCTGCAATGTAGGCTCGTGGGTGAAGTATTGGCTTGTACCACTTACATTTTGCTCAAAATCTGTATATCGGCTCACATCGCATGCCACATCTTCGCCTTTCCACGTAGTGTCGTCAGCATCGGTAGGCGCAGTATACTTCACACCTACAGTATTACGACTTGGTCCGGAAGGGTCGCTATTAGTATTATTTTTCCATGCAAACAATCCACGACCGATGCCGTTAATGTCATTAACCGCTTTCAGATTTGTACCACTATATACAGAGAGTCGGTTATGAGCCTTGTCTGTGTTATAGTCATACCATCTGATATAGCCTTTTGGCTCGTCGGTTTTATTGTTTTCTGTAGTATAATTTTCAAACGGCAATGGCAAGTCTATCTCACTACCTCCAGTTACATAGTATGTATATTCAAATTCGTGCACCTGCTGCATACCATTGATATACGGCATTTCATTCACGCCTTTATAATGCGCAAACACACTTTGGGCACGAACGCTTGTGCTGACACAACATGCCAACACCGCCATTATGCATACATATATATATCTAAACCTCTTTATCATATATTAAGCAGATTTATTCTTTAACAATTTCCACTCTATACGGGATGTTATATTCCAGTCCGCCGATGTGTATCTGTATCTCGTGCACAGCATATCCTGGGCGGTTGCCCATCACACCGTCTATAGTCAATCGTTTAGGCACATACTTTGGCGAGCGGTCGTATATGCACACACCATCAGCGCCATCGGGGTCTTGCTTTATCGTAGACCATCCAGCTACAGTCCAACTGCCTACGGCATCTGAACCGCCTACAAGTTCGGTTCCTGTAGAATACACCTTGACATGAGGCACAAGATGGAACTCGCCATAATTCCAAAACTTCACCGTAAGCTTGTCGTCCACCTGGCTGATGCTTGGCAGCACGCCAATAGCAGTAAACTGCTGCACATCGAAAGTTATCTGATAGTCGCTTAGCTTTATGGGCACCTCCAGATAGTCGTTGCGTGCCATCACGTCCCACTTAGCAAGTGTGATGCGCCTGTTTATAGCAAGATTGTCGGTCTCCAGATTCAGAATAAAATATTCTGGCGAATTTGCTACCGACTCATTAAGGTAGAATGTCACCTCAACCGCCTTCTTCGATGTTGCCGTATTGGCTGGAATCTTCACCCACGGCTCTTCCGTCTCGCCCACCTTCGACCATAGCGCCACCTTATATATATTATATGTAGCCTTTGGGCTTAGATGTGGTTCAACGGCTACGCCATTATCCTTGCCAGGCAATAGATACAGATTCTCTGCACCCGTAGTGCCATTATCTGTAATATCGCTCAGCGAAATGCTCTTTAGTGTAATATTGTTAGGAGTATCGTTGGTCAGCTTCAGCTTCATCTTAGCCACCATTCTTATCACCTCAAGATCCACCTGCTGTGTGGTCTTCTTTATAGTAATGGTCTGCTTGTTGCTCATCGGAATTCCCTTCGCAAACACATCCTTTCTCCACGGCGCTTCGTCAGCAGGTTTTACTATTGCAGCCCCCACATTGCCCGCTACAGCATATAGCTTGTTGTCGAAATCGGTAGGAAACGCTGTATTAGGATGCAACTTAGAATAGTAATCCTTTGTAGAATCGAAGCCAAGTTCTTCTGGCGAGATATTGGCAAACGAATAAAATGTAGTCTCGCCCTCGTCAAGCTTCGACTCCAGCGTGCCCACATAGTCTTGCTCCTTAGTAAACTCCTCGCTCTTGAGCAAGTCTATTATCTTGCCATTCTGCACAATAACTACAAAGCAGTTCTTCATTTTTTCGCCAGGCTCCACATACTCGTCGTGCCACGACAAGTCGCCCGAAGCACGCGATGCCGACCCTGTGGCATCCGATGAGATGTTTATCCTAACCCTCACCTTGCCTTTGTCGCCATTATCGTTGTCGTTGTCAGTATCGGCTGTGCAACCAGCTATGGCAAGCAATGCAAGAACAGACAGTATGTATATCGAAAGCTTCTTCATATGGCTTTTTAATCTTCTCTTATATGATTTTTACATTATTATTCCGTCGTTTTCGGGATATATGCGTCGGTTCCACTTCCTTACGTGCAGCGTAATGATAATCTTTCCTGTCTCCTTATATATCCAGTACTCATAGTAGTGGTTGCGCTGTATAGGGTAGGGCATGCCTGTAGGCTTTCCGTCGGTATCATAGTTGCGAAACTCCAGAGTGTAGGTGCCCTCGTGTGCTCCGTTGCGGTCGAGGTTTACGGTTATCGTTGCAGGATTGGTTCCCGAATTGTCGTACTCAGGCAAGTATAGCGGAGCCGTGGTAGATAAAGGTATATTGTCGGCATAGCTCTCCAAAACATTCAGCGAATTTGCAAATCTCACATCCGTAGTATTATCTACCTCGTTGAATGTCTTTGGCACACAATATCCCTTAGTGTTATAGTTGTTCACGGTCATGCTGCTAATGGTGTAGCCATAAGCTGCCATATCCGTACGCAGCTTCACGCTCACTTTTGCCATAGCTCTGAGCATCTGAATATTTGGTAGCTGATTTTGTTTGCCAAGAGTGAGAGTGGCTGGTATTGCCACCACGCCCCACATAGGTATATATTTTCTTTCTCCAGGCAATAGGTCGTAAGTCAACTTCGAAGGGTCGCTCCATGCCGGGGCATTGCAGTTAGCCATCACCATCACTCTCTTAGCCTTATCCACATTAGGCTTGGCGTTTCTCCATACACCCGTAATGGCATACATAGCCATACCAGAAACACTCGGGTCGCTAATAGTAGTAACTCGCAAGTCTTCCACATCGTCCACCTTATTGCCCTTGTCGTCGTAAATGGCAATATTGATGTCGTCTGTATTCAGCATATTCTCGTTTGGTATACCGTCTTGTCCTGGAGCATAGTCGCCCCATCCTTCGTTCAAAGCACGAGTGGTAGCAGCATCGGCAACAGTAAGTGTGAAAGCCACCGACACGTCGTTCATGCCGACAGCATCATCGTCGCTGTCGGAACAAGCTGCCATCACCATCACCACCATGATGATGTAGGCAACCCTATGAATAAACTTGTCGATACTATATAATAACATCTGCATTAATCTTACATATCTACATTCTGCAACACCACACGCCAAGAGTTGACGAAGATGGAAGCACTAAGCCAGTTCATGCCGTCGTCTACAAAGAATACGAAGCTATATTCGTCTTGGCGGTCCAGGTAGTCTTGGTCGGTCATAGCCTTGTTGTAGTTGCCCTTAACGAGCAGCGCATAGTCTACGAGCGGAATGTTGAACACCAGTTTTCCGTTTTCGTTGTTATAAACCTTTAGTCGTGGGTTTTTGTTTGCAAACAGTCTGTTCACAGTCATCTCAGCCACCACAGCCGACACCTGTGTTTCGCTATCTTCTGAGCCCGCGATGCCGTCGTATTGCGACCATGGGCGATAAGTTATCGAGTCTTCTTTTATATTGTCGTTATAGCAATCAAGCCATGAGTTGTCGTCGTCAATCTCGAAGCTAAAGTCGCTTGCTTTCAACTTTTTGCCCGAGGCATTCTGTATCACCACTTTAATGTTGTTGGTATTCTTAGTCAGCGGCATGGTGAATGTCTTCACTCCGTAGTCGTCCATTCTCAGGTCTACGTTTCCCATCATACCGTGATACAGGGCGTTAAGGTCGTGGTCCACCTTTCTTCCGTCTCTGTTTATCTTGCAGTCCAGGTTTTCAATGCCCTCTTCTGCCTTTCCTTTAGTTGAATATTTGTATGATCCGTCATACACGTTTTCGCCCTCTGCCCATACTTGTAGCGAGTATATGCATGGCTTTATGTCGAGAGTGATGTATCCTCCTGCCGCCTCGATGTCGCTTACAGCTTCCGTTTTGTCGAAAACCATTTCTCCGCTTCTGTTGTAAGCATGCAGCGATAGAGTCTTCACCTGTGAGCTGAAGGCATCGGCAAATTTCATATTCTTGTCGTATTTGAACTTCAGCCTTAGTTCTTGCTTACATCCGCCCAAGTCTTCGTGCATCATCGAGCACGAGCCTGCGATGATGGGCAATAGCATAGCCATAGATGCTACTTTCATTTTGTTCAATATATACGTCAAGTTTGTCATAATTCGTTGTTTTGTGTGAGAATTATATAGGAGGTACGGCTCTCCTCTTCCTTTGTGTGAGAGCCATACCGCCTAAAAAAGAGTTGTTAGTATTTACTTTTTACCAAGGTCTACTTTCTGTTCAACTACGCGCCACTGGAGAACGTTGATTCTTGCAGCGAGGTAGGTGTTAGAATCGTCAGGCATGGTAGGGATAATGGTCTTGCTATCATCATAAACTGGAGTACCAAAGCCCTTGAGAGAATTTACCTTAACGTCATAAATATGATTACGAACTATACCATATTCTCCTACAGTATTGTTACTACCATGGTGTTTGATAGGAATATAGTAGTATGCCATACCATTTGTTCTTACCTGAGCAGGCTCATTAGCAAGTGCAGTGTTAGCAGCATCGGCAGTAACAGGTTCCCATACAGGAGAGGTCTCTGTGCCTGTGTTCTTGTAGTATGTCTTACTATTATCAACAACAGTTGGCACTACCAAATAATCTGCCTTATCTGTAGGTTTTACAAATGTGATATCGTCCTTAGTAATTCTCTGATAAGGACCACTAGTAGATGTTTTTACATAATATCCACTCTCAAATGCAATATGCTCTTTCAAAACGTTTACACCAAGATAATCGATACCCTTGTAAGTACACAATTCTGCATTCTTCCATGATGTACCATCATTGTACATCAAATGAGCGGTAAGCAAGAATTTTGTACGATCATTTCTGTATATAGTAGGGTCTGAAGGATTTACAGGGGTTGCAGGTACAGGAATTGCTGTAGCAGAAGTGTTAGGCAATGTATACAAGAACTCATTTGGTTGCTTTTTATAATCGCTAAACTTATGGTTTACAATATTGTTTGTAGCGTTAAATGGTACAGATGTTTCCCAGAAGCTACGGTGATAGTCTGCTGTAGTCCAAGTAGAGAATCCCAAGCCTGTATCGCTCCAAGAAGTCTGAATTTGCTTCTCAAGGTTAGCTTTACCATTTTCGTCAGCTACACCCCAACCATCAACAATTGCATAGATGTCATAGGTTGAATATGAACCTACTTTAATACCTGTTTTACCAGCACCCCATGTAGAAGCACCATCCTTGAAATCTGCACCAATAAGAGTGGCTTTTACCTTAGCTGCAACACGCTCCACATAAATGTCTACAGGGTGAGCAGTAGCATTTGTAGCATCTGAGTAAACAAAGCCCGAAATTTTGTTTTCACAAACTTTTAATCCTTCAGAAGTTGCATATACAGAGTTGCTCATCACAAAATCCTCAGGTGTTGCTCCTGTTGTGTTATAGAATTTTGTACCCACAAGAGAACTTGTCAATTGTGCTAAAGTTTTTTTAGTGTTATTAAGCTCTGTCAAAGTTTCAGGATTAATAATGGCTACCATCTTTGCAGGAGCTGTTTTAACAGTACCATTGATAACGAGTATTGACTTTGTGATTTGCTCAATACCATTAGGAGTATCTTTACCATTATTCGTAATAGAGCTATTTTCAAGCCAGTTTATATCAGGAGTAGTACCATTCAAAATGTATGGAGAACCATCATTATGGAAGAAGTAGAAGCGAATCTTCTTGATAGTGCTTTCTTCGGTTGAACCATCTTGATAATCGCCAGTAAGAGCACGTGTAGGCGTAGTACCCACATTCACAATGTTAACAGCCAAATACTGTGCATCTCCGGCAGGGTTTGGTGAGCCACCTTCGATGTCATTGTCCGAACTACATGCGCTCATCATCAATGCAGCGCATGCCAAAGGGAATAACTTAAAAATTTTCATAACAGTAAAAATTTAATGATTATTGATAATTATTTCTTATTTAATCTCTTCATATATTTTTCGTGCAGCCTCTGCCTCAGGACTGTTGCCCGCCTTGTCGAGATATGGCTTGGCACCCTCGGCATCGCCTGCGTTCAGGCGAGTGCAGGCAGCATTGAGGTTGGCTGTTGGGTCGTTAGGATACATGCGTACCGCTATCTCCATCACCTCGCTAAACTCCTTTGAACCAGGCTCGTAGGTCTGCGCCACCATAAACATCTCGTTTTGCGATAGCAGCTGCGGACGAGTCTTTATCAGTTCCTTCGCCTCGTCTACGTTGAATGGGCGAATCTTGTATTTTATGTGGTAGTCAGAGTGGCGCAAGGCTGGATAGCATGCAGCAAGCAGGAATTTGTATTCCTCTGTATATTCAGCCTTTATTCGTGCCTCGCGCTCATCCTCCTTCAGCGATGCGTCGTTGGCTATGCTGAGTATCTGCTGCTTGTGCTCCATGTTGCTCTCGGCAATAAATTTGCGCAGCCCCTCCCAGTCTTCGGCAGTATGCGACACGGTAAACAGTTGTTTGTCGAGTTTCACCATGCGCTGCACATATTCCGTCAGCGTTTGCGCACGTCCTTGCGCCAAGCGGTCGTTGCTCTCGTATCTTCCTTCAGGCGATGCAAAACCATGAATGTTGATGCCCACCACGGAGATATTCTTGTCAGCCTTCAGCGCATCTATGGTTCTCACTATGCTGTCAAGCTGTTCCGGATTTCTGCGATACAGAGGGTTCAGCTCCGTGCGGTTCACAGGGAAATCGATATAAGCCCTCTTGCTCAATTCCTGTATCTTCTCTGCCACCACCTCTGGACGCACAAATCTCGCCTTCGGACGCTGATATACGGCAAGCTCATATTGGTTGTTGCCCAGGCTGTCGCCACATCCGCACAGGTCTTCGCTTATGCTCACCCTGTAGTCGCCCAACTTCTTGTCGTAGCTTATCGATTGCAGATATTCTATTTGCTGCGGCTTACCGTTTTCTCTCCTCACCACATACGCCTCGTCGCCCTTCGCCTTTCGCTCGTTGCGCTGTTTCATTATGTGCTGTCGTCTGCCGCTAATCACCATCTTTGGCATCTCCATCTTGCCATTCTCGGTGGCTATGGTTGGAGTGAGCACAAACTGGTTGTTGGCACCCATCTTCAGCTTGTCAAGGTTCACGGTCATGGCAAGGGTCACCTTTTTGCCCATGCTCTCAACCCTCACATTCTCGATCTTTATATTTTCGTTGGCTATATACACACCCTTACAGCCTTGACCGTGGCATGGAGCTGCGGCAAGGGTAAGTAGCGGCAATATGAATAAAATATTGTGTTTCATATCTATGCTCTTATATATAAATATGTATAGAAAAAATAGGGGAGTGCTCTCTGTATTAGTTTATCACATATATCAATGATATGGCGGCTTTGGTAGGACCAAAATAGTTCTTGTGGCTACTCTTTAGTCTCTTGCCACAAGTACCGCTTTTCATCTTGTCATATTTGATATAGTCATATCCCACGCCCAGCGAAGTCTCCAGGTTCCAATGTCGGGATATAGGCCATTGATAGCCACACGAAATGCCACCGCCGGCAAACCATCCCTCATAGCGATGGTTCTTCAGGGTAGACAGCATGCCCAATGGAAAGTCTACACCTTCCACATTAAATTCGCCACCCATCACATGGGCGCCAACAAACCATCCATTGAAACTCTGGCAAAACCAATGTCTATACTCAGCCATTGTGCTCCAATGTCTGAGCTTAGAGTGGTCGCCACCCGATTGTTTCCATGGATTTAGTCCATAAAAAAGTTGTGCTGTATGCTTCTTGTCAACCGTCATTTCCACGCCGATATTAGGCGTAGTGGTTGCCCAATAAAGAGCGTTGGTCTTTATTGCTACAGTCTGGGCGAATAGTTGAATCGTCATTAACGACGCAAACACACATAGTAATATTTTATAATTTCTCATAAGATATTATATACCTTTTTAATATACTGCTGCTTCTGCTTGAGTAGAGCGGTAGTATTAGTTTTACATCTTGTTAATCTATCAACCCTTTTCTTGGTCGGTTGTTTTGCCTTCTTTCCTTTGTAGAGGCATAGAGACATCCTGAACAATCTCTTGTCTTTACTGCTTTTAGTTGTTCATGCCCCTTTGGCATGTAGCGTATGTTTTAATACGTTATAATTGTTGCAAAAATAGTAATTTCTAATTGGGGGGGGGTGATTTTTTAATGTTATTTTTTCTTAACGCCCCTCATTTTTTTCTTTCCCCCTTGTTTAGTGTTTAGTGTTTAGATGGTCTTTTAAACATAAACCTTATAAACCCCTGTCATTTTCTTCAGCAGAGCTTGTTTCTTAGTATAGCTCAGCCTTTACGAGAGTGCGAACTCTCGACAGTCTGAACTATACTAAGAAACAGAGGTGCGCACGCCTCTCAGAAAACAATCAGGCGATAAACCAAAATAAACCGTTGCTTGAGAATGTCGCACACCCCATTACCCATTACACACTACACACTACCTCAAGCAACGGTTTATTTGGTTTATCGCCCTATGTTAGGGCAAAGTGCAGGAACTGCACTTGATGTAAAAAGCCGGCAAGGCGTGTCGTACAGCTTGCTTACGAAAACGCATTGTCGGCTCTTTTACATCAAAAACTCGAAGAATGAGAGTTTGCCCTAACATAGGGAGTTTATCTCGGTTTATGTTAATCCTTCACTTCCATTTGATTCTTCACTCTTCGTTCTTCACTCTTCACTCTCACAATCCTCTTGCTTTCAGCAATCCGCTGGCATCAGGAGACTTCATTCCCGTGAAGTCGGTAAACATTTCCATTTGGTCCTTAGTGTTGCCACGGCTCAGCACCTTTTCGCGGAACGCCCTGCCCACAGCAGGATTCAGCGCACCATGTTTAGCGAAGTAGTCAGCCACATTCACCGCCAACACCTCCGTCCACAGATAGCTATAATATCCCGCAGCATAGCCGCCGCCCCACACATGGTTGAAATACGAAGTAGAGTAGCGAGGCGGAATCTGCACATTCATCAGTCCCACACTCTGCAAAGCCTTGCGCTCAAACTCCGCAGCCTCGTCAGCCGTAGGCACCTCGTCAGCCTTCAAGCTATGCCATTTCATATCCAGGCAAGTGGCAGCCAAATTTTCGCCAAGCGAATAAGCCGTCTGGAAGTTTATGCTCTTCAACATTCGCTCCTTAAGGTCTGCCGGCATAGCCTCGCCCGTTTCGTAGTGGCGCACATAGTGGTCGAAAATCTCCGGAATGGCAGCAAACGACTCATTAAACTGCGATGGCATTTCCACGAAGTCGCGAGCCACAGCCGTTCCCGACAGCGTGTTATATTCGCAGTCCGACAACATGCCGTGCAGCGCATGACCAAACTCATGAAACAGCGTGCACACCTCGTCCCAAGTCAGCAACGTAGGCTTACCCTCAGGTGCCTTGGCACAGTTGCACACATTATATATAATAGGCTTCTGTCCGCGATTTCTGCTCTGCTTCGCAAATGCACTCATCCATGCTCCGCCACGCTTCGTAGGTCTGCGGAAATAGTCGTTGTAGAATAGCGCTATCGGTTTGCCGTTAGCGTCGCTCACCTCATACACATTCATGTCGGCATGATACGTAGGCATACCCTCCAGGCGCTTGAAGTTCAGACCATACACCCTGTGCGCAGCATACATCACACCACGCTCCACCACGCTGTCAAGATTGAAATAAGGCTTTATCTCGTCGTCGCTGATGTTCAGCAACTCCTTCTTCATCTTTGCCGAGTAGTAGAAACGGTCGTAAGGCTGCAACCTGAAGTCCTTGCCCTCAGCCTTCTGCGCATACTCCTCTATGGCGCGAGTCTCCGCATCCGCCTTAGGCGCATACTCCGCTATCAGCTGCTTCAGGAAGTCGTCCACATTCTTGGCATTCTTCGCCATCGTCTTCTCGAGCGAAAAATCAGCATACGTGTCATACCCCATCAGCTTAGCCTTCTCAGCCCTCAGCTTCGCTATCTCCACCACCAAAGGAAAAGTGTTATACCCCTCTCGTGTGCCGTCGGCACGATGAATGCTCGCCTCATACACCCTTCGGCGCAGCTCCCTGTTGTCCAGGCTCGCCAATATCGGCTGCTGCGTGGTGTTTATTATCACGATGCAATATTCCGCCTTGCCACCACGGCTCTCAGCGTCCTTCTTGCATTGCGCTATGTCAGCCTCGCTCAGACCAGCCAGCTCAGCCTTGCTCTCCACCCATACCACCGCATTGTTGGTAGCCTTAGGCAGCAAGTTGCCCCAGTCTTGTTGCAATTTCGAAATCCTTGAGTTTATCTCCTTCATCCTCGCCATCTTCTCGGCGCTGAGCATAGCTCCCGAGCGCACAAAACCCTTGTATACCTCCTCCGTCAATCGTTTGTCCTCGCCCGTTAGCTTACTATACTCGTTGTCGTAGACATATTTCACACGCTCAAACAACCTCTTGTCAAACGCCACCTCGTTTTCCAAGTCTATGAGCATCGGCATCACCTTCATCTCCGTTTCCGCTATGCCAGGCGTTTTGTCAGCGCTGCACAGTCCGAAAAACACGTTAGAGATATTCTCCAGCAATACTCCGCTATTCTCGTAAGCCAAGATAGTATTCCTGAACGTAGGTTTCTCTTTGCATTCCACGATATGTTTTATGTTCTCTCTCTGCGCCTTTATCGCAGCCTCAATAGCCGGCAGATAGTCAGCCTCTTTTATTCTGCTAAAGTCGGGAGCGCCAAAGGGTAGGGCACTCGCCATGAGCAGCGGGTTTTGGTTTGCTGCATTTTGTGCACTACCAGCGACAGGCGTTTGTAGCAAAGCCGTAGCCAGTCCGATTGTCATAATAGTTTTGTTTAGTTCCATGTCGTATGATGTTGTGGGTTAAGATTTGGTAGTATATATATGTTGTATATATATAATGTATACGCTTAGTTTTATTTATGCAAAAACTAAGCCTTTATATATTTAGTATCTTTGCCAGCGCCTTCTTGTTTGATTACTCCCATATTGGTAAGTTCTTTCAATCTTAATGTGGCTGTTGCACGTTTAAGATTGAAGGCGCTTTCAAATTCGGCACGAGTGATATGAGAGTGCGTTTTGAAATACTCGTCGAGTAGTGGAACCAGCTCTTGTGCAGATGTTGCAACAATGGCGGCATTGCGGGCAACCTCACGGAAAGTAGGCTCTCCAACAGTATCCATCAGATACTTGTTTGCTTGGAATCTGACGCCACGCACAGCCACTTTTTGTATACTATTTTTAGTATCAGAATATACATCCTCATCGCAACCAATTGATAATTGGAAGCGACCCAACGACGATATATTAACATCTTTGCCATCTCTCAGCAGTCCAGCTATAATTTCGCCCATATCTTCGAGCACATCAAGTGCCACGCCCATTGACATTCCGCTATGAGCAGCGAGCCTCTTAGCCACCAGATTTTCATCCGCCACGTCGACCTTAGCCTTTCGTGGAAAGAGTTTTGGCTTGTCGCCATTATCGTTTTTATGTGGTGGCTTTATTTGCCATTCAATGTCTATTGCCATAATCAGTTATTTTATTTATGTTTGCTATTATTGCATGTAAATTCATGATATAGACTTCTCCTTTCGACTAACCTAGGTTAGTAGGTCATAGAAGCTAATATACTTTGCCATTGATATCAATATACTTTACTTACTAACCTAGGTTAGTCGAAAGCCGCAATTAATATCTCTAACCAATTCAATCTTTTGCAGTGTTATAGTTATCTAATATTATGATTTCCCAATAACCCCCAAAGGCAGCCCCGTTGCGTTTGATAATTCCAGCTTCTCGGAGTTTTTTAATTTGCTTTTCTACTCCTCGTGATGACATATCTATTTCCATTGCGATTTCAGCAGCTGATATTGTAGGCTTTTTCTTTATTAAAGCTAGTATTCTCTCCGAACTTTTCATTTTTCTCTCCGAACTTTTTGAAGCTGTCTCCGAACTAATTTCTTTTCTCTCCGAACTTTTTTCCGAACTAAGTATGCTTGTTTCCGAACTTTCACTACATCCTTCATGAACTGGAATAGTAACCAAGAATGTCAAGCGGTCATCTGTAGTTTCAAAGATGGCACGTGGTGAACCGTTCTCGGCTAACTTTGCTTGGATTGTAGGAACGCCAGTTGAGCGACCTTCTGTAAGGTCAAGTTCTTTCAAGAAGTCACCCAAGCGACGGTTGCGATAGCGACGACTTTTTAGCATATCACCTTTTTCTATGTCTTCCTTGGAGATGCTTCTATCTGGGCCAGGACAATTGAGTATAGAGATTCCGCTAGGTTCAATGGTAATCTCTATTGGCTCATGCTGCAAGAAATCTCTGTGATATACAGAGTTTACAACAGCTTCCTCTATAGCATCGTATGGATAGTTCCAAAAGCGTTCTGCTTCCTGCCTACCAGAAATCTTACGCACATGCTCTTTGAGCACATTGCTCTTGATATAATCCATTGTCTGCTTTATCATCTGTGGAACACTGCCTTTGAATGTAACCTCTGTGAAATTGTTCGGGTCTTTCATTTTTCCATTAGGGAATGTTACCACATCAATCTGAGTATAAGAGAAGAACTTACTTGGATTCTCACAGAACATCATGGCAGCTACGTTACGAAGCAAACGGTTTTCTTTTGGTCCTGTGTAAAGTTCCATTTGATCAAGTATAGTAGAAAGTGGTGTAGTTATCACATCATCAGCCAGTTTGCTACCCACCTTGACAAGATAATCACGAAGAAGCACCAAAGAAATATCTTCCAACTGGATGTCGCTGTTACCTCTTTCGTCAAAAGGCACACGATTAGCCAACTCTCGCAATTCAACGAGAGCTTCACCTCTTGCCTCAATGCTACTTGTGCCACTACGGATATAGAAGTATTCTTTCGTACCTTTTGCAGTTACATTTACTGGTACAGAATATGGACGGTAACTACCAGCAGGACACCATATCACAATCAACTGTTTCCCATCTACCTCCTCCACTGAAGTACGAGGTAAGTAGTATGGAGCCATTTTGTTATTGTAGCCAACCATTTCCTGCAAGATATTATCTATTTTTTCTATTGGCACACCTTCTACAGGGCGAATTGCCATGCCTGTCTTATCGTCAGTATCTACTCCAACGATAATATACCCACCGCCAAGATCATCAAAATCGTTGGCGAAAGCACATATGCTGTGATATATACTTCCAGGATTCCAACCTTTCTTGAACTCAATGCGGTTAGATTCTATTTTCTGCTTGTTAAGCAGGTCGTTTATGTTTATTGCAAGTGCCATAAAATGTTTTTAATTGGGCATTATGTAGCCTTTATCTTCGCTCTTGTTCACGATTTTCCAAATGTTAGCCTCTCGTGGAAAGAGTTTTGGCTTGTCGCCATCACCTTGTTGTATAGTAGGTTTTGCCTGCCATTCTATATCGATTTCTTTTAATGTCCCAAAGTTAGTAAAAAATCTACATTCCCTCCCTGTTTTTGAAAATAAAAATGCTGAAAGGGGAGAAAAAACGTTGTAATCAACATAAATTATGTTATTAGGTTGTTGGTTCTTTTCTTTTATTATAATATTTTTGATTCAAGAGATTTTATATGTGTATTTCATTAAAGTAACTATTCAGCGGTAGTAAGAATGGCCTGATTCGATCTTGTTTCTTTGTAGGATTTTCTTGAAAATTATCTAAAATAGAGCTATATTCTCTTGCATATTTCAGATATTTTTCGTACCTTTATACCTATGAAAGAGCAAGTTACGGACATATCAAAAGTGCTGCTGAACATAGCGGAAGAAATGCGATTGATGCGTGAAACCATCAATCAGCAGCATACTGAGATCACGAAATTGAACCGTAACATCGAGTCTTTGAATCATCAACTCCGTAAAAAGAACGAGGAGATAGCCAAGTTAAAAAACCGTTTGTCCAAATACGAGACCCCAGACAAAAACTCAGGCAACAGCAGTACGCCTCCCAGCAAGGAACGCATGAAGGATGAGATTGTCAGAAGAACGAAAACGCTTCGCAAACCAAGTGGCAAGAAACCTGGTGGCCAGGAGGGGCATAAAGGACATAAACTTTCTTGTATTGACACTCCGGATGAAGTTATTGATGACGTTCCGGACTACTGCACTAATTGCGGCGAATCCTTGGCTGATGTCGAGCGTATACTCGATTATGTGACCCAAAAGGTCTCCATTCCGGAGTTGAAGCCTGTTGTCAAAGAGATACGCCATTACGTTATGGTATGCAAGAATTGCGGAGAACGCATTCGCACAACTCCAAGACGTCGGTCAAATGATGTGGTGTATGATGCAAGCGTAAAGTCGCTTGTAGTGTATCTCAGTGTCGTGCAATTCCTTCCTTATGGCCGCATTGCCAATTTCTTGCATGATGTCCTCGGCCTGTCTCCAAGCGAAGGGTCATTGGTCAATTGGGTCAATGAGGCAAAAAGAAACGCGCAGCCAATTGTTGACAAGATAAAGGAATACATCATGTCGTCAAATGTTGTCGGCTTCGATGAAAGCGGCTGCTATTGCAACAAGCG
>CAKQMS010000016.1 GCA_934254985.1 uncultured Prevotella sp. | reverse complement strand
ACTCGTATTAATATGTATATTATTACTGCCGCATAACGATTACAAAATTACACAAAAAAAATATATCTAACAAAAGTGGGAGGATTTTTTAACTTTTTTTAATTGTTTCATATCTCACTATTTTATCCAAGACCAAAATATTCTATTTATCTCGGGATCATGTCTTTGAAGAAGTTCAAAGAGATAATGCATAATGGCTTTATTCTTCTTACACATCTCGTTTGTAGGACGATGACCAACCATATCTCCTTGCTCTGACATGTTTCTTACTGGGTCTGCACCACAGTAAGGTTGGAATACGCATTCTGCGCACTCCGGCAAGCACTCATTACAAGCATTACTGATTATCTCATGCAGTTTTTCTCCATTGAACATGCATTGGTATGAATCCTCATTTACATTGCCAAGTCTGAAATAATAGTTTTTGAATCGAGCCATCATTCTTCCTTCGTCAGCAACGTACACGCTGCCATCATAATCATATATTGCTCCAGCTATGCCAACACCTGCAGGAGATTGCAAGTCAACAAAGCCTGTCGCAAAAGGAGTCAGAATCCTGCGAAGAAGCAAGGCTGCATACCCCTCAACAAAGAATGTTCCTTTCTTGTTGAGTTCTATGATATAGTCCAACCCCTCTTTGTAGTTTTTTACAAAATCTTCTATCGGATAGGCTATCTTGTCCTTATGCTGTTTTGCAAAACCGTAAGGGTTTAATGCCCTTAGAAAGATATTATGGAAACCTAATCTGATGTATTCATCTATGATGTCCTTGAATCTTCCGAGGCTATACTTTGAAGTTGTCATTAAAGCGGATGCACATTCGTCATCTCCCCAAATACCACGAATCATCTGTAGATTTTTCTCAAAGATAGCATGGTGGTCAAGATTTTTATTCTGGAGAGGTCTGTTTGTGTCATGCAAATCTTTTGGACCATCCAAAGATGTAGAAATCATACAATTATGCTTCTTTAGGTACTTGACCATCTTCTCATTGAGCAAAGTAAGATTGGTGCAGATGACAAATTCTAATTCACGTTTCTTGAATAAGTTTTGCCATTCAGCTTCTTCTATGATATACTTCACCATTTCAAAATCGGTAGATGGGTCACCGCCCTGAAACTCAATTTTGATGCAAGGAGAAGGAGACATGAAAATTGTCTTGACAATATTTTTTGCAGTTTTCTTTGTCATATCTGCTGAATGGTCAGTACTTTCATGTCTTTTTACCTGACAATAAATGCAGCTTGAATTGCAACGCAAAGTTGGCACAACCATGTGCAAAGAAGTGAAATCCTCCAAGATACTCTTCTTTGTGCGGAATTTGGTTGCTAACATTTTTACAACATCCTCGACATTATCTGTCGTGGCAATCTGCTTAGACTCTATGTCATAGAACAAGTCACTTGTAGGGTCAAGTTCCCCCTTGACGAATTTATGAAAGTCGTCATTTTTTAAGAATATGTATTCTCCAACATCGTTCGATAGAAGATATTCTTCCTCGTTAAATCGAGCAAAGCGGAAAGGAAGTATTTGGTATTTCATTTTTGGAGCTTTATTAGTTTGATGATTTGCCTAACAGTGTTATTTACTGTAAATGTGCCTCCTTGAGAATCAAATCGGGGACCTTTTCCTGCCCATCTATCCATATAATAGACCTCATCTGATTTTTCGAGTTCATTTGTCACATACTCTATAGGAATAAATAAATCTCTGTAATATGAACTACCTCCAGTATCTTTATCTACATAATAATGAATACAGATACAACATCCCTTGGCAACCAAAGGTGTTGATGTATATCCCTGCCTATAACCCCAGGTAGTTATTGTTTCATTGTATTTCTTTGAAATATCTTGAACTGCTACTCTACATTTGTGTTCTTTTGTAAGGATTTTACAGATAGCACTTTTGTCTCCTGTGACTTTTTGAGGGAAAGCCATGGCACAAATGGCAGAAACGAAAATGAGCAATAATAATCTTTTCATTTCGTTACAGGTTTAAATGCTTCCTCTACAATCAAATCACGAATATGTCCATACTTCTCCGTTGTAATTTCACGAAGTTGCTGGTCAATCAAGTCATTGCAGAATTGCTTAACGATATTCTCGTCAAGTCCACCTTCTTTTGATTCAAAGATAACACAGACCTGTTTATCATCATTAGGCATTGTGTTCTGATAAACAAAGAACTTGTCTGTGTATTTGTAAATCGTAGCTGTAATAGCCTTTTCGCTATATAAATTCAAGTCTATTATAACTTGAAATCCTTCCTTATCCGTCTTTGTGATTGGAACTTTTATACTACTCATACCAACTATTCTTCTTTTTTGCCAACGGCTACCATATTGGCATGATTAACAAATGGTTGGTATATATACATGAAAACGTGGAGCCAGTCCTGTCACTCGTTCCACAGTGTAAAGGCTCTGGCATCGCCCAAGTTGTCGAAACGAGCAACGCCGAAAGCCCCACGCCTGTGTACGTATATAGAAAGCACTCTTGACAACGAACGACAAAATCGTCCGAAGCCAATAAGGGCTGTATACAATACACCTCATGAGGCGTTCCCGTTGCTTTGTTCTTGACAACTTTTGCTCGAACTGCCAGATTCTTACACTGTCAAAACCAAAGCGTACAGTTACGCCTTATATGTATATATGTCTGCCCAACCTCTGCCCATCGGGGCTTCCGGTATGGGTATAGACGTTACAAAGATAACACTTTTACTTTGAAAACCACTTTGTTTGGTTGGCAAAGTATGATTTTAAGATCTGATTTAACATTATTAAATATAAATATGTCAAAGAAATCCACTTTTGGTGATTTTTCTCGCTAAAAAGTTTGTATTATCAATGATTATTCGTATCTTTGCAGCAACAGAATCCGCCACGCTTCCCATTTGAACAGCGAACCAGGGCGGGTCTTTTGCTTTTATGGGAACATTAAGATTATACACTAAACAGGCTCTTTATATTTCCGAACAAATAGAACTACTAAAAAGTAGAGGCTTAAATATTGCTGATTCATCCAAGGCTGCAAAATTTCTTGGAGAGGTCAGTTATTTTCGTTTTGTCCAATACCTTCGTCCTATGGAGGCAGACAAGACTACGCATCAATTTAAGCCTAATAGTAGATTTGAAGATGCCGTAGCTCTCTATAACTTTGATATAGAGTTGAGAGATTTGATGTTCAAGGCTGTTCAACGATTAGAGATTGCTTTGCGCACAAAGATTATACAAGAGTTCTCTTTGGCTTATGGGCCGTTTTGGTTCTTCGATACAAGTCTTGCTGACGATGAACACAAGTTTATTGAGAATATGAACTCCATAGATAGAGAACTTCAACGTAGCAAGGAGGACTTTATCAAAGAGCATAGGCGCAACTATGACAAGCCGATATTCCCTCCAGCATGGAAAACGCTTGAACTTGCATCTTTCGGCACGCTTTCAAAACTCTATTACAATTTCAGTGACAAGAAATTGAAGAAGCGTGTAGCTCGTCAATTCAATCTTCCACAGCATGAGGTGTTGGAAAGCTGGATGCGTAGTGTAACTGTCCTGAGGAACTGTTGCGCTCACCACTCACGACTTTGGAATCGTTATCTCTCCAACGCTCCACAAATGAATGCCTCTTTACGTGGTGCGTGGGTGAACATTGATGGTGTTGATGCGAACAAAGTATATGCTATAGCTTGTTGTATTGCATATTGGCTTGATTCGATGGGATATGGATTGGACTTCAAGAATGAACTCAAATCCTTACTCGTTTCTTATCCACAGGTAGACCCGGCAGCAATGGGATTCCCTGAAAATTGGATTTTGGAGCCTCTATGGAGATAACTTTATAGATAAAATACATATAAGCCTGTCGGTAGTGAACATCCCTCACTATCGACAGGCTTTCATCTTTACGTTCAGCTAATTTGATACTAACGAAAGTTAAATACGTTAAATCTCACGCTTTTCGTATCTAATCAGAATCCATACGGTTTCTTTTCTACCGTTTAGAGCGTATAACACTGATAATCAACTAATAATACATTCGATGGCTGTAGCGGATTAACGAGTTTAATCCTTCCTGCTGGTATTACCTCAATAGGCGAGTACGCATTCTGGGGCTGTAGCGGATTAACGAGTTTAACACTTCCTGCAGGTCTTACCGAGATAGGCTGGAACGCATTTTATGGTTGTAGCGGTTTAGCTTCTATTTATGTATATGCAGAGAAAGTACCAAAAATGGATAGTTACGTGTTTGATTGTTGTGATGCCAATAAATGCACTGTTTATGTTCCTAAGGGAACTTATGCTGATTATAGATCCTCTGAATTTGGCTACTTCGAGAATATAGTAGAATTCGATGCAACAGGTATCGACAAGACAAAGACCTCTACCGATGTCAAAGAAGTATCTCGCTATTCAGTAAATGGTCAGCGATTGGTAGGTCCAACCAAGGGATTGAATATCGTGAAGTATAGCGATGGTAGCGTGAAGAAAGTTGCTGTAGAATAAGATGAAAGAATCCTTATTATATTTGGGGCACGATTGGTCGTGCCCCTTTTTGTTTCTAATCTGGCTTATATCTTAACTTTTTGCCTTTTATTTCCCCAAAAGTTTGTTTTTTTTCGAGATTTAGGGATTTTGATGACAAAATATTGTATCTTTGCGATGTTTATTTAACGCGCATTAATTTAACGGCTGTTACATTATGAAGTTTTATGATCGGAAAAAGGAGATAGAGATACTGCGCAGGAACTGGGAAAAATCGGCTAAGCATTCCCTTTTTACTGTGATGATAGGCAGAAGACGTATCGGAAAGACGCTTCTCTTGCTCAAGACGGAGCAAGAGCAGAAGATGCTGTATCTATATGTGTCGAAGGACAACGAACGTGTGTTGACGGAGAAATTCCAAAAGACTGCTGAGGAAGTGCTGGGACTTCATGTATATGGTAGAATGGAGACTTTTGCACAGTTCTTCGAGCAAATCATGAAGTATGGAAAGGAACATCATTTTACCATTGTCTTCGATGAGTTCCAAAACTTCTTGAATGTGAATCCAGCCATTCCAAGCCATATCCAGGACATTTGGGATAGATACCACGAATCAACAATGGTCAATCTCGTGGCTTGTGGCAGCATCTATAGCATGATGCACAAAATCTTCGATAACGATGACGAGCCTCTATATGGCAGGAAGGATTGCGAGATAAGGCTCAAGCCATTTAGGATAAGCGTTATCAAAGAAATCTTGCATGACTACAACCCCAACTATACTTCTGAAGACTTGCTTTGCCTGTATATGTTGACTGGTGGTGTAGCTAAATACATCGCCTTGCTGATGGATGCAGGAGCGACCGATAAAGAGAGTATGCTCCGTTGGGCAACAAGCTCGGAAAGTCCTTTAATCACAGAGGGTAAGGAAATTGTGTTGTCGGAGTTTGGCAAGGATTATGCCAACTATCTCAGCATCTTGCAGCTGGTGGCTGGGGGAATGACTGTTCAGAACCAGATAGATAATATCATCGGCAAGAATACGGGTACCTATCTGAAGCGACTGGAGGAAGACTATAACTATGTGAGCAAGTTGACACCGATGTTTAGCAAGCCTGGCAGTAGAAACCTCAGGTGGAGTGTAGAAGATTGCTTCCTGCGCTTCTGGTTCCGTTTCGTCTTGCCTAATCAAGCTTTGATAGAAACGGAGCGCAACGACTTGCTCTTGGAAATCGTGGAGCGAGATTACAATGACTATACGGGGCTGGTACTGGAACAATATTTTCGCCAAAAGATTGCTGAGGAGGAGCGTGTTACCTTGGTTGGAAATTATTGGGACAGGAAAGGAATGAACGAGATAGACCTTATCGCACTCAACGATATTGACAAGACGGCATTGGTGGCAGAAGTGAAGCGTAATGCCGACCGATATAATCCTAAACTCTTGCAGGAGAAATTTGAATCGATTCGTAGTAATTTCGGAAAGTATAACGAAGTGCAGCTGATAGGCTTGTCTATGCAGGATATGTAAGGCTGATACATCGAAAGATAAAGAGCGGAAGAACAAAAGTTTACTGGGCTAACAAGAATTCAAGTAGGTGAAAGAATATAAACTTAAAATTAAAATTATGAGAGCATTTACTTTTAAAGGGCTGTTTTTAACTGCTGTATTTATGTTGCTTGGTTGTTTAACAATCCAAGCTGCAGATGACGACTTAATTACAAAGCAAATCACCATCAAACTGGATAAGGCTGGTACTTTGCCTGATAGAATTGGAAGTAGTAGAAAGTATCAGATTACTAATCTGAAGCTTGTTGGCGAGATAAATGGCACAGATTTTAGAATGATTCGTGAGATGGCTGGAAGTGATTATTATGGCGGCTCTACAGAGGGAAATCTCTCTGTATTGGATCTGTCTGAGGCGAAGATTGTAATAGGTGGTGGGGATTGTTTTAACGGTTATTCATGTTATACTTCTAATGATGTAATAGGCAATCGCGCATTCAGTGGCTGTAGCAGATTAACGAGTTTAACCCTTCCTGCAAGTATTACCAGGATAGGCGATGACGCATTCTGTTGCTGTAGCGGATTAACGAGCTTAACCCTTCCTGCAGGTATTACCGAGATTGGCTATGGCGCATTCTGGGGCTGTAGCGGATTAACGAGTTTAAACCTTCCTGCTGGTATTACCTCAATAGGCGATGACGCATTCTATGGCTGTAGCGGATTAACTAGCATAACCCTTCCTGCAGGTATTACCGAGATAGGCGGTAGCGCATTCAATGGCTGTAGCAGATTAACGAGTTTAACCCTTCCGGCTGGTATTACCTCAATAGGCGGTGGCGCATTCTATGGCTGTAGCGGATTAACGAGTTTAAACCTTCCTGCAGGTATTACCGAGATAGGCGGTGGCGCATTCGGCTTCTGTAGCGGATTAACGAGTATAAACCTTCCGGCTGGTATTACCTCAATAGGCGAGTACGCATTCTACGGCTGTAGCGGATTAACGAGTGTAACCCTTCCTGCTGGTATTACCGAGATAGGCGAGTGCGCATTCTATGGCTGTAGCGGATTAACGAGTTTAACCCTTCCTGCTGGTCTAACTCAGATTGATGATTACGCATTCTCAGAATGTAGCGGATTAACCTCTATGTATGTATATGCCGAGAAAGTACCAAAGATAGGTGAAGATGTATTTACAGGTTGTGATGCCAAGAAATGTACTGTTTATGTTCCTAAGGGAACTTATGCTGATTATAGATCCTCTGAATTTGGCTACTTTGAGAACATAGTAGAATTCGAAGCAACAGGCATCGACAAGACAACGACCTCTACTGATGTCAAAGAGGTATCTCGCTATTCTGTAAATGGTCAGCGATTGGTAGGTCCAACCAAGGGATTGAATATCGTGAAGTATAGTGATGGTAGCGTGAAGAAAGTGGCTGTAGAATAAGACGGCTCTCAGTATCTCAAATCTCAGAATCTCAGTATCACAAATCACAGAGTCACAGTTAGAAAAAAGCGTATCTCACTTTCCGAATATCTCTAAAACCCTCTTTTAAAGATTATATAACTAATTAATAATCAATATATTATAATATATATAAATATAATATATATATAAAGAAGAGGAAAGAAAGGAAAGATAGCGACCTACTTTTTTCTAACTGTGATTCTGAGATTTGAGACTATTCTTTCGCCCATTTCTCTCTAAAAGGCTGATAATCAAGCACTAACAAGCTGCGCCATAAGCTAAAGCTATGAGTAACAGTCACAGTTACCCTCCATTTTTAAGGCTTTTTGCATCAAAAAAGGGCACAAAAGCATCATTTTTTAGCTCTACAAGCAAAGAAACCATGCAACATGCCTCTCGCAAAAAATAGTCACAATATTCTTGAAATGCATGCTAATGCAGCCATTTTTGCGTTTCATTTTAAAAGACAACACTTTTATTAATGGTTATCTTATGTGATTTTATGATTTAGGGAAGAAAAGTGTTGGGCACTTAAAAACTTCTTCATATTAACGATTTACCATTTTGCTTAACATGAAGAAGTTTTCGAGTTAACGATTTGCCATTTTGCTTAACATGATATAATCGTTATGTTAAAGTATTAGGGAATATTAGTAATATCACCTTGGTTTATGAAAAGGTTGAATCATAAGTGTTGTTATTCTACTATTTTAGCCTTCAGCTCTTCCAGATTGTTGGCCACTTCGATATAGTCGTGCCAATCGCCACGAATCATGCCTTTCTGCTGTAGGTCGTCGAGCATGGCGATGAGGGAATTCCAGAAGCCTTTCATGTTGTAGAGTATCACCATCTTGTGGTGGTAGCCTATGGTGTGGGATGCGGCAACGGTGAAAATCTCATCGAGCGAGCCTATGCCGCCAGGCAAAGTAACGACAACATCGCTCTGCAACAGCATTATATCCTTGCGGTCGCTGAGGTTGTCGCACGGAATCTCTACGTCAAGGTTCTTGAAGGTCTTGCCGCCCTTCTCTACCAACGAAGGCACAACGCCTATTGTTCGTCCGCCATTTGCCTTAACGGCATTACCGATGCAATTCATCAAACCAATATTGCAACCTCCAAACACGAGGCTATGTCCATTCTCAGCCATCCATTTGCCCATTTCTTCGGTCATAGCAAAGAAATCGGGGTCTATATTGTTGTTGGCAGAGCAGAATACAGCTATTTTCATATAAGTTCCTATTTTTATAGATTATCAATTACTAATTCTCGATTAGTCATTACCGATGCAAATGTACACTTTTTCTGCTGAATAATCCACAATTATCGAGTTTTAGTTGTTGGTATAGGATAAAAAACATGCGAGTAGTCGCACGAGGCATTTCGAATAGTCGAATGAGGCTATGCGAATAGTCGCACGAGGGCATGCGAATAGTCGTATAAAAGCATCTTTTCACACGACTTTGCAATTAATCTGCAAACAACAATATCGCTCAATTTAAAAATAATGTTTATAAATCTTGGTCGGTAATATTAAATATATTATTTTTGCATTATAAATCAAATAGAGATGGAATATGACATATTTGAATCAATTTCACAAGGAGAGTACGGAGAGAATGCTACGCAAAATGGAAGAATGGAAGAAGTCGCCGACTTCCTCTTCAGAAGCTGCGCAAACAATGAAGCAAAATCTTGCTCAAGCTCTTCGTATGGAGGAAACTTATATAGCGAGCAAAGCTATATAGAGAAATATGCAGAAGACAACGATTGCTGGTTTTCTATTGAAGACGTATTTGCTTTAGGAACGCCAGGACCTTCTGGTAGCGAAAATGATACTTATGTAGACAAAGAAGGTGGAATAGTTTATAAAATGAATAACCTAATTCATACAGGAAGTTTTTATAAACTATTTATTCGCCTTATGCAACATAACAAGTTGTTTCCTCAAACAGCTTATGTATTGGTAGGATTTACAGGATATAAAGGAAGAACTATTTATCCGTTATTGGCTCAGCGATATATAGAAAAAGCTCATCCTGCAGATGTTTCAGATATCCAAAACTATATGACCTCATTAGGATTTACGCAGATTGATGAATGGACTTATAAAGCTGACAAAATAATTATTTCAGATTTAAAGCCTAAAAATGTATTGCAAGATTCTGATGGCGATTTATATGTTATAGACGCAGAAATAAAAAGCGAGAAAAATGTATAAAACTACGACCTCAGTCTGCTTATTTTCATTTGATTAATCCACTTAATGATATTTCCGCAGTACCTTTGAATAAGGTACGCTGCGCTCGGAAATACAAAGAAAACATGGGTTTTCTTTGATATTTCACTCATTTGCAGTACCTTTGCAGACGAATTTGGCAATTATATAATAATGTATGTAGCTTATTATTAACAAAAAGCATAATTGCCGCAAGCGTTTCGGAAGGATTTTGCACCCTATTAATGGCTGGGAGGGTGAATTCGACCTTCCTTTTTTTATAACCATTCAATACGGTAAAAAAGATTTGAAGACATTTGAAGAATTGGGCGTATGCGAGGATATTCGCCGCGCCATCGAAGAATTAGGTTTTGAACAGCCTATGCCTGTTCAGGAAGAAGTAATCCCTTATTTGTTAGGTCACGGCAACGACGTTATTGCGTTGGCACAGACCGGTACTGGTAAGACTGCTGCTTATGGTATTCCTACTCTGCAGAAGGTGAACCCAAAGCTAAAGGCACCTCAGGCCTTGGTGCTCAGCCCTACTCGCGAGCTGTGCTTGCAGATAGCCGACGACCTGAACGAATTTGCTAAATATATAGATGGTTTGCACGTAGCTGCCGTATATGGCGGTGCATCTATCGAAACACAAATTCGCACTCTGCGCCATGGCGTACAGATTATTGTTGCTACTCCAGGTCGTTTGATCGACCTTATGCATCGCGGAGTGGTGAAATGCGACAATATAGAGAATGTGGTGCTCGACGAGGCTGACGAGATGCTCAACATGGGTTTTGCCGACTCTATAAACGAGATATTCGAGAATGTGCCTAAGGATCGCAACACTCTCTTGTTCTCTGCCACTATGAGCCGCGAGGTGGAGCGTGTGGCTAAGAGCTATCTTACCGACTATAAGGAGATTGTGGTTGGTTCGCGCAACGAGGGTGCGGAGCATGTGAACCACATATATTATATGGTACATGCACGCGACAAGTATTTGGCTTTGAAGCGCATCGTAGACTTCTATCCTAAGATTTTCGCTATCATCTTCTGTCGCACAAAGATTGAGACTCAGGAGGTTGCCGACAAGCTTATCAAAGACGGCTACAACGCAGAAGCCCTGCATGGCGACCTTAGCCAGCAGCAACGCGACCTGACGATGCAGAAGTTCCGCCAGCATACTGTTCAGTTGCTCGTGGCTACCGACGTGGCAGCCCGCGGTCTTGATGTCGACGACTTGACCCATGTCATCAACTATGGTTTGCCAGACGACATAGAGAACTATACTCACCGCTCAGGCCGTACGGGACGTGCCGGCAAGAAGGGCACATCAATCTCTATCATCCACTCTAAGGAGAAGACAAAGGTGCGCAACATAGAGCGCGAGATAGGCAAAGAGTTTGTTGACGGAGTGTTGCCTACACCTGAAGAGATTTGCAAGAAGCAGCTCTACAAGCAGATGGACACCATCATGAAGACTGACGTAGACGAAGAGCAGATTGCACCATACATGGGCGATATAATGCGACAGTTTGAGTATGTAGACAAGGAAGACTTGATAAAGAAGATGGTTACGATGACCTTTGGCCGTTTCCTCGACTACTACAAAGATGCTCCAGAAATAGAGAAGCCTACAGGAAGAGGCAGCAAGGAGAAGGGCGCACAACGCTCTAAGGTTTCAAACGGACGTCGTAAGCACGAAACAGAAGCTGGCTACAAGCGCTTGTTTATCAACCTTGGTAAGGCAGACGGTTTCTATCCAGGCGAGGTGATGCAGTTCCTTAACCGCAACATGAAGCAGCGCCAGGAGGTTGGTCATATCGACTTGCTCTCTAAATTCTCTTATATCGAGGTGCCTGAGGGCGACGCTAACCGCGTGATAAAAGCCATTAACGGCTTGGAATATAAAGGTCGCACAGTAAGATGCAACGATGCCGACGAGGCTGGACACGGCAAAGCAAACCGTGGCGAAAGCAGAGAAGGCAGCAGAAGAGGTGGCGACAGACGCCAGGCGGGCGACTCGCGTGGCGGAAGAAAGAGCAAGGCTGAGCGCCGACGTGATAGCGCTAATGGCGATTGGCGCGAGCTCATGAAGGGACGACAGTTTAAGTTCAAAGACGAAGAGCCTGACTTCTCGGAAGAAGGATGGGCACGCAGAAGACCTAAGAAGAAATAATAATAAAAACTAACCATTATAATTACGCCAAAACCCAACATCTCTCCAAACAATACAGAAGTCTTTTTTAAACGACTCCTGGTTTGTAGAGAAGTTGGGAAATAGGCAAACTAAAAAACTATGATCTACCGATTTCTTAAGACATGGCTACTACCGATAGTAGCGTTGATTGCCGTAGGCATAGCCCTTGTGACCTACGAGTCGGACTACCTATTCAAGGTGCAAGAACTCAACTTGTTCCTCTACTCAAAGATGTTCTTCGAGCAGCAGATGGTGGTGTCTGGCGGATTGCTGACATGGCTCGGCACCTATTTCACTCAGTATTTTTATTATCCAGCCCTTGGCACCACGTTGTTGTGTCTGTGGTTAGGGCTCATGATGTGGCTCTTTAAGCACGCATTCCGTATAGCCGACCGCTATTCGGCATTACTCCTTGTGCCATTAGCGTTGGTGGTGATAACAGATGTAGACCTTGGCTATTGGATATACTATCTAAAGCTTCGCGGCCATTTCTTCATAGCTCCGATGGGCTTTAGTTGGGCTTTCGCCATGGTGTGGGCTTATCGAGTGCTACCTACCAAATGGTGGTTGCGCACAATATGGTTGCCTATTTCGATAGCCCTCTCCTACCCCTTCGTAGGCATCTATTCGCTCATAGCAGCATTAACGATGGCTGTTATGGCTTTGGTAGCCAACAAGTCGATAGGCAGAAAAGTTATCGACGCTATCGTGGCTATGCTTTCGCTTGTTGCCGTACCGTTGGTATACTATCGTACAATCTTCGTACAGACCAACATCAGCAACATTTGGTATACAGCCCTACCTTTGTTCCGTACCGACGTAAACCACTTGGCTTATTATACTCCATGGATTGCCATGACGGCATTAATGCTTCTCCTGGCTTTGACAATACGCATAGAGGTAGCAGAAAAGCCACGCAAGCCTTTATTGTTCTGGGCTTCGCAAGTTGCGCTTGTAGCCTTGGTGGCTGTTGGCACATGGCATTTCTGGTATAAAGACAAGAACTTCCACCACGAGATAGTGATGAGTCATTGCATCGACAACAAGGATTGGGAAGGAGTGTTAACGGAATATCGCAACATGGATGCCGACGAAGAGCCTACACGAATGATGTGGATGATGAAGAATTTGGCTTTAACTCGCCTTGGACGTGCTGGCGACGAGATGTTCCGCTATAAGAATGGCGACGCACATAGCGACGCTCCTTTCGAAGTGCGATTGACCCAGATTGGCGGTAAGCAGATATATTATAACTACGGTCAGATAAACTTCTGCTATCGTTGGTGTCTTGAAGACGGAGTGGAATATGGATGGAGAGTAGACTTCATAAAATATCTCTTGAAATGCTCTATCCTAAATGGAGAAATGGAGGCTGCACAAAAATATATCGACATATTGAAGCAGACTAAATATTATGCCAACTATGGCGAGCAGTTTGAAATGTTCGTAAAGAATCCTAAGCTCGTGGCAAAGAACTCGGAATTCTCTACCATTCGCCACTATATGAATAGCGACGATGAGCTGACTTCCGACAACACCCTTGTGGAGATTTATCTTCTCAACGAGTTCTCAAACGAAGACAGCAACGACCCTCTATACCAAGAGCAGACCCTGCTGGCAGCCCTACAACAGAAGGATATCCAGATGTTCTGGCCTCGATTCTTCCACTATGCGCAGCTGCATCAAGGTAAGCGCATGCCTACCCACTATCAAGAGGCTGCATATTTGTATGGTCATCTTGAAAACCATGTAGACATTTCGCATATGCCATTCGACGAAGAGGTGAAAGCCAACTACGAAGGCTTTATGGCTCTTGCTCAGCAAAACGCAGGACTCACAGAAGAGCAGCTGAAGCCAATAATGTATCCTCAGTATGGCGGCACTTTCTATTACGAATATTTCTTGATTAGAAACCAGAAGAGTTATTAAACAAATGAAACAGCTAACATTATTATTCACCCTCTGCCTCGTGCTACTTGCAAGTTGCCGACAGGCTGAGGTTCCTACACAATATACCGACAGTTCGCAGCTGCCTAAGATGTATCCCGACTATGTAGACGTGACGATACCTGTGAACATAGCTCCGCTATCTATGGAACTATGTCAGCAGGCTCAAGACGTGGTGGTTCGCTATGCTGCAGGTAGCGAAGAGATTGTTTGTGGCGGCAAAAAGGCTATGCCTGATATCGACGATTGGAAAGCCTTGGCATCAAAGGCTGCAGGTAGCGACATCACGGTCGAGGTGTTTGCTAAGAACGACGACAAGTGGACTCGCTTTAAGCCTTTCGCCATCCATGTTTCAAAGGATTCTATCGACCCTTATATCAGCTATCGTCTGATAGCACCTTCGTATGTCACCTACGAAGAGCTAACCATAAACCAGCGTTGCCTTGAAAACTATGACGAGAGCGTGATATACAACAATATGCTCTTATCTGTAGAAACAGAAGGACAATGCATCAACTGCCACAATTATCAGGCATACAATCCTAATCGCATGCAGTTTCATGCTCGACAGAATCATGGCGGAACGGTTGTTGCCTATGACGGCAAGGTGAAGAAGGTGAACATGAAAAACGATTCCATCCTTTCGGCAGGAGTTTATCCTGCATGGCATCCTTGGCTAAAGCTTATTGCCTATAGCACCAACAAAACCATGCAGAGCTTCCATACTCGCGACATCAATAAGATTGAGGTATTCGACTCGCAGTCAGACCTTATTATATATGATGTAGACAAAGACGAAGTAACGAATATCGAAAACGATTCTACCGAGTTTGAATGTTATCCTGCATGGTCGCCTGATGGTAAATGGCTATATTATGTTAGTGCCCACTTTGAGTTCCGCGACACTATCCCTCACGAAACGGAGTGCGTAAAGCGTTCGAAAGAGATTAAATACTCTATTTATCGCAAGTCGTTTAATCCTGAGACTATGCAGTTTGGACCTCGCGAAATGGTATTCGATGCAGCATCGCTTGGCAAGAGCGCCACTCTGCCTCGCATATCTCCTGACGGCAAATATCTGTTGTTCTCTATGGGTGAGTGGGGATGTTTCCATATCTGGCATCGTGATGCCGACCTCTACATGCTTCGCTTAGCCGACAACAAGGTATGGCCTCTCACCAAGACTAATTCGCCTCAGGCAGAGAGTTTCCACAACTTCTCAAGTAATGGCAAATGGATAATCTTCTCTTCACGTCGCAACGATGGCGACTACACTCGCCTATTCTTTGCCCATGTAGATGCTGACGGCAACACCACCAAGGCTTTTGAGCTGCCTCAGCAAGATCCTGACTACCATCGCATGTTTATGAAGAGCTACAACATTCCTGAGTTTATGCGTGGACCAGTAACCATCAAACCTCAAGAGTTTGCCGACGTATTGCGCAACGACAACATAGAACCTGTGAAATATCGCAGCAAGAAATTAGAAACGAAATAAACATAAACTTAAAAATGCTCCATTTGCCTATCAATCACAGACGGGCGAATGGAGCATTTTCATAATGAATGTTGAAAATGTCAGTCTAAAAACAGAATCACAATCGTATAAATCTCTAACTAAACTAAAACTTATGAAAACGTTTATTTCTTTTTCTGATGCAAAGATAGCGATGTTGAAAATATTAAGGGGAAGAATATCATTATTATAGGGTAACAAATCATTATTTATTGTATTTTGCACCCTTTCTAACTATTTTTGCTCCATCTCTTAGTATAAAACGAACCTTTACAAACGAGAAAACAAGTTAAAAACCATAGGATTAGATACTTATTCGAATATTTTTGTGTAAGTTTGCAGCTATGAAAATCATTAAGACACTCATAATCTTTGTCGCTTTGTGCGCAAGTCAGCTTTCTCATGCCCAAAGCGACATGAAGGTTGACACTATTAGCCAACCTGCAATTGGTGCACAGACTGTAGGCATGGAATATATGGACAACATATATGCTACGCCTAAAGATTCGTTGTGTCTGCCAAGGATAAATAGTTTCGGACAAGTAGACTCATGGCGATTCAGTCCATATAGTTGGCGATATTCCATGCCATGGGATTTGCACGAAGGACTCAACATGAACCTCGGACTATCTATGTTTGCGCAATTTGGCAAGCATTCGTATAGTGGCGTGGGATTTACGCAAGACATCTCGGCTATGTATGTGAAGCCTATAACAAACCGCTTGACTATAGCTGCAGGAGGATATTTCAGCAATATAAACTGGGCGCACGACTCATATCGCGACGCAGGACTATCGGCTGTAATAGGCTACAGATTTGACGAACATTGGGAGGCTTTTGTATATGGGCAGAAATCGCTTGTAAACAATCATCGCATGCCTTACACCTTATACAACATGCAGGAACTTGGCGACCGCATAGGTGCATCGGTAAGATACAACGTTAATCCGTCGATGAGCATAGAGCTGTCGGTAGAAAGAAGGAATACAGGTGTAGGACCCGCCTCGTTTCCAACACCTCTCCCAAATAGAGGAGAGTAACAACTAAGACAAACCATAATAATATAATGAAGATTATCAAAACTATTTTTGCAGCTATGGCTGCCGTTGCTTTGGTTGCTTCTTGTGAGAAGCAGGAACCATCATCATTCTACAGTATTCAGGTTGCTTTGCCTCATACCGGCAACTATCCTATTGGCTACAAATATGCCAACGAATATTCTGACTCGCTGAAGTTCTTATCTTATTCACCATGGAAAATAGAGCAGACAGAAGGCGACGAGGGGTTCGTGACTATAAATGGTCAGACTTCGGGCAAAGGAAATATGATTGTCAGCTATGGCGTAACTCTCTCAGAGAATACAACTGGCAAAAGTCGCTTTGCTACATATCAGATTGTAGACTCTGAGGATGCAAGTCGCGCTAAGGCTTCATTAAGATACGTGCAGTTTGCTACACGCCAAGATGGTGCCTTGGGAAATGCTGCCGAGGTGAAGAATATTAGCGGTAGCGATGGTAGCAATATCGATATTACATACGACAATCGTCATCGCCCACTCTCAATATCCATGTCGACTGGCGATATGAAGCGCGAGATTACATTCGCTTACGACGATTATGAGAATACCGTCACAGCCACTCAGTCGAAATACGAATTCTCGTATGCCGACACCTTGTTTACTTACAACAACGTGAAGCTAAGCGGTAGATACAAGGATTGTTTCTTGACAAACGTAAACAGCTACATCTATCAGCCACGTTTGCTTATGACTCTTAACTCAAGCGAAACTGCGTTGGTGAATACATTCAACGACACTCGCAACTATATAAAGCAGACCATGGCATACCAGGCGTTCAGCAACAACGGCATCGAATATAGCTTTGCCAACGGTTTTATGGTGAAGAATTCTATAGGCAATAAGTTTGCACAGGCTATAGGAGTATATTATAATGGTAAAAGCAACCTTGATGTAGACAGCATCTACAAGGCTGATAGCATAGGCGTAGAGCGAGTATATTCAGACAATAAGCATAAGAGCGAGATGTATAAGCTGTCGTTCAGCAACATCAGCAACCGCATGACAACTATAGATGCCAACCAGCTTATGGAGGGTGTTGCCAACTGCGACCCATACTTGTTGCTATCGTTCTACAAGCTTGCACGCCAGTCGTATGTTTTTGCAAAGGCAGAAGGAAGAAAAGGTGCACGCTACACCTTCGACACCAAAGCTAATGCCGACGGCTCGATAAAGACTCTTGCCGTTACAGATGCCAACGGCAACAAGACAACATATACTTTCAGCTATTAATAACCCACACCTATTATATTATATAGATATTATAGATGAAGATAGGAGACATACAATTCGGCAAACACCCCGTATTTCTTGCCCCTATGGAAGACGTTACAGACATAGGCTTCCGTATGCTTTGCAAACGCTTTGGCGCAGCCATGGTGTACACGGAGTTTGTGTCGGCAGAGGCTTTGGTAAGGTCGGTTAAATCGACCATGAACAAGCTCAACATCTGCGACGAAGAGCGCCCTGTGGGCATACAGATATATGGTCGTTCGGTTGAGGACATGGTAGAGGCAGCCAAGATAGTGGAGCAGGCAAAGCCAGATGTGATAGACATCAACTTCGGTTGCCCTGTAAAGAAGGTTGCAGGCAAAGGTGCTGGCGCAGGAATGCTTAGAAACATTCCGTTGATGCTTGATATCACTCGCGAGGTGGTGAAGGCTGTAAATGTGCCTGTGACTGTAAAGACCCGATTGGGATGGGATAACGAAAACCTCATCATCCCTACCCTTGCCGAGCAGTTGCAGGATTGCGGCATCAAGGCGTTGACCATTCATGGTCGCACACGTAGCCAGATGTATACTGGTAATGCCGACTGGACTCTCATCGGAGAGATAAAGAAGAATCCACGCATACAAATACCTATCATCGGTAATGGCGACATAACAAATGCCGAGGAAGCTAAGGCTGCCTTCGATAACTATGGCGTAGATGCAATAATGGTGGGCAGAGCAACCTTCGGTCGCCCTTGGATTTTTAAGGAGATAAACGACTGTTTGGATGGCAAAGAGCCTCAGCCGCTAAGCGTAGACGAGAAGATAGACCTCTTGGAGGAACAGCTAAAGATAAATGTGGAGCGTATCGACGAATATCGCGGTATATTGCACACTCGTCGCCATCTGGCAGCCAGCCCTGTATTCAAGGGAATACCAGACTTCCGCCAAATACGTATCGCCATGCTTAGAGCCTCAACTATGAAGGAGCTGATGGAGATATTGGAAAACTGCAGAGAAATTTGTAAAAAGCATATAGAAGAGCTATGAGAACAGGAATATTCGTAGGAAGCTTCGACCCCTTCACTATTGGTCACGACTCGATAGTGCGACGTGCGTTGCCTCTATTCGATAAGCTCGTGATAGGAGTAGGCGTAAACGACAAGAAGAAGTATACTACCACTACCGACGAAAGGGTAAAGGCTATACAGAATGTATATGCCAACGAGCCAAAGGTAGAGGTGGTAGCATTTAGCGACTGCACCATGGATTTAGCAAAGAGAGCCGGAGCGGGCTTTATTGTGAAAGGGGTGAGGAATGTACGCGACTTCGAGTTTGAACGCGACCAAGCGGAAATAAACCGCCTTGTGGGCAATATAGAGACTATCCTGCTATACTCTGAACCAGAATTGGCTTGCGTATCGTCGAGTGCGGTAAGAGAATTGCGAGCTTTCGGCAAAGATGTAGATAAATTCCTGCCAAAAAGCAAATAATTATAATTTGGCATGGTTGCTACATATTTTTTTGCTACTTTTGCCAAAGAATTAATTCTGTAACGAAATGATTACATACAACGCAGAGGGCGTGAAAATGCCCAAAATAAAGAAAAGGGAAACAACAGCTTGGATAAAGGCTGTTGCTGCCCAGCATGGACGAAAGGTCGGAGAAATAGGCTACATGTTTGTAGACGATGAGAAGATACTCGAGGTAAACCGCGAATATCTCGGTCATGACTACTATACCGACATCATCACCTTCGACTATGATGAGGACGACATTATAAGTGGCGACCTCGTAATATCGCTCGATACCGTAAGAACCAATGCCGAACAGTTTGGCAAGGAATACGACGACGAGCTACATCGCGTAATCATCCACGGAATCCTTCACCTTTGTGGTATCAACGACAAAGGACCAGGCGAACGTGAGATAATGGAAGCCGAAGAGAATAAGGCTTTGGCTATGAGATTATAGGTTTCATTACAAACATCATCTATATGAAAACACCCTCTTTTATTTTATCTGTTTTGCTTCTCATATTTTCACAAGAGGCAATTGCAACTCGCTACTCATACGACGAGAGCGGAAACGTGGTCAGTCGCAGGGATTTTGGCTATGCATCGCATAAAGCTGCAAAGTATATTTCTGTGGCTGACACCGCAAGTTTCGCAAATATATACTACGATAACAACAATTGTACATTAACTATCAAACTTAATAATACCACATTGGGTGCAGCTACCAATGTGAACGTCTACAATGCTACTACCCGACTGAAGATTTCCTTGTTTTCCTTTATCAAATACTTATTTCGGTAACATTGCTCCATATACTGGAGCTTATTAACATTTTTGTCATGGAAGATCTAGATTTTTACAAAGAGTGGTGCTTGGTATTTGTTCATTATGACCAAGAAGATGCCACCGGTTATCCTAATAATTCATATAAGATAGACTTGATAAATGATTTAAACGACTTAGAGCAACGCATTTTAACTTATTATAAGAATAAAAATATAAGGATGTTAAAGATGTTTGCTAAATCATTTGCAAATGATATGGAAATTGATGATCCAAGTTACCCCATCCTCAACGTTCGTCTTCGTGCCGCTTGCGGCAAGGATTTGCGAGACTTTGATAATAAACGATTGGAAAGGGTTAAGAAAGTAGAGGAAAGAGGATATATAAAGACCAATAGTGAATTCTACTTGATACGCAACCATATCGACTACCTCGAGGCAACGAATGCCACGGATGAAGAAATCATTAAGTTCGATACGCTGATTACACTCTACGAGGAGAAAATAAAGGAGAAAATGGAAAGGCAACGAAAAAAACAATGATGATATAGCTCCGTATACAGGAATGTATCAATAATTTAAAACTATTAAATAATGGAAGAATTGGAATTTTATAAAAAATGGTGCTTAGCCCATTTAAAATTTGATAAAGAAAAAGCTTTGAAAGAAGACTTTAGAAATCAATCCTCAAAAGATAGAGTTATTAAAGATTTAAATAAAATTGAAGATCTGGTTTTAACTTATTACAATAATAAAAACATAAGAAAATTAAAATTCTTTTTCAAATCATTTAATCAAGATGCATGCCCACCAAACGATCCAGACTATCCATTACTGAATGCCTACCTTCGTGCTGCTTGCGGCAAGGATTTGCGAGACTTTGATAATAAACGATTGGAAAGGGTGAAAAAGGTAGAGGACAGAGGATATATAAAGACAAATAGTGAATTCTACTTGATACGCAACCATATCGACTACCTCGAAGCAACGAATGCCACGGATGAAGAAATCATTAAGTTCGATACGCTGATTACACTCTACGAGGAGAAAATAAAGGAGAAAATGGAAAGGCAACGAAAAAAACAATTATGATATAGCTCCGTTTACTGGAATTTATTCATAATTTAAAACTATTAAATAATGGAAGAATTAGAATTTTATAAAGAATGGTGCTTAGCCCATTTGAAATTTGATAAAGAAATTTTCTTAAAAGGCAATTTTTTTAATGAAGAGGCAAAAGGTGAACTTGTTGCAGAAGTACGTAAAGTTGAAGACAAGGTTTTAATTTATTATAATAATAAAAATATAAGAAAATTAAAATTCTTTTTCAAATCATTTAATCAAGATGCATGTACACCCGACGAACCAGGCTATCCTATACTGAATGCCTACCTTCGTGCTGCTTGCGGCAAGGACTTACGTGACTTTGACAAGAAACGCTTGGAAAGGGTAAAAAAAGTAGAGGAAAGAGGATATATAAAGACAAATAGTGAATTCTACTTGATACGCAACCATATCGACTACCTCGAAGCAACGAATGCCACGGATGAAGAAATCATTAAATTCGATACGCTGATTACACTCTACGAGGAGAAAATAAAGGAGAAAATGGAAAAGCAAAGGAAAAAACAAAATAGCAGAGGAGTTTAACAACGAGCCTTGGGGACGAAAGCACAATCCTGAGACTTGGGATTATTATACAGGCTATGAGCATCTGACAAGCAGCACAACGCTATTACAGAACTTTGGAAATGTGGATTTAAATAAAAAAGAAAGCATATGGTTATTTCAAAATTATTTAAGAGCATCTTGATTTTAGTATTGATTTTAGTTTCTAATTCGTGCGTTAATAACAACAAGCAAAGTAAAACTCGCCTAATAGCAGTTTCGTGTAGAGAAGATTATAATGCAAAGGCATATTACCTAATAAAGGGCGATACTGTCTCGAGTATTAGTTTCGACACTTTTAAGTACAAAGATGGGACTTATGATATTGGTATTGGTTCCGTAGAAACTGAACATTCTGTAGATTGTAAACGGACTATAAAAAAGCTAAAAGACAAAACATTTGATTGCAGAAAAGGGCATATAAGTGATGAGCTTGTTGCAGGATTATCAACTTTTTTAAGTTTAGCGAAAGATGAGTTAAACTTTGACTCATTAAGGGGAATAGCGTTTATGAATGAAGATGTCTTTGATATAGAAATTGCTATATCCAATGATTTTGAAGGTCATAAATGTGAGGACTTCCATAAACATGTTAAGGATTTTATGAACAAAACAAATCTTAGAGACAAAATGAATGCGGTTTTGAAGAAATATAATATTGAAGTTACCAATATTGGATTAAATTATGATGGTAAAATTTTAAACATGGACACTAAAAGATGCCGTATTAATGGTGCTGATTATGGCTATATAGGGAAATTGCCACGTGTCTTGAAATGCATGCCTCTGAGGGCAGATGTAATAAGAAAATGGAAGAATTAGAATTTTATAAAGAATGGTGCTTAATCATGTATGATTATGCATGTAGTTGTTTTATTAATGACACCATTGATAAAAATGAAATCTTGGAAGTTCAAAAGGATTTCGAAAAAATGAAATCTGACATCCTAAAATTCTACAAAAATGGAAATTTAAAAAAATTAAAAGAATGGTATTCATATGTAAATGAATTAAAGCCTTCTCCATCAGACAAAGAATACTCCATCCTCAATGCTCGTCTTCGTGCCGCTTGCGGCAAGGACTTACGTGACTTTGACAAGAAACGATTGGAAAAGGTGAAAAAGGTTGAGGACAGAGGATATATAAAGACCAATAGTGAATTCTACTTGATACGCAACCATATCGACTACCTCGAGGCTACAAACGCCACGGATGAAGAAATCATTAAATTCGATACGCTGATTACCCTCTACGAGGAGAAAATAAAGGAGAAAATGGAAAGGCAAAGGAAGAAGTAGGCTGCAAGAAAAAGAGTGAGGGTGTAACTATAAAAGCTAAAACGCAATATGGGGCGGAAGAGGTCGCCCCATATTGCGTTTTAATTATGTATACAGATACACATTTTATTATAATGGTTATTGCTTATTTTATCAACTCTACCGCCTTTTGTACGATATCGTTGGTTTCGTTCATTATCTGGAAATACTGGCTCATATCCCAAATATCGCGTGCCACAAGAGCTTTAAGCTGCTGACGTAGCGACTTTGTTGTCTGCTCTACTTCCTTGTCGTTAGCAGGCTCAACCTTCTGCTTCTTGCCTTCGGCATATATACCATCTATAACCGACTGAGGGATTTCGAAGGTTGCGAGGAACTTATCAAACGAAGTATATTTCGACTTCAGCTGCTTGCGATTGGCATCAATATAGCGAAGACTTGCGTTGATTACACAACCCTTGGCGGTAAGCTGGCGATGATACTTGGTATATTTCGTTGTGTCGAGAGGTACAAAGAAGTCGGGCATGATACCACCACCTCCATATACCACACGCTTACGACGAAGAGTATTATATTTCAAGGAATCGGCGAAATGTATAGAGTCGGCACTATATAGTTCGCCATGCTTGAAACGCTCATCGAGTTCAAGGTCGTATCCCTTGCGGTCGCCCTTCTTATATGGTTTCTGTATGCAACGGCCAGATGGTGTATAATAATGAGCTATTGTTAGTCGCATCATAGAACCATCAGGGAAGTCGATAGGACGCTGAACTAAGCCTTTACCAAACGAGCGTCGACCAACAACCATTCCGCGGTCTTGATCTTGTATGGCTCCTGTAACAATCTCGGCTGCAGAAGCTGAGAATTCGTTGACCAATACCATAACTTTGCCGTCAAGCAACTTTCCGTTGCCCTGAGCGCGATATTCCCTGCGTCCTGCTGCTCTACCCTCGGTATATACAATAAGGTCGTTCTTGAGCAAGAATTCGTTTGCTATATCAACAGCAGCCTGCAGATATCCTCCTCCATTCTCCTGAAGGTCGAGGATGAGGTCGCGCATACCTTGCTTCTTAAGCTTATCTATGCCATCCATAAACTCCTTGTATGTTGTGGCACCAAAGCTTCCGATACGGATGTAGCCAACTTTAGGACGTATCATATATACGGCATCTACGGTAGTGACAGGAATGCGGTCGCGAGTGACGATGAACGACAAAGGTTCGTCGATACCACGGCGAATGACGCCAAGCTTCACCTTGGTGCCCTTCTTACCGCGCAGACGCTTCATTATCTCTTCCTTAGCCATTTTCACACCTGCTATGGCAGTATCGTTGACAGTTACGATACGGTCGCCAGCAAGGATACCTACCTTCTCAGAAGGACCTTTCAATACAGGCTGGATAACCATCAAGGTATCGTCGACCATATTAAACTGTAC
Organism: uncultured Prevotella sp.; assembly: GCA_934254985.1. Classification (GTDB taxonomy): domain Bacteria; phylum Bacteroidota; class Bacteroidia; order Bacteroidales; family Bacteroidaceae; genus Prevotella. Next base: position 31,586 of record CAKQMS010000016.1, on the reverse strand, counting down.
GCCAATACCATCGAAAGAGCCTTGCAACGACTCTGTAAGCGCCTTTGTTTCCTTAGCTGTAGAATATGAAGAGTGAGGATCAAGCTTCTGGAGCATGCCTACGATAGCATCTTCAACGAGCTTCTGCTCGTCTACAGAGTCTACATAAAGGTTTGTAACAGCCATTTCGGCTATCTGCAGCTTGCGTATCGGACTATCAGAGCCAAAGTTAAGCTTTAGCTGTGCAGAGGCTGTGAGTGCCGTGATAAGGCACAATAGCGATATAATTGAAATTCTTTTCATTAATGTTGAGAGTTGAATGTTGAATTAGGAGTGTCTAATGTTGAGTTAGGGGCGATGAATTATGGATGAATAGTTAGGAGTATTGCCGTCTATATTCCATTACGCCAACTCCTCGTCAGGCAAATCTTCTTCAACCACGAGGTTGTCGATGATAAAGTTCTGACGCTCCATAGTATTCTTGCCCATATAGTATTCCAAGAGTTTAGACACCTGGTCGGTCTTGTGGAGAGTAACCTGCTCAAGGCGCATGTCAGGACCTATGAAATGCACAAACTCCTCAGGACTAATCTCTCCCAATCCCTTGAATCGTGTTATCTCAGGGTCTGGACCAAGGTCTTTGATGGCTTGCTGACGTTCCTCGTCGCTATAGCAATAGCGGGTAACGAATTCGCTCTTCTTAGAAGTAGCTACAGCTTGCTCTATAGCCTGCTTGTTCTTTATCTTGGTTTTCTTATTGCGCACACGGAACAAAGGAGTCTGCAGCACATATACGTGTCCCTTCTTGATAAGGTCGGGGAAGAACTGAAGGAAGAATGTGATGATGAGCAGACGGATGTGCATACCGTCGACATCGGCATCGGTAGCCACGATAACCTTGTTGTAGCGCAAGGTGTCGAGACCATCCTCAATATCGAGGGCAGCCTGAAGGAGATTGAATTCCTCGTTCTCGTATACAACCTTCTTGGTAAGTCCGAAGCAGTTGAGCGGTTTACCACGAAGCGAGAATACAGCCTGGGTATTTACATCGCGGCTCTTGGTGATACTTCCACTCGCTGAGTCGCCCTCGGTAATGAATATCGACGACTCCTCTTTGCGCTCATTCTTTGCATCGCAATAGTGGATGCGGCAGTCGCGAAGCTTACGGTTGTGGAGGTTAGCCTTCTTGGCACGTTCACGAGCCAACTTGGTGACACCAGCCATAGCCTTACGTTCGCGCTCGTTCTCCTTGATTTTCTGCTCAAGGATATCGGCACAATCTTCTTTGTGGATATGCAGATAGTTGTCGACCTCACGTTTCAGGAAGTCGCCAACATACTTGTTGATGCTCTCGCCATCTGGTGCCATCTGGGTGCTACCAAGCTTAATCTTGGTCTGACTCTCGAAGACTGGCTCTTCTACGTTGATAGCTATGGCAGCCACAATACCATTACGGATATCGGTATATTCATAGTTCTTATCGAAGAATTCCTTTATAGTCTTTGCGATATGCTCCTTGAAGGCACTCTGATGAGTACCGCCCTGAGTGGTATGCTGACCATTTACGAACGAATGGTATTCTTCGCCATATTGGTTAGCATGGGTGAAAGCAATCTCTATATCCTCGCCCACGATATGAACAATTGGATATAGTCCGTCGTTGGTCATATTGTCGTTAAGCAAATCTTCAAGACCATTACGGCTCTTTATGCGGCGACCATTATACATGATGGTCAATCCAGAGTTGAGGTAGGTATAGTTGCGCAACATCACCTCAACAATCTCGCCATGGAAGGAGTAATTCTTGAATAGAGTGTTGTCAGGCTCAAAATAGATGTATGTACCATTCTCATCCTGAGTCTTGGAAGTCTTGTCAGAGATGAGAATACCCTTCTCGAAGGTAAGATGTCGCACCTTACCATCACGAAACGACTTCACCTCGAAGTGTGAGCTAAGGGCGTTGACAGCCTTAACGCCGACACCATTCAGTCCGACGCTCTTCTTAAAAGCCTTGCTATCATATTTACCACCAGTATTCAATACGCTTACAGCCTCAACGAGCTTTCCTTGCGGAATGCCTCGACCATAGTCGCGTACAGCCACACGAAGATTGTCTTCGATGTCTACTTCTATCCTGTCGCCAGCATGCATCTTAAACTCGTCGATAGAGTTGTCGAGCACCTCTTTGAGCAACACGTAGATACCGTCTTCTGGCAAAGAGCCATCGCCAAGACGTCCGATATACATACCCGGACGTGTACGCACATGCTCCATGTCGCTAAGGTGTCGGATGTTGTCGTCGTTATATTCCACAGGCTGCTCGGCTGCCGACGAAAGGTTATTGATATTATCTTCTGACATAATTGTTTTCTATTGTATTCTTCACTCTTCGTTCTTCACTCTTCGTTCTCCTAAATGCTCTTCTTGTAGCATTTACGGCGCTTATGCAGCTTGGTGTCGAAAGCCTCCCATTGTCCTTGAACGTTGGTATTTGTCTCCATCTCCACCTGTGTTTCGCCCCACTTTATGCCACAAGCCTGATAGCGAGGAATAAGGTCGGAGAATAGCAAGGCGTTGGCTCCCTTAGCACGATATTCCGGCAAGAAGCCTACGAGCAAGAGGTCTACACCCTCGGTCTTATGCATCTTGAGCGCACGAAGCACATGCCACCAGCCGAATGGGAATAGGCGACCACGATGGCACTTCTGCAAAGCCTTGGCAAGCGACGGTATGGTGATACCGATACCAGCAAGCTTGTCGTTGGCATTACCATCTTCGATAAGGGTAATGAAATCAAGGTCGGCAAGCTTAAGATACATATCGATATATTGTTCTATCTGGCGTGGTGTAAGCTCAGAATAGCCATATAGGTCTTTGTATGTTTCGTTGATAAGCTCAAAGATACGTATGCCATAGCCTCCTTGGTAAATATCCTTTTTGGTGAGCTTCTTAACCTTAAGGTTATATCTCTTAGCCACCATCTGGGCTATCTTAGCATAGCGCTCTGGCATCTTCTCAGGTACTCCAACCTTATACTCAACATAAGTGTTGTCTACCTCAAAGCCTTCCAAAGCCTCGATATGCTCAGGATAGTAGGCGTAGTTGTAGATGGTAGACATGGTGCCAAGTTGGTCGAAGCCCCATGTGAGCATACCTTCAGGGTCCATATCTGTGAAGCCGAGCGGACCAACGATTTCATTCATGCCTTTCGACTTGCCATAGTCTTCAACAGCCTTGAGTAGTGCTTTAGAGACTTCACGGTCGTCGATAAAATCAATCCAGCCAAAGCGTACAGACTGACGGTTCCACTTGTCGTTGGCTTTATGATTGATGATGGCAGCAACACGGCCGGCAACCTTACCGTCCTTGTAAGCAAGGTAATATTCTGCCTCGCAGAAGTCGAAAGCTGCGTTGCGGTCCTTGCTAAGGGTATTCATATCGTCGCTGAAAAGATTGGGCACATCATACTCGTTGCCTTCGTATAGGTCGTAGTGGAAGTCTATAAACGTCTTCAGTTCTTTCTTTGTCTCAACCTTCTTGATTTCTATTAATGACATGATATTCAAAGTTTTTGGATATATATTCTACTATATAAAACATGCAAAAATAGCAATATTTCGCCAAACGACCAAATATTGCTATCATTTTTCAGTTATTTTACTTCTTTCCGTTAATTTGCTTTCTTACAAACCAATATTACATGACTATCGTCAGCTAATGTTGTGGCAAATAGATATACATCGCCACCATCTTTAAGCTTCAATCGTTTTCTGAGTTCAGCTACCGAGAGTGGGAAGTTGCGAGTGGTGATATTTGCCTTTGTGATATTGGCAAGTGTGAGCTTCAGCTCTTTCTTATTCATCGTCGACATGGCTTCTACTACAAATCTGCGACCAGGGAATTCTGTCACATCAGTCTTAGAAACAAAGAGATGTGAATTGCGCCCTACTCCACTCACGCCATACTTCGCTGCTAAGGCTTGAAAGCAACCTGCCTTCATGATAGACGCATTTGGCTCATAGAGATAACTGCCAACTATCGCATCTGCTTCTGAATCTGAATACGAAACTGGCGCTACATCATCATCAGGACAATAAGCAAACTGCTGATTGCCATTTACGCATACCACTTTTAGCTTTTGTTTGCCATGGGCTACTACCATGAGCAATTCCTTGCATTCGTTGGCAAGCGACACTATATGAACTTCTGTGACGCAACTACTACCATCAAGACAACCGTCTACGGCAGCCACAGCACTATGCCAATCGAGCATAGGCGACAGCTTCACCACCACATAGTCGGTCTTTTGCATTAGCATAGGCAGCAGTTCAAGGATATTTGGTGTGCAATCTTCTATGCCATAGGTGCGTGCTCCATGCTCATCTCTACGTGCAGGATCAATATATACCATAGTGGTTTTTTCAAGTTTCTTGGCATATTCCTCGCCATCGCCACAAACAACTTCTGCCTTATCCAATCCCAACAACGGGAAGTTGTGACGAGCAAGATTACACAACACTTCGTTGCGCTCCACATATACGGCTTTTATATCCAAAGCCGAAGCTATATACGAGAAGTCTACTCCAAAACCGCCCGTAATATCCACGAAAAGGGCTTTTTCGTTCGTTCTAAGACTTTCGGAAGCTAATCGGCGTGCAACTGCAGCCTTATAGTCTGCCGTAGGCTCTGACGAGCATTGTTCCATCGAGATATGTGGCGGATATTGCAAACCATCTACCGCAGCCCATCTTGGGAGCTTGGTTTGCGCTATTTGCCAACCGCGTATTTGGTCGAGAGCAAAGACCGCATCTACCTCAGGATACTTAGATGCAAGGAATGCCAGTTGACGGACATCATCGTTGCGATATTGGTGTATGAATTCGGATGTGGTCATAGATAATTGTTTCTTCTAATTGATTATGAACTTCTACAAATGGCATGTCAATCCCAAGCGGAACTCAAAGGTGCTGGTCTTGACATCTGGATGGCAATGATAATGGGTGCTACGAACGAAATATGCTGTAGAGGCATGTATGCCAAGCACATCGTTTACTTCTATCTCCCAATGTGGATTTATCACCAGCAGGATAGCATTACCCTTGTCGCCTTGCGCATTTAGATATAGAGGGTTTATGTTTTCAAGGTCTTTGCCTTCGTAGCCCTTCCAGGTAAATATGCGATAATAGTCGGATTTCAGCTCAAAGCGCCCGAAATGGCGGAAGTCCATATATGTCATAGTCTTCACGGAGAAGCCTGAGCCCATGTTATAGTCGCGGTCTATCACGTTATAGTAGTCGCTCTTGGTACCTCCAAGGAGTATTCCGCTTATAAACACTCGTTGCTCAAGTCGCTTCATGGCTCCAGTCTCAGGGAATCTAATCATCATACCAGGACCGAACGAAGCTGCCTCTGATATACGGTAAGGGGTTTGGTTGCTGCCATCCTTTACTGGTTTAGAGTCGTAGTAGTTGAAATGCTGATATATACCTATCTCGGCATCCACTTTGCGCTCTGAGAACATAGGTGCACTCCATATTCGTCCCATGAGGTGAAGGGCGTTGATGAGAGGCTGATTGGCTGAAAGACCAAACTTAACATCGGCTGAGAAATAGTCGTATGGCTTATTCTCGCGCCTATTGAATGGGTCGCCATATTCCAAATTAAGGGCTATATATGGATTCCATTCGCCACGAAACATCGAACCATCGTCTGCCAAATATCGAGTACCTGCTGTTACGGAGAAGTCGACAGGGAAACGCTTATAGTCATGGTATGGTTCTGCATTTGGCGACACATGCCATGCCTCGCCACTTATCATACGGTTTAAGCCTCGCATAGGACAGATGGCGGTAGCAGCAAACTCGCGCATAAAACGTCCAAAGCCTCGCTTGCGGTCGTTTAATATCACGTTGCTAACTCTATGTGTAATCTCACCTATACAGATACCGCCAAAGGTTGTAGCCATAAGGTCGTTGATGGCTGGTGGCTCTATCTCGCCACAGAACTCCCACATAAGTGAACCGCCAAGGGCATAAGGTGCCGACTCCCAGAAGCTCAGTCCGTTGCTACGTGCGGCATTATAATATAGGTTGCCATGATATGGGTGGGCAAAAAGGTTGGTTGAGAACTGGTCGTTGTCCCATACAAAACCTTTTTGGAAGTTTTTGTGGATGGTGTGCATATTTACTTTTGCAAACTCTTCGTTCATAACAAAGCGGTCGAAACCATGCACAAGGAGGTTGATGCCCGTGGCTTGTAATGCTGCTATCCATGGGTGCTTCTCGTTGTGGTCGTCGTGGATATTCAGGTAGCCACAGGTGTCGGCAGGCTCAAGCGAAGGTAAGAGGTTGGCATGACTGCGATTATATCTGAAGGTCAAACCTAACTGTGCTATCATACCATTCTTATAGTGCTTATGATGGGTATAATAGCGTGTGTCGCCATAGCCTAACGAGCCATAGAAGCCAATATAGCGGTTTAGCTGATAGTCGGCATTAATGTGCGCCTGCAACGAATATAGTCGCTTTGGCTTATCGGCTTGGTCGCTGAAGGTTTCTATATGATAATAGCCTACGTCGCCACTTAGCGATAGACGTGGAGTAATATTAAAGTATTGTCCAAGACGATAATATATGGCTCCTGAGAACTTAGAGTCTAATCCCATATAGTGGCTGCCAATACCGATGATATTATATGTAGAGCGGTTACGGAATCGCAAGGCGCCATTAATCTTCGAGGTGGTACCGGCAAAAGCCATATAGTCGATGGTGGTCTTAGGATTAATATTTACTAATCCTATCTTCTTTGCTATAGTGTCGCGGGTATAATTCAAGAGTCCTATCTGCACTCCTCGTGGATGGCTCACGGCAACATTCAGCAGTCCTATCTGTGAACCATTCAGAGTGTCGGCATAGTTGTAGGCAGCCACCTGCAAGCCTCGCATATATCCTGCCGAAACATTTACTGCCGATGAAAGCTGCAAACCTTTGTCTACGCCCGAGCTGATATTGGTAATACCGCTCATCTGTATACCGCGCAAATTGTGGTTGATATTAGAAACCACGCCAAGCGATAAGCCTCGCTGCTTTGTCACACCATTTATCATACCAATATTAAAGCTACTCTCAATAGTGGTATCTGGCATCAGTCGGAATTCGCCGAATGTGATAGGCATGAAATATACACGCCTTGGCTTTTTAGTTTCCTCTTGCTGTGGCTTTGAGGCATTCTCTTGCTTAGAAACTTGAGAAGTTTCTTGTTGCGGCTTTTGAGCTTGTGAAGATAGTGGCAGTAGCAATAGCAACGCCAACAATAGTTTATTGTTCTTGATTCTTACCATAAATACATTCTCACCTAATAATATCTATTCTTACCCAATAATATCTGTAAGTCTTAGCTTAGTAACGAGGGCTACAAAAACGCAGCAATACATGTTACTTTCTGCAAACTTACAACAAATAGTTGGAACAATGGCAAAACTCTACAACTATTTCACGTTTTTCTTTAATTATTATTGCCGTTAGCTATAATTACATATATTCGCATGCTGCAAAGAGGATATAAAACTAAAAACGGTTCCTACAACCTTATGTTGCAGGAACCGTTTTAGTTATTTAGCTATTATTTGTTGCTAAATTAGTCAGCCAACTTAGCCTTCAAGAACTCACGGTTAAGGCGAGCGATGTTGGCGATGCTTTCGTTCTTAGGACAAACAGCCTCGCAAGCACGAGTGTTTGTACAGTTACCGAAGCCGAGCTCATCCATCTTGGCGATCATAGCCTTAGCACGCTTTGCTGCCTCTGGACGTCCCTGTGGGAGGAGAGCCAACTGGCTAACCTTAGAGCTTACGAAGAGCATAGCTGAACCATTCTTACAAGCTGCTACACAAGCACCACAACCGATACATGTAGCGCAGTCCATAGCCTCATCAGCATTCTGCTTAGGGATGAGGACAGCGTTAGCATCCTGAGCCTGACCAGTACGGATGGTGTTGTAGCCACCAGCTGCGATGATCTTGTCGAATGCTGAACGGTCTACCATACAGTCCTTGATAACAGGGAAACCTGCTGAACGCCAAGGCTCTACGGTGATAACGTCACCATCGTGGAAACGACGCATATAGAGCTGACATGTAGTAGCACCGCTCTCTGTCTTTCCGTGTGGAGTACCATTGATATATAGTGAACACATACCGCAGATACCCTCACGACAGTCATGGTCGAATACGAATGGTTCCTTACCTTCCTCGATAAGCTCCTCATTGAGCATATCAAGCATCTCGAGGAATGAAGTGTCATCAGGGATGTTCTTCATCTCGCGACTGTCAAAATGGCCCTTTTCCTTAGGTCCATTCTGCTTCCAATATTTAATTGTGAATGAAATATTTGCCATATTTACTTTCTTACTTTAATTGTTGATTATTGAATGAACACAAAGGATTAGTTCTTATAGTTACGAGTCTGAACCTTAATGATCTCGTACTCAAGTGGTTCCTTGTTGAGGACTGGAGCTGTCTCATCGTTGTTCTGATACTCCCAAGCACCTACATAGAAGAAGTGTTCGTCGTCGCGCTTAGCTTCGCCCTCTTCTGTCTGATGCTCCTCACGGAAGTGACCACCACAAGACTCCTCACGATGGAGTGCGTCGTATGCGATAAGCTCACCCATGATGATGAAGTCGCGGAGATGGATAGCCTTGTCAAGCTCTACATTCAATCCTTCCTTTGTACCAGGAACGAAGAGGTTGGTGTTGAACTCCTGACGGAGAGCCTTCAACATCTTCAAGCCTTCCTCAAGACCTTCCTTGGTACGACCCATACCAACATGCTCCCACATGATGTGGCCAAGCTCCTTATGGATAGAGTCTACAGAACGCTTACCACCGATGTTCATCAAGCGGTCGATTTCTGCATTAACGTTCTTCTCTGCCTCTGCAAACTCAGGGAGATCGGTAGAGAGACGTGGCCAGATAGCCTGGTCAGCAAGGTAGTTCTGGATAGTATATGGAAGTACGAAGTAACCGTCAGCAAGACCCTGCATCAAAGCAGAAGCACCAAGACGGTTAGCACCGTGGTCAGAGAAGTTACACTCACCAATAGCGAAGAGGCCAGGGATTGTTGTCTGAAGCTCATAGTCAACCCAGATACCACCCATTGTGTAGTGGATAGCAGGGAAGATCATCATTGGCTTGTAGTAGTCGAAGCCACCCTCTGAACGTACGAACTCGCCTGGGTTAACGTCTGTAATCTCTTCATACATATCGAAGAGGTTACCATAGCGCTGACGAATCTCGTCGATACCAAGACGCTGGATAGACTCAGAGAAGTCGAGGAATACAGCCAAACCTGTGTTGTTAACACCGAAGCCCTTGTCGCAACGCTCCTTAGCAGCACGTGAAGCAACGTCACGAGGTACCAAGTTACCGAATGCTGGATAGCGACGCTCCAAGTAGTAGTCACGATCCTGCTCTGGGATATCCCAACCCTGCTTTGTACCAGCCTGAAGAGCCTTGGCATCCTCGAGCTTCTTAGGTACCCAGATACGACCATCGTTACGGAGTGACTCTGACATCAAAGTCAACTTACTCTGGTTTGTACCGTGAACAGGGATACATGTAGGGTGAATCTGAACGTAAGATGGGTTAGCGAAGTCAGCACCCTTGCGGTAGCACTGGATAGCTGCTGTACAGTTACAACCCATAGCGTTTGTAGAAAGGAAGTAAGCGTTACCATAACCACCGGTAGCGATAACTACGGCGTTGGCAGAGAAACGCTCCAACTTACCTGTGATCAAATTCTTGGCGATGATACCACGAGCGTGACCGTCAACGATCACAATATCCTCCATCTCGTAACGGGTGAAGAGCTTTACCTTACCTGCCTCAACCATGCGGCTCAAAGAAGAGTAAGCACCGAGGAGGAGCTGCTGACCTGTCTGACCCTTAGCATAGAATGTACGAGATACCTGAGCACCACCGAAAGAACGGTTAGCCAGCATACCACCATACTCACGAGCGAAAGGAACGCCCTGAGCTACGCACTGGTCGATGATGTCGTTGCTCACCTCAGCCAAACGGTAAACGTTAGCCTCACGAGCACGGTAGTCACCACCCTTTACTGTATCGTAGAACAGACGGTAAACAGAGTCACCATCATTCTGATAATTCTTAGCTGCATTGATACCACCCTGTGCTGCGATAGAGTGAGCACGACGTGGAGAGTCCTGGATGCAGAAGTTCAAGATATTGAAGCCCATCTCGCCGAGAGAAGCAGCAGCAGAAGCACCTGCCAAACCTGTACCTACAACGATAACGTCGAGCTTTAACTTATTCTTTGGGTTAACCAAACGCTGGTGAGCCTTATAGTTGGTCCATTTCTCAGCTACTGGTCCTTCAGGTATTCTTGAATTTAATGTCTTAGCCATAATCTTTTTAATTCTTAAATGATTACATTAATTAAGCAGCACAGCAGCACAAAGAAGGTGCAACGCCAGCAGCAAATGCCAATACTACAACGATGAAGAGAGCAATCAGAACTGTTACATAAACAATACCGATAGTCTTCCAACGGCAGAACCAAGTCTTACCATTCCATCCGAGTGTCTGAAGAGCACTCCAGAAACCGTGAGTGAGGTGGAACCAGAGAGCTACCAACCAGATGATGTAGAGAACTACATATACAGGGTTAGCAAAGGTATCCTGGATGAAAGCGAAGCCGTCAGCTGGGTTGTGACCGAAGCTTGTACCCAAAAGCTCAGCAAACATCATGTTGTACCAGAAGTTGAAAAGGTGAAGCAACAAACCAAGAACTACGATGATACCAAGTACCAACATGTTCTGAGAAGCCCACTCTACCTTTTCAGGCTTTGCTGTCACAGCATAGCGCTCATCACCACGAGCACGACGGTTCTGTGCTGTCAAGATGAAAGCATAGACGATGTGACAAACTGCCAAAGCTGCCAAACCCAAAGTTGCAGCAACAGCATACCAGTTAGCACCCAACAACTCGCAGATTGTGTTGTAAGCCTCTCCAGAGAAGAGAGCTGCCACATTCATGCAACCGTGGAATGTCAAGAATAGAATAAGTGCGATACCGGTAACCGACATCACTACCTTTCTACCAATAGAAGAATTGATTAACCACATAAATGATTGATTTTTAATTATTTAAATGTTAGAAAATTATTTGCTGCTGAACTAAATCATCTTTTATAGTAAACACTTAAGGGCACAACTATCCCTACAAAATAGGTAACAGATGTGCTATTTGTGTGCAAAAATACTATATTTTAATGATAAATCAAAGAGATTTTAAGAAAAATCCAAATTTTATTCATACATTTGCAGCGAAAGAATTAGGAATGTATAGTAGAGTTGACAAAACAGCAGGTATACAAACAGATTTCACCATAATCATAATCTCTTTGTAAATTCATGCTTGCATTATTGCCAACTCTTTCAACATGTCAACAACAGAAGATATATATATGATGATTTTCAACTATGATGTCATAGTTATCGGAGGTGGACACGCAGGATGCGAAGCTGCTGCAGCTGCTGCCAACATGGGCGCCAAGACTTGTCTGATAACGATGGACATGAACAAAATCGGGCAGATGAGTTGCAACCCTGCCGTAGGAGGTATAGCCAAAGGACAGATTGTTAGAGAGATTGACGCATTGGGAGGACAAATGGGTATCGTCACAGATAATACCGCTATACAATTCAAAATGCTTAATCGCGGCAAAGGTCCTGCTGTCTGGTCGCCAAGAGCTCAATGCGATAGAGGAAAGTTTATTTGGGAATGGCGCTCCATTCTTGACAACACTCCTAACCTCGATATATGGCAAGACCAAGTTTGCGAGATAATAGTAGAAAACGGAGAATGTGTGGGCGCCAAGACTGTATGGGGTGTAACATTCAATGCCAAGGCTACTATCATCACAGCAGGAACATTCCTAAACGGACTTCTACATATAGGTAGATGTCAGCTACCTGGCGGACGATGCGCAGAACCTGCCGTCGACAGACTTACCGACAGCATCACTCAATGGGGCATAAGAGCTGCAAGAATGAAAACAGGTACTCCTGTGAGAATCGACAAGCGTAGCGTTCATTTCGAAGATATGGAGATACAACCTGGCGAAAACGACTTCCACAAGTTTAGCTATATGGGAAAAGCTCGCAAGCTGGAGCAGTTGCCTTGTTGGACATGCTATACTAATAAGGATGTACATGACACTCTTCGCGCAGCCATCGCCGACTCCCCACTCTACAACGGACAGATTCAGAGCACAGGTCCTCGCTATTGTCCTTCGATAGAAACTAAGCTCATGACATTCCCTGACAAGGATCAGCATCCTTTGTTCTTGGAACCTGAAGGCACAGACACCAACGAGATGTACCTAAACGGTTTTTCTTCGAGCATGCCTATGGAAGTGCAGCTTAACGCCCTAAAGAAGATTCCTGCGCTAAGAGACGTAAAGGCTTACCGACCAGGATATGCTATAGAATACGATTACTTCGACCCAACGCAGCTAAACCACTCGTTAGAATCGAAAGTTCTTAAAGGTTTGTTCTTCGCAGGACAGGTTAATGGCACAACAGGATATGAAGAGGCCGGCGGACAAGGACTCGTCGCAGGTATCAACGCAGCTATATTGTGCGGTGGAGGCGAACCTTTTGTGATGAATCGCGACGAAAGCTACATCGGAGTGCTAATCGATGATTTGGTAACAAAAGGCGTTGACGAACCATACCGTATGTTTACATCAAGAGCTGAGTATAGAATTCTGCTTCGACAGGATGATGCTGACGCACGACTAACAGAACGCGCTTACAACATCGGGCTTGCCACAACGGAACGTTATAACTGGTGGAAAGAAAAGAAAGATGCAATCGAACAGTTGGAGCATTTCTGCTACAACACTTCGGTAAAACCAGCAGATATAAACGCCAAGCTCGAATCTATCGACACCACTCCACTTCGCATGGGATGCAAAGTGAGCGACCTTCTTTCTCGCCCACAAATATCTATAGATGCGCTAAAAACCATGATTCCTGAGCTTAACGAAATAATCGAGAAACCAGAGAATAGAAAAGAAGAAATTGCCGAAGCTGCCGAGATTAGAATAAAATATAAAGGATATATCGAACGAGAAAAAATGGTGGCAGATAAAATGCACCGTTTGGAGGACATCAAAATCAGAGGTCATTTCAACTACTCTGAAATATTGGAGATCTCAACCGAAGGACGCCAAAAGCTCGAAAAGATAAACCCAGAAACCTTGGCACAAGCAAGCCGCATTCCGGGAGTAAGTCCAAGCGATATTAACGTGCTACTCGTGATGATGGGACGATAGTTTTTAGCTACACCCGACACAAGATTGAAGTAAGTTGTGAAACGTGGAACAACGAGGAAGCTACAATGTTTCACGTGAAACAACAAACAATACAAACAGTTGATAATAAACATTTTAATAATTAAAGTATAACTTAAAAGATGAACAACCAGTTATTGTTAGACAACCTTAGATGCATTCCAGACTGGCCTATCAAAGGTGTTAACTTTAGAGACGTAACAACCCTATTCAAGAGCGCCGAATGCCTTAAGGTAATCACCGACGAAATGTACGACCTCTACAAAGATAAAGGCGTAACAAAAATCGTAGGAATCGAGAGCCGCGGCTTCGTTATGTCGAGCGCCCTCGCTCTAAGATTAAATGCCGGAATCGTACTATGTCGTAAGCCTGGCAAGTTGCCTTGCGACACAGTTCAGATGAGCTACGCAAAAGAATATGGTATCGACACCATCGAAATCCATAAGGATGCAATTTCCGAAGACGACGTGGTTTTACTACACGACGACCTTCTTGCTACAGGCGGCACAATGAAAGCAGCATGCGACTTAGTTCGTAAATTCAACCCAAAGAAGATATATTGCAACTTCATTATAGAGCTTCACGAAGAGTTCCCTAACAGTCGCGATATCTTCGATAAAGATATTGAAGTTACATCTTTGCTTAAATTCTGATTTACAGCAACATATAGAGTGCCCTGTTTCACGTGAAACGGGCACTCTTTTTTATTTATAGCATAGATTCAACGAGCTATATAGGTATAGATAGTAGATAGCATCCAACATAGCACCTATATACTATACCATATATATTATAGACAGCTTAAACCTCATTTTAATTTAATTCCACAAGTCCTATGGCGAGCACAGAGAAAGAAACAAAGGAACAACGCCTTGAACGATTAAAGAATATCGTGAGCAGTATGCCAGAGAAACCTGGCAGCTACCAATATTATGACGAAAACCATGAAATAATATATGTAGGCAAGGCAAAGAACCTAAAAAAGCGTGTATCGAGCTATTTTTTGAAGGAAGTAGACCGATACAAGACTCGTGTGCTGGTATCTAAAATCGAAGACATAAGCTATACTGTAGTAAATAGCGAAGAAGATGCTCTCTTGTTGGAGAATTCTCTTATAAAGAAGTATAATCCGCGTTATAACATCCTACTTAAAGATGGTAAAACCTATCCAAGCATCTGCGTAACCAACGAGCCGTTCCCTCGTGTGTTTAAAACGCGTACCATAAACCGCAAATTCGGCACTTATTATGGCCCCTACAGCCATCTTGGTAGCATGTACAACATTCTCGACCTTATAGCAAAGGTTTTTAAGCCTCGTAAATGCAATCAAACTATAACTTCTGAGGGTATTTCTGCAGGTAAATATAAGCCTTGCCTGGAATATCATATACATAATTGTTTGGGCTGCTGCATAGGAAAACAAAGCCGCGAAGAGTATATGGAGAACGTGAGATTGATAAAAGAAGTACTACGCGGAAACACTCGTGAGCTTGGCGAATGGCTGTTTGCAGAGATGCAAAAGAAGGCTGAAGAACTGAAGTTTGAGGAGGCTGAAGAGCTAAAAAGAAAGTATCTTTTGCTCGAAAATTATGTTTCTAAGAGCGAGGTTGTAAGCTATACTATTGCTGATGTTGATGTGTTTACCATAACCGACGATGATGCTAACAAAATAGCTTTTATCAACTATATCCACGTTAAAAACGGTACTATAAACCAGAGCTTTACGTATGAGTATAAGCGCAAGCTAAACGAGACCGACCAAGAACTGCTTTTGATGGCTATTCCAGAGATTAGAGAGCGCTTCGGAAGCACTTCTAAAGAGATTTTAGTACCGTTTGAGCTTGACTGGAAGATACGTGACGCAGCCTTTATAATACCGCAACGAGGCGACAAAAAACACCTCTTGGAGCTGTCGCAAATGAATGGAAAGCAGTATAAATTCGACCGCTTAAAGCAAGCTGAGAAGCTAAACCCAGAACAGAAATCAGTAAGGTTAATGAAGGAATTACAGACTAAATTAGGTATGGAAAAGATGCCATATCATATTGAATGCTTTGATAATTCCAACATCTCCGGTTCTGATCCTGTGGCAGGTTGCGTGGTCTTCAAGGCTATGAAACCAAGCAAGAAAGACTATCGTAAATACAACATCAAGACGGTTGTAGGACCTGACGACTACGCCTCTATGCAGGAGGTTGTGAGACGTAGATATTCACGCATGGTAGAGGAAGGAGAAACCCTTCCCGACCTCATTATTACTGATGGTGGCAAGGGTCAAATGG
Organism: uncultured Prevotella sp.; assembly: GCA_934254985.1. Taxonomy (GTDB): domain Bacteria; phylum Bacteroidota; class Bacteroidia; order Bacteroidales; family Bacteroidaceae; genus Prevotella. The sequence continues at coordinate 15,949 of CAKQMS010000016.1, read as the reverse complement.
ACTGCGTAAGAGAGGTTGTTGTGGGAGAATTAGGCTTACAAATTCCTATTGCAGGACTGGCTAAAGACGACCGACATCGCACCAACGAACTACTCTTTGGCTACCCTCCTCAGACTATTGGAATAGACATAAAAAGCGAACTATTTAAGGTTCTCACCAACATACAAGACGAGGTTCACCGCTACGCCATAACCTTCCATCGCGACAAGCGCAGCAAGAGTGCTTTGCATAGCGAACTTGACGACATTAAGGGTATAGGACCAAAGACTAAAGAAGCGCTTTTAAAGCAGTTCAAGACTATAAAAAAGATCAAAAGCTTAACTATAGAAGAACTGCAAGAGAGTATAGGTGCCGCAAAGGCAGAGATTATATTCAATCACTTTGCCAAGAATTAGAAAGAGATTAAGCGTATCTACTTGATATACAAGTATTTACATAATAGTCATACAAAACAAATATAAAGAAATAGTTGAATAATACAACTTCTCACACCTTAGAAAGCTATTGCACAAAATAGCGCTATCAACTTCCCCTTTCGACTAACAGAGGTTAGTCGGTCAACGAAGCCTACTTCAATCGCCAACGAAGCAGGCTTCATTTGCCTACGAAGCCTGCTTCATTTTTCAGCAAGCTTAACAGCGTTTTTTGCGATTGTAAAATGACTATTATTCAGTTTATAGAAACCTATTCTTTTTCACATGAAAAACCAATTAAACTAAGGTAATTCCCAAACCTCATAACCTATTTCATACACTAAAGGAGAAAAGAAAAGAGGGGTAAATACAAAAAAGAAATCCCAGTCTCGCGACTAGGATTTCTCTAACTTATAATTTTTGCAAATTAATAACGAAGTCATAATACTCTCACGAGCGGAATGATTCAACTCAAACTAATACTCAAGTGCTTTTATCTTGTCTATTCCTCACTAGGAAAGACAAAAAAATATCTTTATTTCTATATGAAATTCAAATGAATGGGTGTAACATATCTGTTATACCTACTTCTTTACGTTGGCAAAGATACAATTAATATCCAAAACTACAAAGAAATAAGGCTAAAAATTTGTGAATATCAGAAAAAAAGGTAACTTTGTAGCAAAAATCGGTAATGAGAATAGTAATTCAGAGGGTTCAGAGGGCTTCTGTGACCATAAATGAGGAAATAAAATCAGAAATCGGACAAGGCATGCTCATCCTTGTGGGCATAGAAGATGCAGACAACGAGCAGGATGTTGATTGGCTCGTACGCAAAACCATAGGATTGAGAATATTTGACGATGAAAATCATGTTATGAACTGCGACATCAAGAGTATTGATGGAGAAATATTAGTGATTTCGCAGTTTACGCTCTTTGCAAGCTATAAAAAAGGCAACCGCCCAAGCTGGTTTAGAGCAGCAAAACATGAACATTCTATACCACTTTATAATCTATTTTGTAAGCAGCTGTCGGAAGCTCTTGGAAAAGAGGTTGGCACAGGCGAGTTTGGCGCTGATATGAAGGTTGAACTCATCAACGATGGTCCTGTGACGATATGTATGGACAGCAAAAACAAAGAATAGCCAAGCTATGATGGAAGTTAACGACAACACTACCCTACGCAACCTTCAGCAGATGGTTGACGAATGGATAAAGACCTATGGAGTTAGGTATTTCAACGAACTGACAAACATGGCTTGCCTCACAGAGGAAGTAGGAGAACTTGCTCGCATCATTGCCCGCCAATACGGCGAACAGAGCTTTAAAGAGGGCGAAAAGCCTAATCTGGGCGAGGAAATGGCTGATGTTCTGTGGGTATTAACCTGCTTGGCAAACCAAACAGGCGTAGACCTAACGGAAGAGATGCGCAAGAGCTTCGAAAAGAAGACAAAAAGAGACAGTAATAGACATATTAACAATGTGAAACTTAAAAAATAAATTAGTTATGACAACAACAGAAAACAAGCCAAGCTTGAGCAAATACGAAGAAGCTTTGGCTAAATACAACACCAACATCGACGACAACGATGTTCGCGAGGCAGTTAAGAAGATTATCACAGAAAAGGTTCCTGAGAACGACAATCTCGATGTTAAGAAGTTCCTCTTCGGTAGCATCGAATTGACAACATTGAAGACTACCGACTCCGACGTTAGCGTAATGGCTTTCACAGAGAAGGTAAACCAGTTCGACGAGCAGTATCCTAACCTCCCACATATCGCTACTATCTGCGTATATCCTTGCTTTGCCGAGGTTGTTAAGGACACTCTTGAGGTTGACGGCGTAAATATCGCTTGCGTATCAGGCTCTTTCCCTTCTTCTCAGGCACTTATCGAGGTCAAGGTTGCCGAGACAGCATTGGCTATCAAAGATGGCGCTGACGAGATTGATATCGTGATGCCTGTAGGCAAGTTCCTTCAGGGCGACTACGAGGGCGTATGCGACGACATTCAGGAGCTTAAGGCTACTTGTGGCGATAAGGCTATGAAGGTGATCCTCGAAACTGGCGATATCGTTACTGCAAGCAACATCAAGAAGGCTTCTTTGCTCTCTATGTATGCTGGTGCCGACTATATCAAGACATCTACTGGCAAGGAGAAGGTTTCAGCTACTCCAGAGGCTGCTTACGTGATGTGTCAGGCCATTAAGGAATACTACGATGAAACAGGCATACAGATAGGTTTTAAGCCTGCAGGAGGCATTAATACCGTTATGGATGCAATTACATACTACACAATAGTTAAAGAGGTTCTGGGCGAAAAATGGCTCACTAACAAGTGGCTCCGCCTTGGCACAAGCCGCCTCGCTAACCTATTGCTTAGCGAAATAGAAGGCAAAGAGGTGAAATTCTTCTAAATCTCCCACCTTTGTAAAAGAACAAAGCCATCGAAAGCAACTACTTTCGATGGCTTTTTTATTTATTATAGCTTGCGTTCTATCACAAAATCAAGATAAGCTTTTAGCGATTCTTTGATATCGTCATCAGCGATATAATGTTCAATAAAACCGAGACATTCGTCATGAAATTGCTTCATTCTCTTCTCTGCATATTCAATACCACCATTATCAATGGCAAAGCGAACTAATGTAGAGATTTCTTCAGCAGAAACACCACCCTCTTTAACCTTGAATGCCAACTTCATCATCACTGCATCCTGAGTGGAATTAAGTGCGTAAATAACTGGTAATGTGAGCTTTCCCTCTGTCATATCATTACCTGTAGGCTTACCTATCTCTGGCGAATCAAAATAGTCGAAAATATCGTCTCTTATCTGGAAAATTACACCAATATTACTACCAAATCGCTTGGCAGCCTCTACCTTTTCGCTATCAACGCCAACCGAAAGAGCACCAATACCGGCACAAGCTTCAAACAAAGCAGCGGTCTTCTGCCTTATAACATCGTAGTAGACTTCCTCAGAAATCTCCTGGTTGCTAATGTTGGTGAGCTGCAGAATTTCGCCATTCGACAAGGTCTGACCCAAGCGAGCAAGATAAGAAACAATATCCTGCGAACCTGTGAGCGAAACATTTAGCAAGGCTGTAGACAAAATATAGTCGCCAACAAGTACTGCCACCTTATTATCATAGGTAGCATTAACGCTCGCTTGTCCTCTGCGCTGCGAACTTTCGTCAACTACATCGTCGTGAACAAGACTGGCTGTATGCAGAAGTTCCAGACCTACTGCCGAACGTTGGGTAACATCTGTTATCTCGCCAAAAGCCTTGGCTATCAGCAATATAAGCATAGGACGCATGCGCTTACCGCCACGGTTCTTAATGTGGTCTAATGCCTGCGACAACAATCCGTTAGAATGACTCAATGTTTCATTAAACATCGCTATAAAGTCATCCAAATCTCCTGTTATGGGTTTCTTGATTTTAGATATATAATCCATAGAGATGAAATTTGATACAAAATTAGTGAAAAATCGGCAAATGTCGCAATTTTTTAGTAATTTTACCGCAAATAAACAGCTTTTTATGAACAAATTATTCTTATTGGATGCTTATGCCTTGATATACAGGGCTTATTATGCATTCATCCGTACACCTCGCATCAATTCTAAGGGACTAAATACATCTGCCATTTTGGGCTTTTGCAATACCCTCAACGAGATAATAACCAAGGAGCACCCTACTCACCTCGGAGTGGCTTTCGACCTTGGCAAAACCTTCCGCCACGAAGCTTTCCCTGAGTATAAAGCTCAACGCGAAGAAACTCCTGAAGATATCCGCCTGGCAGTACCAATAATAAAAGAATTGCTCGACGCTTTCAACATTCCAATCTTGCAATGTGAAGGTTTCGAGGCTGACGACGTTATCGGAACTCTCGCCACAAAGGCTGGTCAAATGGGCATAGAAACATATATGCTCACACCCGATAAAGACTATGGTCAGCTAATTAGCGACAACGTGATGATGTATCGCCCTCGTCATGGTGGTGGCTACGATATTATTGGCTCTAAAGAAATAGAGGAAAAATATGGAGTGAAGACTCCTGAGCAGGTGAAAGACTTGTTGGCTCTCATGGGCGACAAGGCAGACAACTTCCCTGGCTGCCCTGGTGTGGGCGAGAAAACTGCAGCAAAACTCATCAATGAGTTTGGCTCTGTCGAAGAACTCATCAATCGCTCATCAGAGGTGAAAGGTAAACTTCGTGAAAAGATCGAAGCAGCTGTCGACGATATCAAGATGTCGAAATTCTTGGCAACGATAAGAACCGATGTTCCTGTCGACCTTAATCTCGATGAACTGAAAGTTGTAGAGCCTAACCCTGACAAATTAACAAAACTCTTCAACGAACTTGAGTTTAAGAGCCTATTAGACAAGTTTCTTAATAAAGGTGAAAAGAAGCAAAAATCACCTAATGCCCAGCTCTCTCTCTTTGAAGAATACACGCCCGACGGGCAAGATTTGTTTGAAAATTCAAGTCTCGAAGACATTAAAACCCATCCTCACGACTATCAACTCATTGATACAGAGGAAGGTTTCTTAAATCTTTGTGAGCTTTTTAATACAAAAGAGTTTATTTGTTTAGATACAGAAACAACTTCTACGTCAACTATCGATGCAGAATTGGTAGGATTGAGCTTCGCTGTAGAGGAAAATAAGGCTTACTATGTGCCTATTCCAAGCAATCGTGAAGAAGCGTTAAAAATCCTTTCGTTCTTTAAACCGATATATGAAAACCCGGAAATCCTCAAAGTTGGACAAAACATCAAGTACGACTACGAGGTGTTGATGAACTATGGTATCCGCCTTCAAGGTAAAATGTTCGACACCATGCTCGCTCATTATATCATCCAGCCAGAACTTCGTCACAACATGGACTACATGGCAGAGATCTATCTCAACTATAAGACCATCCACATAGATGAGCTAATTGGCGCCAAGGGCAAATCACAAAAGTCGATGCGCGACCTTGACCCTAAAGACATATATGAATATGCAGCCGAAGATGCCGACATCACCCTCCGACTAAAAAATGTTCTTGAACCAAAACTCAAAGAGGTAGATGGCGAAGACTTGTTCTGGAATATCGAAATGCCATTGGTTCCGGTTCTTGCCGAAATGGAGATGAATGGCGTTTGTCTCGATACTGACGCCTTGGCTGAAACTGCTAAGACTTTCAACGAGCGTATGCAGAAGTTGGAGAGTCATATATATGAGTTGGCTGGCGAAAAATTCAATATCGCTTCGCCAAAGCAGGTTGGCGACATACTCTTTGGCAAAATGCAGATTATGGAAAAGCCAAAGAAGACTAAGACAGGACAGTATGTCACAAGCGAAGAGGTACTGCAGTCGCTACGCTCTAAGGCTCCTATCATTGACGACATCTTGGCTTATCGCGGTCTGAAGAAGTTGCTTGGCACCTACGTAGAGGCACTTCCAAAACTTATTAATCCTAAGACAGGTCGCATACATACATCTTTTAATCAAGCAGTTACAGCCACAGGTCGCTTATCGTCGAGCGATCCTAACCTTCAGAACATTCCTGTTCGCGACGATGATGGAAAGGAAATCCGCAAGTGTTTTGTAGCAGAGCCTGGCTGCCTATTCTTCTCTGCCGACTACAGCCAGATAGAGCTTCGCATCATGGCTCACCTATCAGGCGACGAGAATATGATAGCTGCCTTCCGCGAGGGTCACGACATCCATACTGCCACAGCAGCAAAGATATACCATGAGGATATTGCCGACGTTACAAGCACACAACGCAAGAAGGCAAAGCAAGCCAACTTCGGTATCATCTATGGCATAACAGCCTATGGCTTGGCACAACGTATGGAAATAGACAATAGAGAGGCTAAACAGCTCATCGAAGACTATTTCGTTACCTTCCCAAAGGTGCACGAATACATGGAAAAAGCTAAACAATCGGCAAGCGAAAAAGGCTATGCCGAGACTATCTTCAAGCGCCGTCGCTATCTGCCAGATATCAACTCTAAGAACGGTACCGTACGTGGTTTTGCCGAACGCAATGCCATCAACGCTCCTATACAAGGCTCTGAGGCAGACATCATTAAGGTTGCCATGATACGCATCCATCGTCGATTTGCCGAAGAAGGAATTCGCTCAAAGATGATTCTGCAGGTACACGACGAACTCAACTTCTCCGTATATCCAGAGGAGAAAGAGAAGGTTGAAAAAATCGTAAAGCATGAGATGGAGCAGGCATACATCATGAGTGTGCCACTCGTAGCTGATGCCGGATGGGGAAACAACTGGTTGGAGGCGCATTAAAAATGCCTCACCCCCAACCCCACTCCAAAAGAGAAGGGTTGGGGGTGAGGCTTCATTACAACTTCCTTATCACTCTCTCCATTTGCTCACCAAGTCCGATGGTATATCCTTGCGAGATATAGACTATACGATTGAAGGTATCGGAGATAATAAAGAGAGGAAGTTGAGAAGGATTGCGAAGCTTCATGTTTTCGGCTATTTGCTTGCGCAGAGAGCCGTTATTATCTATTCCATAGATGATATTGCGTGATGGTAAGCCTTCGAAGTCTGTAGCGCGGAATTTACTTGCTGCAGCCTCATCTTCAAATAGTAGGATTATAGGACGATTCCATTTCTCAAAGACCTCAGCAACTTTAGCGATGTCTTTTAACGCATGGTTTGTTGGCTCCTGTCCTACTCCAATAATACCAGTAACAAAATATCCTCTACCCGTCTGACTCAAAAGGCTAACTTCTTTGCCATCAAGTAGCGTGAATTTAGACTCAGAATCAAAGCTACCCTTTACTGTAACCTCAGTCTCAGAAGTGCGCAAATACATGTCTACTACGGTAGTTTCCGAATGTTTCACGCGAAACATTTGCATCTCTGATAGCACTCCACCATTAGCCAAACGCATACCTGTAACCAAGACATAATCGCCCTCATCAAGTTCCACACCATTCTTGAAATCCTTACTCCATGTGGTGCCATCCTCAGGATATTCCAAGAGCATGGTAGAACCATCAGGATTGATACGGGCGAGAGTGAAATGACTATAGTATTTTGGGTCGTCTACAGCACCATTATCCTTGTATATAAGTTTCAGAGTACCCTTTGGTGCAGCCTTTTGTACCACATCTTCAAACACCACGTCTATCCACTCACCATTCTTGCGATATTGAAGCTTAGATGTTACGGCATCCACCCTTGCCTCTATGCCAAGGCTGCGAGCCACATCCACGAAGAATATCTTGCGCGAGCGTTGATCTGTGATGCGAGAATTATATACTCCAGTAGGCGTTTGAGTAACTCTCCATGCCTTAGCGTCTTGTTGCAGACGTATATTCGCCTTTATCCAGCTTACGAGTTCTGCAGGATTCTTTCGAAACAGCTCCTGCTGCTTCTTACTGAAAGCCAGTTCAAAATACAACTTAAAACGACGAAGTATAAGCTCATTCTCCACACGTGGACATAGCTGATTGCTCTCAGCATAGAAGTTATCTTCGAGGATATCAAAACTTATATCGCGCAAATCCTTTGGTCTTAGCGTAGCGAGTATATCCTTAGCTCGTTGCAAGTTGTCTTTATGGCAAGCCAAGAACTCAAGGATAGTCTGATGATTGCCACTCGAAGCAGTAAGGAAGTTCACCAACTCTTCATCCTCAGGCAACCACATGCTTCGCAACATAGCCTTCGCAATCTGCGGAGTATAGAAGGTTGCCATATAAGCATGGCGCACAGAGTCTTCGTAAGCCAACCGTTTAGAGTTTAGCTCACGTTGTTGTGCTGTAACCTCAGGCAGATTATATCGCTCAGGAGGAGGAACAATATCAAACGAATCACGATAGAACACCATGCTTGCAGCCTCGCCAACATGCTTATCGAGCTTTATCACAATGGCTTTATCCTTACCAAACGATGCCTTTGCAAAACCATAGTCGCCATCCTTAGATGCCCACACCATCATATCGCCTTTGCCTGCTGATAGCGAGGTGCTACCATCAGAAGCGGTATATTTAGTTACCACAGGACAGAACTCACCATAATTATATATCTTGAAATCCACCCTTGCGCTGTCTACTGCCTTGCCTTTATCGTCGACTACAGAGAAGTCGATATGCGCTGAAGAACCATAGTTGTCGATGAGGTTTATCTCGGTATAGTTTGACGAGCGCGACATCACATCCTCAGGTCCGTTATAGTCGCCAAACACCTGAGTATGCATCAGCAACGCACGCGAAGCAGGAGCATTAAACCACGCAAGATTCAATACAGCCTCAGGCTCACAGGCTCCAAGGAAATACCATGTGCCATCAGCCCATGCTTCCACCCAAGCATGGTTGTCGTCGGTATGTGCCCAACGTGGCGTATACACTTGGCGTGCAGGAATACCAATGGCTCTTAGCGCTGCCACCGTAAAGGTGCTTTCTTCGCCACATCGTCCATAAGCGGAGCGTATTGTTGCCAATGGAGCTGACGTGCGAGCATCAGAAGGCTGATAAGTAACTCGCTCATGACACCAATGGTTCACCTCCAATATTGCCTCTTTCATGCTCATTCCCTTCACTCGTTCCTTTAAGTCATGATAGAATATCTGGCGAGAGTCGTCCAACGCTTCGTTGTTGACACGAATAGGCAACACAAAATGGCGAAACAATAGTTCTGGTACTTCCCTACCCCACGCCATCTCTTTCCGAGCCTTGAAGCTCATGCGAATGTTCTCTATATAGAAAGTGGTAGGATAGTCGGTAACATCAGCCAAAGGCATATAAGCATATAGGAATTTCAGAGCCTCAGCCTCTTGCTTGCTTACATCATGCACTTTCAGATAGCAAAACTCCTTTCCTACCACCTTCATCCTTTGGTCGAAAGCCGTTTCAACCTTTGCTCTATAGGCGGCATCAGTAATAAAATGGTTGTTGTCTGCCTTTGCCTGCAACAAGGAAGCAAAGAGCAACAATGCCAAAGATATAATATGTTTCTTCATAACAGATAACTTGAACGTTTTTATTAATTAGTAGTCGTATGCTGTAGGCAATATCACAGCCTATCTTATGCAAAGATAAAGAAACTAAACTAAAGTAGACTATAAAAGCGCAAAATTCTTTGTTTTTATCATTTAATATTCCTAATTTTGCAGCACTAACCAAACTAACATAACAGTAATGAACAGACAAGATTTTAAGTTTGAGATTTGTACCAACAACGTAGAGAGTTGTATAGCTGCCCAAGAAGGTGGCGCCGACAGAGTGGAACTATGTGCTGGCATCCCAGAGGGTGGTACCACACCTTCGTATGGCGAAATAAAACTATCACGCAGAGTTCTCACTACTACCAAATTGCACGTTATCATCCGTCCTCGTGGCGGCGACTTCCTCTATACTCCATTAGAAATTGAGCGTATGGAAGAGGATATCAAAATATGCAAGGAACTGGGTGCTGATGGCGTTGTGATAGGATGTTTGACTCCTGACGGAGAAGTAGATATGGAAGCCAACCGTAGACTTATTGAAGTAGCACGTCCTATGTCTGTAAGTTTTCATCGTGCTTTCGACCGCACTGCAGACCCATTCAAGGCTTTGGAAGATATCATCGAACTTGGCTGCGAACGCATTCTCACCTCGGGTCAACAGCCTAAGGCAATAGAGGGTGTAAACCTCTTGGCAGAACTTCAGAAGAAGGCTGCAGGCAGAATAATTCTCTTGGCTGGTAGTGGAGTAACAGAAGACAATATTCGCGCCATCTACGAGGCCACAGGAATCCACGAATATCATTTCTCAGCAAGAGTAAGTGTACCAAGCAAAATGAAGAGTCACAACAAAGAAGTACACATGGGCTCTAAGGATGCTGACGAAGGCACCACCCTCGTTTCATCACCTCAGAGAGTGAAAGATACTATTGCCAAGATTATTGAAATGTAATATCAGCAAACAAAAGATGCAAGACCATGAGTCCTGCATCTTTTATTTTATACTTATATATACCTTATTATTACAAGCTAATCTCCACCACCTTGTCAACCTCGGTAGGCACTTTATCAAGGTTTAGCAATATGCCGCCATCTACCTTCTGGATTTTCACCTTCTGCTTTGTTGCAAAGTCGAAGGCAGCCTTTATCTTGTGGTTGCCAGTAGGAAGATAAAGCGATTTGTCCTGGAGGTTTAGGATATGCACAAACAGACGGTTGCCCTTTTGTGTTGTCACGCCCCAATCATGAGGAGCTACGATACCATTACGAGTGCCGTAGATGGTTTCGCCATAGGTCTTCATCCATTCTCCCACTTCTGACAATCGCTCCAAGGCAACAGCAGGCAGTTCGCCATCAGGCTGAGGACCGATATTCATCAAAAGGTTGGCATTCTTGCCTGCAGCCTTAACGAGATAATGTATCAACGTCTTGGTCGACTTATAGTCTTGGTCTGTGATCTTATATCCCCACATGCCATTCATAGTTTCGCATGTCTCCAAAGGCAGTTGGCTAATATCCTGTCCCGACAATCCAGAAGCATTTTCGCCTGGCAGGTCGCGCTCAAACATCTGGAAGTCTTCACCCTCGAAAGGTGTTTGATGATGGTTGTTGCCTATCAGGCAAGCTGGTTGCAGGCTATGGATGAGGTTATATTGATATGGCAATTCCCAATCGAAGTTAGGGTTTATATCCTGGTCCCACCAGCCGTCAAACCATATAGCACCAATCTTGCCATAGTTTGTCAATAGCTCGGTGAGCTGATTGTTCATAAACTTATAATAGCTCTTCCAATCGCCCTTAGGGTTAGGACGACCTGTACCATGACCCGTTCTGCCCCAAACAGCATCTTCACGATACCAGTCTATATGTGAATAATAAAGGTGCAAGCGTATGCCCTGCTTATGACATTCGTCGGCAAGTTCCTTCAGTATGTCGCGCTTGAAAGGCGTTGCATCCACGATATTATAGTCTGAATACTTGGTATGGAACATCGAGAAACCCTCGTGATGACGAGTAGTAAAGCAGATATACTTAGCTCCCGACGCTTTTATTGCCGACACCCATTTAGCGGCATCGAAATTGCCAGGATAGAAGCCTCCTGCAAGCTTAGCATACTCCTTGTAGTTTAAATTCTTGTTTGTCATAGTCCACTCGCCAGTTGCAAGCATGCTGTATAGTCCCCAATGCAAGAAGATACCAAACTTAGCATCTTGGAATTCCTTTCGCGATTCCAGGTTTTCCTTAGTTGGCTCATAGTGTGGTGTAGCGGCGTTGGCATAGGCACTAAACGACGACAAGCAGAAGATGGCAGCACAAACCTTTGCTCCAATCTTCATTCTGCTGAAACAATTCTTCTTAGTAGTTACTTTCATTACGTTATAGTTATTGGTTTCGACTACAAAAATACAACTTATTTCACATATCCACCAACAATAAAGGCTAAAGAAATTGAATTTCCTTAGCCTTTAATATCATTTGTGTAATAAATATCTGTGAAACAGTATATTATTAGCAGTTTAGCTTCCATACGCAGCCATCCTTGGTGTCTTTAACATCAAAGCCTGCTTCTTTCAAAGCGTCACGAATCTGGTCGCATACTGCCCAGTTCTTCTCGCTACGTGCCTGCTTTCTAAGTTCCAATACCATGTCGACAACCTTGCCGAAAGCTTCCTCGCGCTTACCATCGCCAGAAGAAACATCAGCACGGAGTCCGAGAATGTCATAAGCGAAGGTGCTGATAGTAGACTTCAATTCCTCAAGGTCGGCAGCATCGATAGTAGCCTTATGGTCTACGATGGTATTGATAACATGGCAAGCCTCAAACAGGTTGCTGATAACGAGTGGAGTCTGCAAGTCGTCGTTCATAGCGTCATAGCATTTCTGGCGTAATGCACTAACGAAGTTGTGAACATCCTCAGCGCTCTTTGCCTCAGCATTGATACGCTCCATAGCCGAGATGCCATCCATAAGTTTCTGCAATCCCTTCTGACTTGCCTTCAAAGCATCGTTAGAGAAGTCTACAGTTCCACGATAGTGGGCAGAGAGGATGAAGAAGCGTATTGTCATTGGCGAATAAGCCTGCTCAAGCGATGGATGGTTGCCTGTGAAGAACTGCTCCAAGGTGATGAAGTTGCCAAGGCTCTTACCCATCTTCTGGCCATTGATGGTAATCATGTTGTTGTGCATCCAGTATTTCACCATCTGGTCGCCCTGCGAAGCCACAGCCTGTGCTATCTCACACTCATGATGTGGGAATACGAGGTCCATACCTCCACCGTGAATATCGAAGTGGTTGCCAAGATACTTTCTTCCCATAGCAGTACATTCGCAATGCCATCCAGGGAAACCATCGCTCCAAGGACTTGGCCAACGCATGATATGCTCAGGCTGTGCCTTCTTCCACAAAGCGAAGTCTGCTTGGTTCTTCTTCTCGCCTACTCCCTGCAGAGTACGGCTCTCGTCGATGATATTCTCAAGGCTACGACCAGAGAGGATACCATACTTATGGTCTTTGTTGTATTTCTCGATATCGAAATATATACTGCCATTGCTCTCATAGGCATATCCGTTGTCGAGGATTTGCTGTACCAGCTGCTCCTGCTCTATGATATGGCCTGTGGCATGAGGTTCGATGCTTGGTGGCAACACGTTGAGAGCATCCATAGCCTGATGATAGCGGTTAGTATAATATTGTGCTATCTCCATAGGCTCGAGTTGCTCAAGGCGTGCCTTCTTCTCTATCTTGTCGTCGCCCTCATCAGCATCGTGCTCCAAGTGGCCTACGTCGGTAATGTTTCTAACATAGCGCACCTTATATCCCAAATGCTTGAGATAACGGAACAAAAGGTCGAAGGTGATGGCAGGACGAGCATGTCCAAGATGTGGATCGCCATATACGGTTGGTCCACAAACATACATACCTACATTTGGTGCATGCAATGGTTGAAAACGCTCCTTGCTACGGCTTAGGGTGTTGTATATTACTAATGTTTGTTCCATAATTATATCTATTTTAAATATGTTGCTTGCAAAGTTAAATATGTTGCTTGCAAAGTTAGCACAAAAAAACGATTAATGGTCATAATATCGCGATATATTTCTATCACATTGCAAAAGAAATGTATCTAAATACAACAATTGCGTCGCTTTCTGTATATAAATAACAAATTACCGGCTTTTTCTTTTTGGTCTTGATTATTTTATTTAACTTTGCCATCAAACTTAAACCCTTTTATCCTATGGCTTATAGAAGAATTACAGCCATTGAGGCTGCTGAGATGATCAACGACGGAGATATGATGGCTCTGTCTGGTTTTACTCCTAATGGTAATCCTAAAGCAATTTTTAGGGAACTATCCAAGCGTGCCGTAAGACTGCATGATGCAGGACAACCTTTCCAGGTGGGAATTCTCACAGGAGCGTCTTCGTGTCAGAGTGTGGAAGGTGACATGGCGGCTGCACATGCACTAAAGTTCCGTGCTCCTTTCTCTACCAACAAAGACTTCCGCACGCATACCAATCTTGGAGAAGTTGACTACGAGGATATGCACCTCGGTCATATGGCGGAGCGACTGCGACGCGGATTCTATGGCGAAGTTGACTGGGCAATCATCGAAGTAAGCGATTTGGACGAGGGTGCCACAGAGTGTAGAGCTTACCTTACTTCTGCTGGAGGCATCGTTTCTACTATAGCCCGCTTGGCTAAAAAGGTAATCATCGAGCACAACCAATTCCACAACCCCAACTCTCGTTTCCTTCACGACACATGGGAACCACATGAGTGCTGGGAGAATCGTGAGGTTATGGATATCCACTCTCCTTACGACCGCGTGGGCAACAACTATGTAAGCATAGACCCAAGCAAGATTGTGGGTGTGATAGAAAGTAATATTCCAGAAGAGGCTCGTGCATTCAAGGAGCCTGACGACGATACTATGCGCATAGGTCTTCATGTTGCCGACCTTCTTGCCAACGACATGAAGCATGGCAGAATACCAAAATCGTTCTTGCCTATTCAGAGTGGTGTGGGTGCCACAGGCAATGCCGTGCTCAAGGCTTTGGGCACAAGTCCACTCATCCCTCAGTTTAATGTATATAGCGAGGTGGTGCAAGATGCAGCCGTAAACTATATGCTCGAAGGTAAAATCAAATATGCTTCTGCTACGGCAATGACCGTTACCAACGAATGCTTGCAGCAGGTGTACAACAATATGGACTTCTTCTCTAAGCATCTCACCATACGCCAAAGCGAGATTGCAAACTCTCCTGAGGTTATCCGCCGCTTGGGAGTTATCGCATTAAACACCGCCTTGGAGTGTGACATCTATGGCAACGAGAACTCAAGCCACATCTGCGGCTCTTCGCTAATGAATGGTATTGGTGGTTCGTGCGACTATGAGCGCAATGGCTACATATCTATCTTCACTACGCCTTCTGTTGCCAAGGGTGGCAAGATTAGTGCCATCGTTCCTATGTGCTGCCACGTAGACTCTACCGAACATGATGTAGACATCATCGTTACCGAGCAAGGCTTTGCCGACCTCCGCGGCAAGGGTCCTGTACGTCGTGCGCATGAAATAATAGAGAATTGTGCTCACCCTGACTACAAGCCTTTGTTGCGCGATTATCTCAACCACATAGCTCCTATGGGTCATGAGCCACAATCTATGGTGGCAGCTCTCGCCTTCCACGACACCTTCCTTCGTAAGGGCGATATGCGCCTCACCGACTTCTCGGAATATCTGAAATAAGAGGTCTTATCCTCGAAAAAGTGTGGTATTTCCCTTATCTTATCATCGAAAAAGTGTAGTAAATCACCAAACTTATCATCGAAAAAGTGTAGTATTTGCTTGTTTTTATCATCGAAAAAGTGTATCTTTGCAGCAGAAACCACTGAATACTAAGGCTTTATGAAGAAACTATTTCTCTCGTTGTTTGCCGTTGCCATGCTGGCAAGTTGCGGCACTAAGAATGTGATGCCAATAACAGAACAAAATGGCATAGAAGCAAAGAAAAACACAGCCCCTATAACCTATGATGTCACACCACATCCTGACGTTATCACCATCGAGGAGGCTATTACGCTTCTCAATTCGCCTGAGCAGGCAACAGCAATAGCTAAGGCAAGGGGTTACAAGGCAGTAGGCAAATATGGCATTTATCGCCTCGACAACTATAGTCAGATGATGTTCAAAAACTGTAAGTTGGCTAAGAAACTTGGCGACGGCATCTACGAGGATACTCCTAAGCCACTTGCTAAGGGCACATCAAGCTACGTGGCTCTTAATGGCAACGTGCTGATAGCGGTATTCAACAACGCAGCCTTCAACAATCTTGTTGAGCAGATTAAAGGTCTCGGCTTCACTCTCGAAGAGCATGGCTATGAAGACAAATACGTACTCGGCACTACCGCCATCTACGTATACTCTGCAAGAAAGAGCATTAGAATAGAAAAAGAAGAGTGAAGAGTGAAGAACGAAGAGGAGAGTGTAAAATAAACTGTGTCAGGCTATAATAATAATAGTTTAACACAGTTTTTATAATATGGACAATTTGGAAA
>CAKQMS010000015.1 GCA_934254985.1 uncultured Prevotella sp. | reverse complement strand
TTTAGCACCTTAAAGTTACAACAATTTTCGCTAATCACCAAATTTTCAGACACTTATATTTCGTCGAACTCACGTTAGAATTATCTAGATTATCTAGAAGGTCTAGAACATCTAGAATTACAAGGCCTATAAAGCAAAAAAAAATCCTGCAAGTAATCATACTTGCAGGATTATTATTTTTAATTCGCTTAGCGAAAGATTATCGATTATTGATACCTATTAGAAGAAGAGGTAGCGGTTGTCAACTACGCCAGCCTTGATGATGAGCTCAGACATGAAGTTGCTTGCGCTCTGCATAGCACGCTGACGGAGACGAGCCTCCTGCTCTGCATCGTTGAACTTAGCAGCATTCTGCTTCTTGTTCTGAACCTGGAAGAGGTAAACGCCTGCGTTGCCCTTTACAGGAGCAGAAACAAACTTACCCTTTGCAGTAGCTGCAACAGCACCACTAAGAGCAGGCTCGCTTGAACCTGTAGCCTGTACGAATACAGGAGCTGCGAATGTTACCTGGTTTACAGCCAAGAGCTTGCCACCCTTAGCCTTAGCAGCTGCGATGCTGTTTACGCCCTTGAGCTTAGCCTCAATCTGCTCAGCCTTCTTGTCGCGGATAACCTCAGCCTTAACGATGTCCTTAACCTGAGCATCAGAGAGGTCGCGATAGCCGATAGGATGAATCTTTGTGCAAGCTACGAGCAAGAGGTGGTCGTTGTTGCCACACTCATACATAGGAGAAACCTGACCTTCCTTAGCCTCGAAAATCCACTTAAGAGCGTCGCGAGTAGCAGGGATGTTAGCTACGCCATGCTGAGAAGTTGTGATATCGTTGAGTTCGTTGAACTTGTAAC
Source organism: uncultured Prevotella sp. (assembly GCA_934254985.1). Lineage (GTDB taxonomy): Bacteria > Bacteroidota > Bacteroidia > Bacteroidales > Bacteroidaceae > Prevotella. The sequence goes on along the minus strand of CAKQMS010000015.1, from coordinate 56,764 downwards.
CAGACTTAGCAGCATTCTTCTCGATAGCGTCGATAGTAGCGTTTGCGCTTACGAAAGAGCTGAACTTGTTGTATGCTGTACGATAAGTATCCTTAGAGAAGTCAACGTTGCGCTTGATAACAGCAGCCTGATACTTAGTAACCATAGCCTTGCGGTCGAGAACCTGAAGAACGAGGTTGCCCTGAGAGAGCTTGATGTTCTTGATTTCGTTAACGCTCATATTGTTGAGGCTCTCGATATAGTTCTTAGTATCGTTGTCCATAGAAGGAGCATGCTGATACTGACGTGTTGTCATCCAAGACTTCTCGCCATTCTGACCATACTTCTTAGCCAAAGCCTCGAAGTCAGCACCTGCTGCAAGAGCGGTATAGATAGAGTCGGCACGCTTTGTAGCCTCTTCTGTAGTCTGACCGCCAACCTGGATTACGCGATACTGAACTGAGTCTGGCAACTGCTGCTTAGCAACGAGCTTGATAACGTTGAGAGTATTGTCCATAGTATTCTCTACAGGAGCTGAAACATGACCAACAGCCATAGAGTCAAGACGAGCTGCGATGTCTGAAGGATAAGCCTCCTTGAGAACAGGAATACCGAGGTAGTTGACAGAAGAAGTGCTCTTGCGAACTACGTCGCCAGGGTTCTGAGCCTCTGCAAGTTCTGTAGCATAGCCCTTGAACTCCTTCTGAAGAGCAGCACGGTCGGCAGCAGAAGCCTTAACCTGGATATCGATATACTTGATATCGCGGCTCTCTACATACTGCTCGAAACGTGGTTTCATTTCCTCATACTTAGCCTTGAGGTCGCTCTCAGAAACCTGTACCTTGTCGTCCTGGATTTCGCTATATGGGAAAGCTGCGAGCTCAATCTGAGCCTCCTCGTTAGCGTCGTTGAATGCCATCTTAGCCTCTACAGGGTTAGAGAGCAAGCAATGAGCGAGAAGCGACTGATACTTCTGGATGAGAGTCTGCTGGCGGAGAGTCTTCTCTATATAAGTCCAATACTTATAGATAGACTCCATCTGCTGAGCAGCCTGAGGGTTTGTACCCTTCTGAGTCTTGTACTGAGCCAAGAACTGCTGCAAAGTATTAACGTCGAAACGTCCTGTCTGACGGTTTACGAAAGGTGTAGAAAGAAGCATCTGGTTAGTACCCTGGCGAAGGATGTCCTGCATCTCCTCGTCTGTTACGGTAAGACCAAGCTTTTCGCACTCGTTAGCGATAACCTTGTACTGAACCATAGTCTGCCAAACACCATCACGAAGCTGCGAGAGCTGAGCTTCATTAAGGTTGTCCTGACCCTGAAGCTTCATAGCCTCAGAAACTTCATCTACGAGCTTAGAGAAATCCATCATATTGATTTTCTCGCCCAACACTTCGCCTACTTGCTGTCTTTGTTCGTTCTGAGTAGATTCACAAGAACGGAAGAACTCTTCGGCAATGAATGCAAAAAGGCCAAGTCCGATAATGCATATCAGAATCATGCCTTTGCTTCTAATTTTTCCTAATGCTGCCATTACTTTTAATTGTTTTATTTTATTTGTTTTATTCTTTTATTCACAAAATGCCTACAAAAATACTAATTATTTATTAAATAAGTGAATATTTTGTTTGAAAAATTATTGTGTTAGTGGTTTTTGTTACAATATTTTGCTATTAGCTTAGTATTTTAAGCTTCACGAGCTCTATTTTGGTCATAGTATTCTTCAATATCTTGAACTCATACTTGCCTATTGTCACCACCTCATTTAGCTTAGGGAAGCTTTGATAATAGTGGAGAATCATACCTCCGAGCGTCATGTAGTCGTCGCTCTCAGGTAGGTCAAGATCGAAGAGTTCGTTGACCTTGTCAATCTCCAAACGTGCGGAGAGAATATACTCGTGGTCTTCTGTCTGTACAGCTGTATACTTGGTGCTATCGTGTTCGTCTTCGATGTCGCCAAAGATTTCTTCCACGATATCTTCGAGGGATACCAATCCGCTTGTTCCGCCAAATTCGTCGACCACAATAGCCAACGATTTCTTCTGCTGCATGAACAGTTTCATGAGCTTCTGAGCTGCCATAGTTTCAGGCACGAAAGGTATTTTTATAATCTTCTGTTTCCAGTCATCTGGGCAACGGAACATCTCGGAGCTATGAATATAGCCTACCACATGGTCGATGTCGCCTTGGTATACGATAATCTTCGAGTTGCCGCTCTCTATAAACATCTGCTCCAGCTGCTGCAGGGTGCAAGAATCCATATCTACGGCATTTATCTCGGTACGCGGAATCATGCAGTCGCGCACCTTGGTATCTGAGAAATCGAGAGCGTTTTGGAATATCTTCACCTCGTCGTCGATATCTTCTTCGTTCTTAGCGTTATCGATGCTCGACTGCACGAGGTAGTCGAGGTCTACCTTTGTGAATCCCTCGTCGTCGGTTTGCTTCTGCATTTTTATGCCAAACATTCTAAGAATCAACTTCGATAAGAAAGTAGAGAATTTGCTTATTGGCCAAAGCACAACATAAAATATGTACGCCATAGGCGCAAAGAACGATAACAAACGGTTTGGGCTGCTCTTAAACAAAGTCTTTGGCAGAAATTCGCCCGTAAACAACACGATAAGTGTTGAGAGAATGGTGTCGGCAGGAACCGTGAAGGCAGGGTCGGCACCACTAAAGATAGTATTGTCGAAAAAGCGAGCTATCAAGATACCGTAGATTACGAGCACGATATTGTTGCCCACGAGCATCGTAGAAACAAAGCCATTAGGATGACGATAGAAGAATGAAATCAAGCGTTGCGACAAGGCGTTGCGCTCTTTATCCATCTCCGCAAGCATTCTGTTGCTTGCCACAAAGGCAATCTCCATTCCCGAAAAGAAAGCGGAGAAAGCCATGGTTGCGAGTATTCCTATGACTAAAGGTAAATCTATAGTGGTTTCCATGATTAATGCATTAATGGTATTGTTGTGTTCTTGCGTTGCGGCAAGGCTTGAGGTCGTTGAGCCTTAAGTATAGAGTCTTGATTTTGTTTCACGCTATCAGGCTCCGACGAAGCTCCGCCATCAAAGTCGCTCTTCTCGAACGAGCCCTTAGAATTGCTCACATAATATTTGGTCATATTCTCGTTGCTACGGAAATATGATCCTTGGAGTTCGCGCTCAGGAGTTACCAGATGCGAGAACACGTTTGAATAAAGCTCATGGCTACGCTCGTCCCAAAACAGCTGTTCGCTCGTGAAGCGAATGCCCGACTTGGTGAGGATGCGCACACGCGAGCGCAACTCCCACAATCGCAACTGGTCGTAATAGTAAGCCGTGTCGCATTGGATATACGACTCCACATGGAATTTCTCGTCAAACTGCTCCAGGAACAATCCTTTATCGAAAGTCCAACGCGAAGGGTTCTTCACAATATTCACATCCCAACGCTCAGCCACGATACGATATTTTATCACGCCCGAGTCTGAGATAAGAGTGTTTACGCCATAGCTCGTCATCATCGACACGGAGTCGCGATCACGAATGGCAGAAGCAATATGCTCCTTACGCTCGTCGCATGATGCAACAAACGTAAGGAGCATTATCATTATTATCGAAATAGATGTTATCGGTTTCAACATGGTTATATTATTCAACTTTCCACTTAGCAAACCAACGTTCATTGAATGTCAGACCTATGTTGATACGGAAAGTATTCTCGGTAACGAATCGGTTGCACTTCAAGTTCACCCATTGGGCGCTTATGTTAAGGATAGACCTACTATTATATGAGTTCATAATAGGAATACCGAAACCAAAGCTTGCGCTAAGTTCTTTTGGTCCGTCGCCACCATCTACATTAAGATAAGGTGTAACGTACGACACTCCTGCACGATATTTTATGCGCTTGATAAACGAGCGGCTATCTTCCTCAGGACAAATCTCGGTACCGAGGGTGAACTTATGGCGATCTTTAAAGGCGTTGTCGCTCATCACGTACGACTTGTCAGGATTTGCATCCGACTTATAGAGAGGGAAGCTAACCGAAGCCCATTTCTGCAGATTATAGTCGAAGCCAACCTTCACCTTATTATTATGGTTGTACATAAAACCTGCTCCTATGCTATGAGGAATCGCCAATTTCATGTTCTCCTGTCCTGCCGAAGGATAGCTGGTAGTATCAGCCACGCCCGTCTGCGAGTTTGTAGATACAATCTCGAGCATAGGGTCGCCACCAATATCGTGACCCAAAGAATAGGTTACGCCCACGGTCAACTCATCTTTCTTGCTCAATCGTGTGGTATATTGCGCACCAAAGTCGAGCTTATAGTTTCTCACCTCGGCTGTATATCGCTTGGTAAGTGAGTTGGCATAAGAATTTGTGTAGCTATTCACAACGGTTCGTGTATATCCGCCCCAAAGGTAGCCTACGTTGGCACCAATAGAAAATCCCTTTACAGGTTCCCATCCTGCACCAAGATAAACCAAATGCAGACCGCCCGTGCCACTATATGTGTTGAGCGACGACAGACTACCTGTAGCATCAAGATTCTGACTAACTGAATAGTTGTAGCCCACATTAGTATATGGTAATATACCGAAGCTCACGCCCAAATGCTTGAAAGCTCGAAATCCGGCAACAGCATATTCAAAGTCGGCATTATTGGCATTAATCTTTCGTCCACCCTCTTTGAAGTTTGTCTTCTGTCCCGACATACCCATATCAAAGATAAAGGTAAGGCTATCGAGCTGTGAATAAGATGCAGGGTTGATATGATTTATCTGATTATGCTCATGGAAACCATAAGCCAATCCGTTCATACCTCTATTGAAGCCACTCGCCTGTTCCGACAATTGACCTAAGCCAAGTTGGCTATAAGGAGAGTTAGTGCCACTTTGTGCTAATGTGTTGGTAGCAGCCGCCATCAATACGGCCATGCTTAGAAGTTTTCTCATTATTATATATAATATGTACTCGTATTTTGGAATTTGAATGCAAAAGTATTGAAAAAAATCGAAATAATAGCACGATAAGTCGGAAATATAAGTTATTTTTGCATCGTGAAACGATTTAGACGTATTTTAAGGATTATATCGTTGGTGTTTTTTGTATTATTAACTACCAACGCCAAGGGACAAACCGCAGACTCCATCATCAGCAATATGGATGATGTAGAGGTGAGTCTTCTTACTTGTGGACCAGGCAACGAAGTTTATTCGCTATTCGGACATACAGCCATCAGGGTTTGCCAACCATCTCGCGGGATGGATATTGTGGTAAACTACGGTATGTTTTCGTTTAGGCAGAAATATTTCATCGCCCGATTCATTCTCGGTCTTACCGATTATCAGATGGGAATAACCACGTTCGACGACTTCAAGGCTGAATACGAATATGAGCAAAGATGGGTATTTGAGCAAACATTAAATCTTACATCCAAGGAGAAATCCGCCTTGCTTCAAGCCATCGACCAAAACTATAAGCCCGAGAACGTAACTTACAGATATAACTTCTTTTACAACAACTGCACAACAAAGGCTCGCGACCTTATAGCCGCAAATATTGATGGAAAGATAGAATACAATTCATGCACAAGCGAATATCCGTCATTTCGTGAACTTTGCCACTCCAAGACCTTCAACAATAGATGGTCGCAGTTTGGCAACGACCTCTTGCTTGGCATACAGGCAGACCTGCCTACCAACATAAGCGAACAACAATTCTTGCCCGAGAATCTTGAGCACGATTTCAGCAACGCCACAATTGGTGCCAACAGAAAGCTCGTCAGCCATGAGGAATACATCATTCCGAAAGACATCTCGGCTTCTGCAGCCCCCGACTCTTTGCCCTCGCCACGAGCTTTGGCAATCGTCATCGCTATTATTATAATAGGTGTAAGCCTCATAGAATACTTTTGGAGCAAGAACTTATGGCTCACGGATGCCATCCTCATGCCCGTGATAGGATTGGCAGGAATGATACTCTTCGTGATGATATTCTCGAAGCATCCTACCGTCAACATCAATTTCCAAATCCTGATTCTCAACCCTATCGCTCTCTTCATGGCCATTCCTATGGTGATGAAGCAACGCAAGGGAATGCTGACATGGTGGCACAAGACATACGTTTTCTGCCTCTTCCTGGGTATATTATGCGGATTATTCCAAGATTATGCCGAGGGTATCAGAATTTTGGCATTATCTTTGCTTGTCAGATACACGATAGTGATATTCTGCTTAAATAAGCACGCTATAAAGCAACGCCCCATCAAACAATAATTAACTATCAGAAGCGCCCCTATAAAAACATTAATGAATAGATATTTAGCCATCATAATAGCTGCCCTGACAGCAACCGAGATGCAGGCTTTCCAGCTTGCACCACGTCTCGTTGTAAATATCGCTATCGACCAATTGCGCTCCGACTATATGGAGGCCTTTGCTCCTTTTTATGGCAAAGACGGACTCCGCAAGCTCATGGAGCAAAGCACGGTCTACGATGCGGCAAGCTATCCTTATGCGCCTGTAGACAAGGCTTCGGCTTTGGCAACTCTTTCTACAGGCACCCCACCCTATTATCATGGCATCGTTTCCACAAAATGGCTCGATCGCCAAACTCTTCGACCCGTTTTCTGTATCGAAGACCGCACTCATTATCTTTCGCCATCTAAGCTCTCTACCTCTACAATAGGCGACGAGCTAAAGATAAATACCAACGGTTCTGCTATAGTCTATTCTGTAGCAGCAGCTCCCGAATGTGCCATTCTTGCGGCTGGCCATGCGGCTGATGCAGCCATGTGGATAGACGCAAAGACGGGCAGATGGCGCACTTCTACTTACTATAGCGCCACTCCGCCTGCATGGTTTAAGGCGTATACCTCAATCACTTCGCCTACCTCAAACGGCAAGACGAATAGCAACGATGCCGTGGTCGACTTATCGCTACAGGCTATAAAGTCGGCTGCCATGGGCAAAGACGACGTTTCCGACATCATCAGCATCACGCTCTCGGCAACCAAGGACGACGGGCAACCTACCATCAATTGGAAAACCGAGATGGAGAGCGTATACCGCCAACTCGACAGCACTCTCGGCCGACTAATCTCGGGCATCGAAAAGGAGGTGGGCTTGGAGCATACCTTGTTCGTGATTACGAGCACAGGATATGCTGAAGAAACGGCTACCGACCTGTCGAAATACCGCATTCCTACAGGCACCTTCTATATCAATCGCACAGCCAACCTGCTCAACATGTACCTTAGTGCCATCTACGGTCAGGGAAGCTATGCCGAAGCTTGCTATCACAATCAGATTTATCTCAACCACAAGCTCATAGAGCAAAAGAAGTTGAGCCTTAACGACGTTCTCAATCGTTCGCAAGAATTCCTCGTGCTTAGCGCAGGAGTTAGCGACGTGTATACTACCGACCGCCTATTGGCAGGCAACAACGACATCTTGAAAATCAGAAATGGTTTCAATCCTAACCTTAATGGCGACATCACTATCGAGGTTAAGCCAGGATGGAAACTCCTCAACGAGGATACACAAGAAACATATACAAGCCGTGCAGGCTTTGTTCCGTTCCCTATCATTATTTATGGAGCCGGAACAAAACCTCAACGCATAAACACGCAGGTTACGGTCGACCGAATTGCGCCAACCATAGCCAAGAGCATACGCATCAGAGCGCCAAATGCCTGCTCTGCAGCGCCTTTGTTCTAATCCAACACCCTCTTCTCACCCTCATTTTAGGGCAAATACGTTGATAAATATCTTAAAAGAGTGCATATTAACAATTTTTATTTGTAAATTTGCACCCAATATATCTATTATCATAATTCAAGAAAACAAAAAAAATATAATATAATGAACTTCAACCAAATCTTAAAGTCATTGTTTGGCGACAAATCAAGCCGTGACATGAAACTGATCAAGCCTCTCGTTGAAAAGGTGAAGGCTGCTTATCCTGAAATACAAAAACTCACCAACGACGAGTTGCGTGCCAAGACTAAGGAGATTCAGGCCTACATCCAAGACTCAGCTAAGGAGCAGAAAGCTCAGATCGACGAGCTCAAGTCTAAAATCGAAGACACTCCTATCGACGAGCGCGAAGAAATCTTTGCTAAGATTGACAAGCTCGACAAAGAGGTTTTGGACATCTACGAGAAAGCTCTTGACGAGGTTATGCCTGTGGCATTTAGCATCGTGAAAGATACCGCACGTCGTTTCGCAGAAAACGAAGAGACTGTTGTTACAGCTACCGACTTCGACCGCGAACTGGCTGCAAATCCAAAGAACGACTTTATCACTATCGATGGCGACAAGGCTATCTACCATAATCATTGGACTGCTGGTGGCAACGACCTCAAGTGGGAAATGGTTCACTACGACGTTCAGATCTTTGGTGGTACCGTGCTCCATCAGGGTAAGATTGCCGAAATGGCTACTGGTGAGGGTAAGACTCTCGTGGCTACTCTCCCTGTATTCCTCAACGCCCTCACAGGTAATGGTGTTCACGTGGTAACTGTCAACGACTATTTGGCTAAGCGTGACTCTGAGTGGATGGGACCTCTCTATATGTTCAACGGACTTTCTGTCGACTGTATCGACAAGCATCGTCCTAACTCTCCTGAGCGTCGCAAGGCTTATCGTGCCGACATCACCTTCGGTACCAACAACGAGTTTGGTTTCGACTATCTTCGCGACAACATGGCCATGTCGCCTGCCGACCTTGTGCAGCGTCGCCACAACTATGCTATTGTCGATGAGGTCGACTCCGTGCTTATCGACGATGCTCGTACTCCTCTTATCATCTCTGGTCCTATTCCTAAGGGCGACGACCAGATGTTCGAGCAGTATCAGCCTTTGGTAGAGCGCTTGTATGAAGTGCAGCGCAAGTTGGCTACCGAATTCCTTGCTGACGCCAAGCAGAAGATTACCGAGGGCACAAAGAACAACGACCAGAAACTACAAGACGAGGGTTTCCTCTCGCTATATCGTTCATACAAGTGTTTGCCTAAAAACAAACCTCTCATCAAGTATCTCTCTGAAGAAGGTATCAAGGCTGGTATGCTCAAGACCGAGGAGATTTACATGGAGAACAACAACCGTCGTATGCCTGAGGCTGTTGAGCCTCTCTACTTCGTTGTCGACGAGAAGCAGAAGTCGTGCGACCTTACCGACAAGGGTACCGACTGGTTGGCTAAGCAGGTCAACGATAAAGACCTCTTCGTGTTGCCTGATATCACCACTCAGATGTCGGCTCTCGAAAACGAGACCGCTCTTAGCGACGAGGAGAAACTTCAGAAGAAGGATGAGCTCTTGGCTTATTATGCCGTGCAGAGCGAACGTGTACACACTCTCCAGCAGTTGCTCAAGGCTTACACCATGTTCAACAAAGACGACGAATATGTCGTTATGGATGGCGAGGTAAAGATTGTCGACGAACAGACTGGCCGTATCATGGATGGTCGTCGTTGGAGCGACGGCTTGCACCAGGCTATCGAGGCCAAGGAGCATGTGCGTATCGAGGCTGCCACTCAGACCTTCGCTACCATCACCCTTCAGAACTATTTCCGTATGTACCACAAGTTGGCTGGTATGACCGGTACCGCAAGCACAGAGGCTGGCGAATTCTGGGACATCTACAAACTCGATGTCGTAGAGATTCCTACCAACCGCCCTATCGCTCGCCACGACCTCGACGACCGTGTTTACAAGACAGCACGCGAAAAATATAAAGCCGTAATCGAAGAGGTAGAAGCTATGCGCAACGCAGGCCGCCCAGTATTGGTTGGTACCACAAGCGTAGAGATTTCCGAACTCTTGAGCAAGATGCTCAACATGCGCAATATTCCTCATCAGGTATTGAACGCCAAGTTGCACCAGAAGGAGGCTGACATCGTAGCCAAGGCCGGTCAGAGCATTAATGGCTTGGGTGCCGTAACCATCGCCACCAACATGGCTGGTCGTGGTACCGACATCAAGCTCTCGCCTGAGGTTAAGGCTGCAGGCGGTCTTGCCATCATCGGTACCGAGCGCCACGAGAGCCGTCGTGTAGACCGTCAGCTTCGTGGACGTGCCGGACGTCAGGGCGACCCAGGTTCTTCTGTATTCTATGTTTCGCTCGAAGATAAGCTCATGCGTCTGTTCGCATCCGAGCGTATTGCAAGAGTAATGGACCGCCTCGGCTTCGAGGAGGGCGAGCGTATCGAGAGTCCGATGATTTCAAAGAGCATCGAAAGAGCTCAGAAGAAGGTCGAAGAAAACAACTTCGGTATCCGTAAGCACTTGCTCGAATACGACGACGTGATGAACAAGCAACGTACCGTAATCTACGAGAAGCGTCGCCACGCTCTCATGGGCGAACGTATCGGCATGGATATTGCCAACGTCATTTGGGACCGTTGCGTTTCTATCATCGAAAACAACGACTTCCAGGGTGCCAAGGAGCAATTCCTCAAGGTGCTCGCTATGGAGATTCCATTCTCTGAGCAAGACTACAACACCACAGCCAAGAACGAACTCGAAGAGTCGGCTTTCCAGGCTGCTATGGATGCTTTCAAGCGCAAGACAGACAGAATCCAGGCTGTTGCCTACCCTGTTATCAAGGAGGTTTACGAAACCCAGGGCGACAGATTCGAATTCATCATGGTGCCTATCACAGATGGTCGCCACATCATCCAGCTTCGTTGCAACCTCAAGGAGGCTTACGAAAACCAGGCTAAGAATATCGTCAAGGAGTTTGAAAAGACCGTATTGCTCCACATCATCGACGACAACTGGAAGGAGAATCTCCGTCAGCTCGACGAGCTCCGCCATAGCGTTCAGAATGCGTCTTACGAGCAGAAGGATCCTTTGCTCATCTTCAAACTCGAGAGCGCTAAGCTTTGGGACGAGATGATCAACGATATGAACGACCGCTCAGCAAGCGTATTGATGCGTGGTCAGATTCCTGAGATTCAGCAGCAGGAGGTGCAGGAGGCTGAACCTGAGCGTCCTCAGCAGCAGCAATACGTAGAGTCTAAGCAAGACCTCGACGAGAGTGCAGAGGCTCAGCGCCAGGCTGCAGCTACCGACACTCGTGGCGAAGCTGCTCACCACACTCAGCCTATCGTAAAGGACAAGATGCCTCGTCCTAACGATCCATGTCCATGTGGCTCAGGCAAGAAGTTTAAGAACTGCCACGGCAGAGGTCTCTAATCCTCTTCCCATACATTAGGGTGTATCAAAAGGTGCTAACTGTACGCCTTTTGGTACACCCTTTTACTTTTACCCAACCATATCATGAATATCCAAATTTCATCTCTCAAGAAAATCTTTGGCGACAAGACAGCCGTCGACATTCCTTCGTTCACCATCCATGATGGCGACTTGCTCGGACTCGTGGGCAACAACGGAGCGGGTAAAACCACCCTATTCCGCCTCTTGCTCGACTTGGTAAAGGCCGACGAGGGCAACGTAACGCTCAACGGCATCGACCCAACCGAAAACGAGGATTGGAAAACCGTCACGGGGGCTTATATCGACGAGGGTTTCCTCATCGACTTCCTCACGCCTGAAGAATATTTCGAGTTTATTGCCAAGGTCAACGACATCGACAAGGACACTCTTGCCGACCGCCTGAAATATGTAGAAACCCTCATGGCTGGCGAAATAATGAATCAGAAGAAGCTGATACGCGACTTTAGCGCAGGCAACAAGCAGAAGATAGGTATCATCTCGGCTCTTATCAATCAGCCCCAGCTCCTCATCCTCGACGAGCCTTTCAACTTCCTCGACCCAAGTAGCCAAAACACCCTCAAGCGCCTGCTCGTAGACTACAACAAGCAGACTGGCGCCACCATCCTCATCTCCAGCCACAACCTCCAGCACACCATCGACATCAGCTCTCGCATCGCCCTCATGGAGAAAGGCACCATCATCAAGGACCTGCCAAACACCCAAGCAAGCGCCGAAAATGAGCTCGAAGAGTATTTTAAATAAAGCCTCACCCCCTGCCCCTCTCCAAAAGAGAGGGGAGTAAATACCCTTTAAGGATACAAAAGGCTTGCCTTTGCCCCTTCTGTCCCCCTGGGGTTGGGTTCGTCGCAGCTCGGCTGCGTCGCTTTCCCTCGCGTTCCCTCGCGTCCCCATGCTTTCCCCAGCTTTCCCCTGCTTTCCCTCCCTCTTCACTTTGATTCTTCCCTCTTCCCTCTTCACTCTTCCCTCAAAAAATCCCCACTCTATTTTTCTCTCTAAGAAAAAAGCAGTACCTTTGCACACATTATGAAAATAGGATTTGACAACGAAAAATATCAGAGCATTCAGTCTGAGCACATCAAAGAGCGCATTTCGCAATTTGATGGCAAATTGTATCTTGAACTTGGTGGCAAACTCTTCGACGACCACCACGCAAGCCGAGTATTGCCAGGCTTCCAGCCCGACAGCAAAATCAGAATGTTTCAGAAAATCAGCGATAGCATAGAGATTGTTATCGTGATTAGCGCAGCCGACATCGAGAAAAACAAAACTCGTGCCGACCTCGGCATCACCTACGATGAAGACGTGCTACGCCTACGTGGCGAATTCCAAAACCTCGGATTCATGGTTGGCTCGGTCGTTATCACACATTTCAACGGTCAGCCGGCAGCCGAAGCTTTCCGCCAACGATTGGAGCGCGACGGCATTCCTACCTTCTGCCACTATCTCATCGATGGCTATCCTCACAACGTAAGCCTCATAGCTTCCGACGAGGGCTTCGGCAAAAACGACTACGTGAAAACCACCCGACCATTAGTTATCGTTACCGCTCCGGGTCCTGGTAGCGGCAAAATGGCTGTATGCCTAAGCCAGCTCTACAACGAAAACAAACATGGAGTAAGAGCCGGATACGCTAAGTTTGAGACATTCCCTGTTTGGAATCTCCCTCTCAAACATCCTGTCAACATCGCATACGAGGCTGCCACAGCCGACCTCAACGACGTCAACATGATCGACCCGTTCCATCTTGAGGCTTACGGCAAAACAGCCATCAACTATAATCGCGACATCGAAATCTTCCCTGTCCTCAACGCCTTGTTCGAGGGCATCTATGGCGCCAACCCTTACAAGTCGCCTACCGACATGGGCGTCAACATGGTTGGCTTCTGCATTAGCGACGACGAAGTATGCTGCGAGGCATCTAAAAACGAAATCATCCGCCGCTACTACGACGCCACCAACAAGCTGGCAAGTGGCGCATGCAACGAGGCTGAAATCAGCAAGATTCAGATGCTCTTCAATCAAGCCAAAATCACAACCGACTATCGTCGCACCACCACGGCTGCCAAGGAATGCCTGAAGCAGACTGGTCACACCTCGTCGGCAATAGAGCTCGAAGACGGCACCATCATCACAGCCCACTCAAGCCTACTCCTTGGTTGTAGCGCAGCCTTGCTTCTCAACGTCACCAAGCATCTTGCAGGTATCGACCACGAGACAAAGCTCATCCCACAATCCATGATTGAGCCTATCCAGCACACCAAGATCAACTACCTCGGAGGTCACAACCCTCGTCTGCATACCGACGAAGTGCTCGTAGCCCTCTCGGTACTATCCAAGGACGACGAAAACTGCCGCAAGGCTCTCGAGCAGCTTCCAAAGTTGCGTGGCTGTCAGGTTCATTGTACCGTGATGCTGAGCGAAGTAGACCGCAAAATCTTCAAGAAGCTTGGCATAAACCTCACCTGCGAACCAGTATTGAAGAACAAGAGATAAACAGTAGTTTGAGTGAAGAGTGAAGAACGAAGAGTGAAGAATCCATTAGTCTATTAGTATATTTGCTATTTGATTCCTCCCTCTTCCCTCTTCACTCTTCCTTTTTTTCTCCCTTCACTCCCCCTTGGGTTGCGTTCGTCGCAGCTCGGCTGCGTCGCTTTCCCTCGCTTTCCCTCGCTTTCCCTCGCATCCCTCTTCACTTTGATTCTTCCCTCTTCCTGTTTATTAAAAATAATATTAGATATGAAAAAACATTTACGTTTTTATTGCATACTTCTAATCTGCATGCTATGTTCCATTTCCGCAAAGGCAGAGTTTGACACCAGAGTTAGGTATCAAATCGGAAACTTGTATTATTATTTGGATTTTTCTTCGATGGAAGCCATTATCGCAGACAAAAATTCTTATTCAGGCTCTTTAGTTATTCCGGAAAAACTTTATTCACGCTATGGTACATTTACCATTACAGGTATTTATGCTTTTGCATTTGATGATTGCGATGGTCTAACCTCTGTCACAATACCTAATTCGGTAACAAGTATTGGTTATGGTGCGTTTTCAAGCTGCTCCGGTCTAACCTCTATCACTATACCTAATTCTGTTAAAAGTATTGGTGATAATGCGTTTTCAAGCTGCACCGGTCTAACCTCTGTCACAATACCTAATTCGGTAACAACTATTGGTGATTATGCTTTCTGGGTGTGCGAGAGTTTAAAATCAATCACAATACCAAATTCGGTAACAAGTATAGGTGATTGTTCTTTCGCTTCATGCAGGAGTTTAACAGATGTAAAAATCGGAAATTCTGTTAAAAGTATTGGTGTTGAGGCATTCAGTATATGCACCAGTCTAACATCAATCACAATACCAAATTCGGTAACAAGTATTGAGAGATATGCGTTCGCAGGCTGTAAGAATTTAACATCTTTAAAAATCGGAAATTCTGTTAAAAGTATTGGATTTTGTGCTTTCATGCTTTGCTCCAGTTTAACCTCTGTCACAATACCAAATTCTGTTGATAGCATTGCAGATCTTGCTTTCGCAGATTGCAGCAGTATAAAATCAATCACAATACCTAATTCGGTAACAAGTCTTGGGTGGGATGCATTTGATAATTGTGAGAGTTTAACCTCTGTAAACATCGGAAATTCGATAACAACTATTATGGGCGGGGCGTTTGGCGGCTGCAAGAATTTAACCTCTGTAAAAATCGGAAATTCGGTAACAACTATTAAATGCGGGGCATTTTCTGGATGTTCAAAAATCCAAGATGTTTACTGCTATACAGCAGAACCGCCTCAAGCTATAGATTCTTATTTTACTTTTGCATTTAATGCTACTCTCCACGTTCCTGCAGAATCCATAGACAAGTACAGTTCTATAACTCCTTGGGACAACTTTGGCTCAATCGTACCACTAACAGGTCAAGAGTTAGCAATAAAAAACATAGGAGCCTACGACAACATAACGATGTCAGCCTCTGCAAATGGTATTACAATATCTGGACTTAGAGATGGCGAAGTTTGCAGCCTCTATAGCCTCTCAGGTTCTAAGCTTGACCAAGCCACAGCCGCAAATGGCTCAGTAAGTCTTTGTGCCAAAGGTCAAAGTGTGGTAGTAGTTCGCATAGGTTCGCAGAACATGAAGATGATTATTAAGTAAGAGTTCGGCTCTCAGACAAAAAACAACCAAGAAAGAGCATCCTTCTGATGAAACAACAGAGAAGGATGCTCTTTTTTTTATTATTACAATTCCGAGTTCTAAACCCGTGCCCTCCGCACTATCCGTGTGCGACAACTCAAGCGAGAAGCCACGTGGCGAAAGCCAAGGTTGTATTTGTTGTACATGTTGTATTTGTTGTTTTAAAAGACAAGGCTAAACAAAATATCATGGAAATATCAGCAATCTATTCGTTTAGAATAAACATGCTGAAACATATCAATCTCACGCTTGTTAATGCCAAGGCCAACAGCAATATCTCGCCATTTACTAACACCATTTACAACTTCCTCTATGATAGTTGTTGATATCAGCACTCAAAAATAAGTCGCCATACTTTGCAAGCCAGTTCTTATCAAACTTGAAGGAATAAGAATCCGAGCCACGAAGAGATTCGTAGCCAAGTTCACCAATCAGAATTGGGGTTTCCAACCAATTGAAATCACCAAAAATATAAAGTCTGTTCATCTGTTATTCCTTTTTAGAAGCCCGTTCACGATGTTTAAGAGCTAAATCTTGAAGGGCTCGCCCCATATCGTCTTTTTGTGCCAAGAGCAAAATATCATCATCCAGCTGCAAAGCATAGAGCACACGAAGATAGATGCCAATGGCAACCGTTGGCGCTCCTTTCTCTACCCTATTGATGGTTACAGGCGAACATGTGGCACGTTCAGCAACCTGAGCAATACTCAAATTACGACGCAAACGAGCAAGCCTGATTTGCTCGCCTACAATCTGCATTTTCTGCTCCAATTTGCGTGGGAGCTTAGTTCCCATAGTCGTTTTAACCATAATTCTACATTTAATTACGTGTGCAAATATAATACTTTTTATTCATTTTATGATAGGTTACGTATAAAACTATTGTTTTTTTTAATCCCATTTTGTTTTTTTTCCGTACCTTTGCATAAGATAGGCTGCACTCGGCAATTTGTGAGCGAGCTCACATTGCGCTCGTTTGCACTATCTTTGCATAAGATAGGCTGCACTCGGCAATTTGTGAGCGAGCTCACATTGCGCTCGTTTGCACTATCTTTGCAATCGGAGGCTTTGCTGAAGGCTGAGATAGGTAGCTGCAAAGCCGACACATATATATAAAGACGTTTATTGCAAAAATATGTCACATGAATAAATCCACACTTCACGCTTTTGATGTAAAGTTTGACACTACAACGAAGGTATTGACCATCATCGTGAATATAGTCTTGATTCTGACAATATGTTTAATGGCAAACATATTGCATGAAGAAATCGGGTTGGTAGCAATTGGGGTGGTAATAATCGTGTTGGCAATAATATGCTCGACCTTGATACTTGGCTTTGTATACAGTCCATGGAAACTAATCCTCACCAACCACGAGCTTACGATAAGATGCCGTGCCTATAGCCGAAATATACTTATAAAGGACATCGCTTCTTGTACGATGAATTCAGAATTTAACGACTATTCCACCATACGCCTATTTGCCTCTGGCGGATTTTGGGGCTACTACGGTCTTTTTTTGGAATAGAAAATATGGAAAATTCAAAGCCTTCGTTGGCGATAGATCATCAACATTCACGCTAAAATTAGCCTCAGGAGAAACTATTGTTCTTGGATGCGAAAACTCCAAGGCGTTGACAACAGAACTAACATCGCTAATAAAAAATTCTGAAGGGTAAAATATCGTATTGTCTTAAAAAATACACCACGCAAGCCTTTGCTTATAGAAAGAAATGTGTGACATTAACCAAGTTTAAAGAGCGCTCTGAGTTTGTCTGCCTCTTCTGCAAGTTTATCATGGTTTTGCTTTGCCAACTTTGCTAAGTTGATGAGTTTCCATTTTACAGAAGGGTAATTCCGCATATACTCATACTCGTAGCCTGCCCATTCAGGCTTCCCCTGTTCAAAATCAACGAGAAACTTCTTGTCTGCATCTGTCATCATGCCGTTTACATCGGTTATTAGTTTTTTACGTGTATCCTCGAACTCCTCATAAGTGAAAGGAATGTCAGTCATTCCGTCAAACTGATTGACCATGGCTTCACGTTGGTCAATCAGCCTTGGAATAAAGGACTCGTGGATTGGTCTATCGCTACCGAGTAGACAGAAGATTAGTCCTTCACGACAATCAGCTAAAGGAATATCCATATACTTTACATCAAACAAATCTCTTGGGTGCTGGCGTGAGAGAGCCGCCGCAATCTTACCACCATAGAGTTGTGTCAGCGGTACGATATTAGCTTCACAATAAAGTCCGAACTCGTCTTGCGCCTTATCGCTTAATGGTACGGAGATGGCTTCACCGCCCACAAGTCCTCGCTTGGTTTGGTTTACCTCAACCTTTACTTGCTTGCCACGCCACTCACAAAGGAGTTTGCATGTATTATAGTTAGGCACGATATGCATACCTTTGAAAACCTTCTTTGCTTTCTCGCAGATAGAAGCTAAGTGAAAATTAATGTCATCAAGGCTCTGCTTCCTGTCAGCCAAAGGAATGTATGTAAGGTCGATATCGACAGAGTATCTGGGCAAATCTTTCAAGAAGAGATTGATGGCGGTGCCACCATGGACAGCAAACACACCTTCATCCATCACGATAGGCATGAGGCGAAGCAATAACTCCACCTTTTGGGCGTAAACTCTACCTGTTATATTGTTCTTATTCATATTCTGCAAGGTCTTTTGGGATTGTCATATTGTATTTGGCGATATATTTTCCGGTCGGTACCACCATGCTTCGGGCTGTGCCGAGTTTAACGTTGTCAAGTTTCAGAGCCTTAAACCATGAGTGACCAGCTTTCTCAGCCATATATACAAAGAGCCGTTTTACCTTTTGCGAGGAGCATATTTCAAGCAACGATTGTACCAGTTTGGGTCTAAGCGTAGTCAAACTCTCCATTATATAAAACAAGTCTAAGAGCGAAGCTGCGGTTCCCGGCAGATGAAGGCATTCCATAAAGGCACGCTCTGGTGATGACACCAAAAGGCTATACCCATCAACTGTCATGGTTTCAACACCAAGTAGGTCTTCTCCAAGGAAAGAAGTGGTCATATACTTCACCATCATATCCCAATTGCGAGACAACATCCAAGTTGGAAGTTTATTAGTCCTTCCTGTAAACAGATAGGCTTGTGGCTTACCCAATGATAGATAATGAGAGTAGCCACGCAGTTCAAGAGCGGTATAAGCACCTACGAAGCATTGTTTCGATAGTTGGTTGTTATATGCGGATAAGGCATGTAACAACTTAGGTTCAGTACCATTCAAAACATACACCCCCTTGGATATTCTTTTCAACCATCCACTCTTCATATAGGCATGTTGTCCTTTGGCATCCAACCCTTGACGTGAGAGCCAGTCGCCAAACATAAAGTCTGTATGCGGATTAGACTCCATTATTTTCTGTATTTTTGTTGCCATCTTCGCTTATATTATGAATTTGACGATAATTTTACTGCAAAAATACTCATTTATATTGATTGACCAAAAGTTTTATCATGAAAGTATTCTTTTTGCTTGATTTTTCACTCAATCTTCTTTTTATTTACGAATCTAAGACTCTAAAACAAGCATACTATGCTGTATCTGTTGTCTAAAAAAACACAACCCGCACGTTGTCTTTGCTTTCAGAAAGATTAATACCACTCGGTATAATAGCTTTGGTCATTATTTTCACATTCCTCGTCCCATTCCTCGTCCGTGAAGTTGGTATGCAAGCAGTCGGGGCTGCAATAATAGGCTTCGCCCATATCTTCGCAATACCCCTCACGCATCAGTTTGCCACACACGGAGCATCGCCTGCAACTCTTATCCGTATTCCACCAATAGTCAACGAAAGCCTCCGCCACCACATCCCCACTCGTATCCTCATCCCATTTGTCGAGATAGAACGAGGCAAACCTATTCAACTCCTGCTCGCTGAATAGTTCCCGGTCTGTGCCACCTACCGCCATAGTAAGTCGGCTAAGAATAGATTTAGTTGTTGTCATGTTTTGCTTACTACTTTTTTCATTTTTACAAAATAAATACCGTCAACTTTGATTATAACATGCATAGAATGGAGAGTGATTAAAATACTCAGCCCATAGCCTGCACCTTCTCGTTTATAAAGCGAATTTCCGTATCCGACAGATTGTACTTTTTATAAAGTAGAGCGTCTATTTCTTCTACAGAAAGACTCCAATCTATATCCGAAGCTTCACTAAAGTCCTGCTGAGGCACAAACTTCCACTTTTCAGGAGTTATGTCCTGTGTGGTCTTTAGAGCGCCTAATAACGCTCTAACAAACTTTGTAGAAATATACTTAAATAAGGCATTTACCTCATATTCATCCTTACATTTTCCAATACTTATAAACGACTCCGTATTACCCATACCGGGGAGTCCTATTTCGGGAGTTCCAATAATCCTTGCTGGTATAGGATTACCTATCTGTCCAGCTGCCCCATCAGCCTTCGAGAGGAACACTTTATAGTTATCAAGATTAACAACTGGTCGAATATAATTTCTCTTTATGTATTTTACTGTTCGTTTGTTTTTATAACGTCCAAGAACGCTTATATATTCTTTATCATTAGAAGGTTTAACATCTGAGAAAATATGAGGAAGCCGTTCAAATATATTAGTAGACACATCATAAGGGTGCCCATTACTTAACTGACCCATTGCTTCCGGATGCTCAATATGCATTAGTTCTGTAAATCTATACGCTGTTCTAGATACTACAATATCACTCATCGATTTAAAATTTCTAAACGATGTGACCTTATTACATATGCTTTCCAATTCAGAATAAGGCATAAACACATTTATAGGAGAGAACTTCTTTTTATTGTCTCGATATGTAACTACAATACCACCAGTTAATTGAAGATCATCAAATAGTTCTTTTGCATTTTGATGAAAAGATGCTATCATTAGGTGTTTATCCTCCAACATCTTCTTGTTCCATGCCTTAGGCGTACTGCCCGCATTCGACAGGAAGCGTGCAGGATGAATCATCTCCACCACATCAGATATGATATATGCACAATCAAGATAATGGTTGTATATCGGACCGTTATAAGTCTTCTGTTCTCCCACAGCATCATCTTGATATGGCGGATTTCCTATTATAATATCTGTACCCAATGAAATAAATTCATTCATAATTTTTTCTTTCTTTTTACTGTTCAACAAATCATACGAATTGTAATCCTCTATAACATTCTTAACAGGAAGTCCTAACAACTCGTAAACCTTGCGTGTAAACTCATATGTTAAAGAAGAGGTTGGCAACGAATAGATAGTGTTCTTTATCTTGTTGCCAAACGCCTTATACAAAGCGTTGGCAAATTCTCCTTGCTTCGAAGCTATGTCAAGAATCTTTGTACCCTTCTTTATCCTGTCGGCAGGCAGATACCCAACCATCTTGTCTGCAACCCATACAGGTGTCACGACTTCAGATGTAGACAATCTACCAAACTTTTTCATAGCTCTATCCACTCTCTCGCTTGCAGGTATGCTATCGTCGTGCGATAGGCGGTTCATGTGTGCCACCTTATAGTCCAAGTCGCTTAACACAAACGGATTTATGATTGAGCGAATTGTCAACAACACATCTTTGTCAATTCCCACATTACGGGCTATTCGGCTATTTGCACCATTTGAATCAATCACCTTCAGAATGTCATCAAGCGAAGCCACCTTGCTGTTTGTAAGGAAAGCGAAGAATAAAATCAACGAATAATAGGTAGCCAATTTCTTCGATAGGTTGTCTTCCTCTTCCTTAGTATCTTTCTTTTCTTTCGCAGAAGAACCCTTTTCTTCGTCTTTCTTTTCTCCTGAAGGATTATCTGTATCAATATCGTCGCCTGAGCCTTTGTATGCAGGCATCTTAATGCCTTTCTTAGAGTCTATAGGGTATAATGTCTTCAAAACATTAATGATGTTTTCATTCGCAAGCAGACCTTCGTCAGCAGGAATATCTGTTGCCTCGTCCATGATACTCTTATTGGCAGAATAAGCGTTTACTGCTTCAAGAATGTCGTTAGGCTCAACCTCGTGCATTTTATCTTTGTTGACAACGATAATTGGCGAAATTCTCAATTCTTCTGCAATACGCTCTTTAAGCCTGCTATTGCCCTTTTTCTCGGTATTTATGTTATATATCTGCGACTTCGACTCTTGCATTCTGAACATTCGTCCAGGTTCAAAATCAACAAGTAGCGTCTGTGGCTTCATGTTGTATTTTATTACATGACCGTCCTTATCCTTATATTCACGCACATATTGATTTTGTAGGCGAAAAATGGCTTGGTCGTAATCCTGTGGCGAAACCGTATCCTTCAGATAAATCATGGTATCCCATTGCTCTACGGTAGTGCCCGTAAGCATTCTGTTTACCGTTAGCGTGATTGTTTTCACGCCACGGTTCTCCAACTGTTCTATCTTGTCATTTACATTTCGCGCATCCTTGAACAACTTTTCATTATCCACACCTGCTATGTTGAGCAACTCATACTCACCCAAGCATCTGAACTCGTTTTTGTGCTCATTTATCATAGCTTCTACAGCATCGCAAGAAGCACGATAAGGCAACACCATCACGATATGGCGACATAGCTTACACTCCTTTATTCTCTTGTCGTTGAGGAAGGCTAAGATGTTACCATCCTCCTTACTTCCATCAATCGCCATCAACAGGTCTAAAACCTCTTGCTTGTGCACAAATCTCTTGTGAAGTCCTTCATCATTCTTTGTTATCGATTTGGGGCGCAACAGCTCGTTAAGCGCATATTCAACATGCTCTTTCCTTAATTGTTCTATTTTTCTCATCGACGACTCATTCAGACAGAACGCAAAGCGAACCATCTGGGGAAATCCATAATAAGGGTTATCCCATTCGTTTATATCATCATCGTCAATATGCTCCCTGTCCCATTTTTCCTTGTCCTTCACGATGTCAGAAAATTGATAGAAGGCTATGATGTCTTCTTTCTGAAACTCGCTTCCCATCAATATTCTATACGGAGTGCCCGAAAGGTGCAATCGTACGTTTGAGCACAATCGTTTCAGCTCTTCGTTGTTGTCATAATCATCAGAAGTCTCAGCATATTTAGCCTCCATTTTAAGTTCAGCCTTACTTCCTCTCAACACCTTGCCATATTCTTCGGCACGAGCTCCATAATGGGTTTCGTCTATAATGAGCATGTCCCAAATGCGGTTGAAGATGTCTACATGTCGCATCTTTATATCCTCTCCTCTTAAGTCTTGAAGAGTAAGAAACACCACGGCTCTTTGCTTGTTCTGCAAACATCCTTTTATTGCATCGGCATCCCTTGCAAGCGTATCGGTATCGATAAAACAGAAATTCTCAAAATTCTTTATGCTTTCTACTGTCTTTTTCCATTCATTCTTCACATCAGCCTTGCCTGAAACAACAAGTATCGACTTGTAGCGTTTGTCAGAAAGAGCGCAGCTTAGGGCGGTAAAGGTCTTGCCAAAACGCATTACTGCATACATCAGCAAATTGGTTCTTCCCTTCCTTACAGCCTTTGAGAAATTTGTAACCGTAGCAGCCTGATTAGGTCGTAGCTCATACGGAACGTCCCCACGCTTGTATGTAAATGTTTTTGGCGTAGGTCGTTCGTCGAAGGTATAAAACTGATATTTGCCTTTATTCTCGGCAAAATCTGTTTTAATATCTTCAACAGCCTCTACGACATCTTTTTCCGATGCATGTTCGAAGAATTCATTTGAATAATAAGGCAGTCCGTCAATATCTGCAGGCATCAGCCTGTGCAATTTTTTATCTCGCTCAAGATAGCTATGTATTGCGAAATCACGGAAATATACATTCTCTTCAACCTTTGATATTGCCGAAAAAGCCTTCTCAAGGTCGGGGAAATGTTTGCGCCACTCGTTCAAACGTTGTTCTATAGGACGATACGTATCGCCTACTTTCAGATAGTTTGGAACTGTACCCGTTGTAAATGCGTAGATATGAGGTTCCACACGACCTACTATATATTTATCTATAACAGAACTATCCATATTTATTTATCTTTACATAACAGATGAAAAGGACAAGTGTTGCCCGAAGAGAACTCTTTAAGCATCACAGGTATGCCGTTATGCTTATGAATGTTTCTTGTCTTGCATCCAGGGCAAGGCTTCGTCTCCACTTCGCCCAACAAGTTTCTTGTTACCACATCATGACACGAATTTGGTATTACTCCTTTCAGACCATCCATCTGCCACACGTTCCATGAGATGATATATGCTATTTCCCTCACACTTTCTCTATCTGGACGTTCTCCAAACTTATACTCATAATTGTCTATAAACGCATAAAGCAACGACTCACGAGCCAACAACAAGTTATCGCCTTGCCACTCGTAGGCTTTACTGGCCTGGTAAGCGGTTATGGCAGCATCCATCCAATCCTTGCGGTTGTCCGTATTCTCGTTTACAATCCTGAGCTTACGGTCTAAGAATCCTATTCTATCCTCTAATTTTATTTTCCGACCTGTTGTAGTATCGTATCTGCTTGTCATGAATGGAGCTTCGCCACATGTTATCTCCATCCAACGCAACTTGATATAATCTTGCCATGTCTTGCCTTCAGGGATTACGATTTTCTCTTTTACTGTTTCCCAAGTCTTACGTTCTGGACCAGTCTCTCGATTAAAGGCGTCTCTCCTGCCAAAAAATTTCTCGTCGATATTGTTCACCATGATGTTGCAAACCCATGAAGGAGTAAACACCTCAGCCATTTTTTTCACGCGTTTATTCTGTACAGCTTTCTTCTTCATCACGCGCGGCATTATCACGTCTGAGTGTTCGCCTGTTATGCGTTCTGCCATTATCTCGTCATAGAAAGAATAGCCGTCACCCAGATATTCATAGTCGTGGGTAGCCCAAAAGATATGATGGGTCTGTCCATCATTCTTATATTGTGTCACAGAATGATCTGTAAGCAGAAGATCGAATATCTCCTGTCCATATTCCTCCAAAAGGTTATTCTCTATAATATCAACTTCGTTTGTCATTCAATATTGGTTTATTCAAAACGTCTAACATCTTTTATAGACATTATTTATAGTGCAAATATAATAATTTTCCTTCTAACAACACGAAGATTCCCTCACGAAATTAAGTTTGCTGTTGGTTTTTGGATGGTTTTAGCTATCATCATTATGACTCTTCTTGAGAATTGTTATATATACGCTTTAATTTCCTCAATTATATTATCAAACTTCTTCCCATCAATCAACGAGCTATAATCTCATACTTTTTTCATATTTTTTCACTATAATATAATAGCTATTTAAAATAAATGTAGTAACTTTGTTTTTTGAACACCCCCTATAGGTGTTTTTAATAAAAACTTAAATATTATTTAAAACATCACATGACAGATTTAATTAAAAAGAAGTGCTTAACAGCATACTACAATACAGATATTGAGCCTACACTTCAAAGACTACACCAAGTGAAAGATATTGTGTCTAACTTTGAAGTTGAAGGAGCTAACCGACTGATGAGTGCGCTCAAAATGAAGCACATGGATCTGGAGGAGATAGAGCGACTCACGGAATATATTTCACAGGCTCGTGATAAAATGAGCAAGGAGCTGGATCGTCTGCACAGATATGAAAAAGACTTTAATAAGGATTTTGCTACAGACCACAACGACTATTATAATTCTGTAAGCGAAATTCTTAGGCACATGCGTAGCCATATGTCGCCCTTGAAGACCATACTCAAAAAATTCTGTCCAAGACAACATCCCACAACATCCGAATGTGCCGCTTACGACATACCGCAAAAGTCGGTTTTCGAAGAGTCTACTTTAAGCAAGGGAATCTATGAGGGCAATTTATTCGACCTTTCGACGTATCCACCAATAGTGCAAGGATTGTTTAATGAGTTAATAGGATTCTTCAAGGCTGAGGAGGAATGTATGAATCTATGCACAGAAATTCTGCAAGAAGAGATGGACATAAGGAAAGACCCCGTAAGAAGCAAATGTTCCCTCGACACATATCGTCGCAAGGCATACAAACGACTAAGGAATCAAATATTTCTTCTAAATGAAGAAACTATAAACTGCCTTAAGGAGATTACGCCAGCATATCAGAGATACCTTACCTATCCTTCAGACGAAGGATTTGCACAAGGCGAATTCCACAAACACAACCATGCCGACATGGAGCATTTCTGCATTATTGAATGTCTTACCGAAACAGCAGAAATCACTATTGAAGAAAAGGCGCTTTGGGGCAATAATCCAAAGACGATAAAGAAAATCAAATATGTGATAAGCCATTTCGACGAGCTATTGCCACCCGACTTCCGACACAAAAATATGGGATTATACGAATATATATTCTGCAAATGGGCACTACAAAATAATGTCAAAAAGGCTTTAGAATATTTTATCGCCCATTATAAAGGAATGCATAAGGTGGTGAAATATGCTGCCGTAAATAAGCATGGCGTAGACTATGACAAGAATTCTGAGATAGTAAAAAAATTCATTTCCAACATTAAAGTATTGTTTGCTGACAGCAACGACGAGGATTTGATGGAAGAAATAGCCTAAAAAAGTAGATTAGTTTTTGGGCTACTTCACTAAAACAAGCAAAAAGTGTATCGGTCAACCATAGCCGATACACTTTTTTTGTATACGTAAGTATGGTTGAATATAGTTTCCATAAAAAGTAGATTGACTTTTCATAGAAAAGTAGATTACCATAAAGAGACCAATCTACTTTATCGAGTTTCGTAATCTACTTTCCGCATTCTTAATCTACTTTTAAACCTTTCGCAAGCTTATAACTTACTATTAATCAACACTTTCACTCACACAACCAATCTATTTTATTTCTTGGACATCAACAAAAAAATAGCGAATTTTGCATCGTCGAAACAACCAACAGACTACCCGACGTATGAGTTCGAAATCACACTACGGGGAATGATGGTACTATAAAAAGATGGCATGGATTCCTCTTCGATTGTCATCGTACCAAAGAGGCTTATTTAATACCTTGCTAAAATAATGACAAAGGCTATTAACAACCCAAGCTTCGCAGGCTCACAATCGTCTGAGCCTCGCACCATCGGAGACATCATCGAGAAGATGCTCCAGAGTAATTCACCTATGAGTCGCGGATACCGCACATGGCAAAGGGCACAGTTCCCGACCACGGAACCTTGCGTAGACCTGAAGCTCATCACCATCATGCCTGGCGGACTGCCTGAGGGCGAATACCTGTCGGGAGTGATAACACGCGATGGCGACGACCACTTCTCGTTCATCGAAAATGCCATGGAGAAGAAGGTGGCAAGGGCTGAGCAACGAAACCCTCACGTGTACGAGGGTGCGTACATCAATATCAATCGCAAACCCGATGGCTCGCTCTACCCTACCTTCAACCGACCAAAACTCCTGACTCCCGACGACTTCAAACACTTCTGCCTAAACGCTGCCAAGGAACTGGAGACGGTTGCCAAGGAAAGGTAAAAGGGTAAAAGGGTAAAAGGGTAAAAGGGTAAAAAGGTAAAAAGGTAAAAGGGTAAAAGGGTAAACGAACAACGTTTCAGCGTTTCAACGTTTCAGCGTTTCAGTTGAAAAAAACGCCTCAGTTATTACAACACTCCTATTTATAACACTTATAACTAATTAATAATCAATAAGTTATATAAGAGGAGTGAAATATAGGGGTACCTATTTTTATAACTGAAACGCTGAAACGCTGAAACGCTTGAGTCCAACCAACAAACTTTAAAACCAAGTTAAACAAATGATAAACAATGAATCACGATATCTTTTCTTCTAAGGCTCCTGCCATGCCACGAACAGGCAAAGGCACACAATTTGTGAAATTCATCCTCTCACAGGCCTCAAAAGACATGCGCGAACCACTCATTCCGATGGCAATACCAGCTTTGGCTGCTCATTTAACCGATGTGAGGTTTAAGTATTCAGACAACAAATATTACGAGCTATGTGGACAAATGGGACATCTGATAGGTCAATCGGGTATTGGAAAGGCACAACTTTCGCATCTAGTAGAGGCTATTTTGAGAAAATTCAGAGACCATGATGAAACGGAATTTCAAAAGCTCGTCGATTGGCAACGACAGATGAAAACCAAGGGCGCTAACAAGGAAAAGCCAGAACGTCCAGACGTGGCATTCTGGTTTCCACCTGCCGACGTCACCAACGCAGCCTTCATCCAAAACGCAATGGCGATGGAAAAGCAGGGCGCACGCACACAATACATAAACCTACCAGAGGTGGAGATGGCGGATCGCATGTGTGGCGGACATAGACAGGTGAGCCAAATGGTACGCAACATCTACGACTGCCAACGGGCAGGTGCCTTGAGAGCAACAGCCGAAGGCGTGACGGGAAATCCAACACTCCGCGTAAACATTACATTCACCTCAACACCCGAAGCCGCAAGAGCTTTCTATAAGAAAGACCTCACTAATGGTTTCTTCGGTCGCATACCGTTCGCCTATAAAGCTCGTGGTGAGAGAAGCGGACGAATACCGAAACAAGGTACATACAATAAGGAATTTCTTGATAAGCTCGACACCTACCTTGTACGACTAAACGCCTGCAAAGGCGACTTCGTGGTGTTTCAACTTAACAAGATTGCCGACAAACTGGCGGAAGAAATGGCTCGACTTGCCGATATGGCTGACGATGACATGTTGTGGGAGCTATCTCACAGAAGCATCTTCTCAGCATGGAAGAAGGGTGCCGTGCTTTGGATTCTCAACGACCAAACATGGTCGAAATCCATAGGCGACTTCGTGGAGTGGTTTTGCTATTACGACCTATGGTCGAAGGTGAAAGTGTTTGGCGATATGTTCAAGGAGTCGGATATGGCTAACGAGGAAAATCAAAAGAACGGACCAAAGAACATGCTAGAAGACCTTGACGAAACATTCAACGAACAGCAACTCGAAGCTCTGAGACTAAGCATCGGAAAAACCAAAGAGGGCACCAAGCGTCAGCTCAGAGTCTGGAAAGCACGCAAGTTCGTCACCTACTCCGCACAAACGGGCATGTATACCAAAACCAAGGAATACCTAAAGGGGGAATGATTCAGAATGTTGCACACGGATATCACAGATGAACACGGATAATTCGAATGACAAAGCGAATCTTGAGCCCTCAGGGCTCTGTAGCTTGAGTTTCTTGCTTGAGCTTAATCTAAATTCGTTCGATTCGCTTGATTCGTGTTCATTTAAAAACACTAACTGCTTGTGGTTTTTACGAACACGAATAATCCGAATAACACGAATCTTGAGCCTACGGCTCTTTTGCTTGAGCGCTTATCTACATTCGGTAGATTCGAGAAATTCGTGTTCGTTTTAACACGAACTGCTTGAGGGATTACGAACACGAATCGTGCGAATTACACGAATCTTGAGCCTACGGCTCTTTTGCTTGAGCGCTTTATCTACATTCGGTAGATTCGAGAAATTCGTGTTCGTTTTTCCGATGATTCCCCATCATCTAATTTCACATCACAAAAAACAAAGAATTATGCAACAATACGAAATTCAACGCCTGCGCGACCTTCCCATCGAAGGCGTAGCAGAAAGGCTCGGACTGAGAGTGACACGCCACAAGTGCTTGTGCCCCTTCCACGACGACCACCACGCCAGCCTCACGCTCTCCATGCGTCGCAACACATACCGTTGCTTCGCATGCGGAGCCAATGGCGGCACCATCGACCTGGTGATGCAACATCTGGGCAAAGACTTCCGCGAAGCCTGCCGTTGGCTTGCCGATAGCCACAACGTAATCATCGACGAATACCAACCGCGCACGCCTTCGCCCACTCTCACTCCTAAGCCCTTCGATGCCTCACGCTATCTGCGCCATTTCGAACACCCATGGCTGAGCGACGAGGCGCAACGATTCCTCTTCACGGAGCGAGGCATAGACCCACGCGTGGCTGAATGGTGCCGACTAACCTCGTGGACCGACCGCGACGGCACGCATTGGCTGCAAACGCCATACTACAACCAGCAACGACAGCTCATCGGCATACAAAACCGCAACCTCGATTATCGGAAGGATGATAATGGTTCAGCCAAGGGCAATGAACATGAACCCCAAGCCGAAAAACCACGCTTTCGCTTTCCCTATGGCGCCCGTTGCAGCATCTACAACCTGCAGATTCTGCCGCTCTTGCAGCCCCACGAACCGCTCTTCATCACGGAGGGATGTTCCGACTGTTGGGCTATGCTCTCGTCGGGCCACAAGGCCATCGCCATACCCTCGGCAACGCTCCTGAAGCCCGACGACGTAGACCAGCTAAAGCAGCTCGAAGCCGTGCGCCACACCTCGTTCCACATGTATCCCGACAACGACCTGCCTGGCGAACAGCTCTTCCTGCAGCTCCGCCATCTGCTGCCCTCGCTTGTGCGCCATCAGCTGCCAAAAGGATACAAGGACTTCGCTGAGTACTTTCGTGGGAACCCCTCGCAGTAACCATCAGTTTGCGAGAATCCGCTTGCGATGAGAAACATAAACCATGATAAACACCCTATGTTGGGCAAACTCTCATACTTCGAGTTTTTGATGCAAAGCCTTGACAAGGCGCTTTCGTAAGCAAGCTGTACGACACGCCTTGCCAAGCCTTTACATCAAGTGCAGTACCTGCACTTTGCCCAACATAGGGCGATAAACAAAGATAAACCTTAGCTTGAGATACACATTAAACACTAAACATTAAACACTAGACATTATCTCCAGCAACGGTTTATTTTGGTTTATCGCCTGACGGTTTTCTTCAGATGCGTGAGCGCATCTGCCAGCTGGGGATTGCCCAGACTGTCGAGAGTCACACTCTCGAAAAGGATGGACAAGCCACAGTTGGCAAGCTCTGCTGAAGAAAAAGACAGGGGTTTATATGGTTTATGTTTAAAAGAACACCTAAACATTAAACATTAAACATTAAACACTACACATTAAACATTATGATTACATTTTCAATCCGTTCATACACCAAGAAGGAGCTGTCGCTAATGTATTTCCCCGACAGCATTCCGAACACAGCCGTAAAGCACCTCATGGGCTGGATAAAGCGATGCCCACCACTCATGGGCGAACTGCAAGCCATGGGCTACCACACGTCAAACAAAACCTTCACACCACGACAGGTCAAAGCCATCGTGGAACAACTGGGGGAACCGTAAGGGAGTGAAGAGGGAAGAGTGAAGAGTGAAGAGTGAAGAGTGAAGAGGGAAGAGGGAAGAATCCGTTAGTCTATTAGCGAAAGCGACGCAGCCGAGCTGCGACGAACGCAACCCATGGGGACAAAGGGAGAAAAAGCGGAGAAATCAGCAGCTAACCTCCCTTATCATCCGAATGACAATTGGCGATTGCGTAACTTTGCATACGTAATCCAACGAGCCATAGGCTATCGTCAATCCCCAAGGTGGATGACCGAGAGCGATAGGTCGCACAAGCTAACGAGACTACTCGAAAGGCGCCACGAGAACGCTCGAAATGCTAAAGGCGGATAGTCGCACGAAACATGACGAAGCCAAAGGCTTAGCGAAGAAAAGAATGTTAAACCAATAAAATTAATTTACACTATGATTCATTATTCAGTCTACATGATGCCAAACCCTATCCACCCAGAGAAGGGCAGTCTCGCCTACGCAACTCCACAGGTTCGCGAAAAGCTTTCGACCTCGAAATTCATCTCGCACGTGGCGAGCCACAACACGGTATTCTCGAAGGGCACCATCAAGGGCGTTTTGGCAGACATCGCAAGCTGTCTCCGTGAGCAGCTCCTGAACGGCAACAAGGTTCAGCTCGAAGGTCTCGGTACCTTCGGTATCACCCTTAACAGCCAAGGTGCCGAGTCGTTGAAGGCGTTCACCGCCGACAACATCAAGAAGATCAACATCGTCTTCACTCCCGACGCTGAACTCGAAAACCTCATCGACGATGCTGTATTCGAAGTAGTAGCGAGCCGTGCTGCTCAGGCTGCAACTCTCAAGGCTGAGAAGGCTGGCGAAACTTCCGTTGACCTCGATGCTGCGAAGAAGAAGTAGTTTTAATGTTTAGTGTGTAGTGTTTAATGTGTAATTTTAACGACCGCCTAAACACTACTCATTAAACACTACTCATTACTCATTAAGCATTAAACATTACACACTAAACATTACACACTAAACATTACACACTAAACATTACACACTAAACATTACACACTAAACATTACACATTAAACATTAAACATTAAACACTATTATGACTCCCGAACAGAAACATTCAGTAATCCAGGCGATATTGACCTTCATCTCGTCAATACTTTGCGCAATCACAGCAAGCTCGTGCGCCTCGCACCTCTTTTAGTCCTTGATATTAACCACAAAAAAAGCCGACTGATTTTAAGCGATAAACCTAAAATCAGTCGGTTGTTGTTTGTGAGGCTGTTATTTACTTCACCTCAATCTCCACGCTTGCAGGCTTCACATTCTTGTTGCTCTTGTCGACAACCGTGAGAGTGGCTATGCCAGGAGCGGCAGCAGACTGGAGAGTAACGACGAGCTTGCCGCCAAAGAGCTTCATCTGAGGCTTGGTGAACACTTCGAGCGAGGTGGCATCGCCATTACAGATGCCGCGGAACGAAGCTGCGCCAGATACCTCGACCGAGATATTGTCGGAAGCGGTAGGAAGCTCGTTGCCATCCTTGTCGACGAGCGAGACTGTGACGTAAGCCAAATCTTCGCCATCGGCAGCAAGCACGGTCTTGTCAGCCTTTAGGGCTACGGCAGCAGCCTTGCCAGCAGTATGGAGGGAGGTTTCGCCCACCTTGTTGCCGTCGGCACCATAAGCCACAACCTTGAGTTCGCCTGGCTCATACTTCACGTCGTTCCACATCAGTCGGTAGCGACGAGCGCGAACCTCAGGCTTGTCTGCCATAGTGGCATGCTGCTTGCGTATGCGTCCTTGCGACTTGCCATTTATGAACAGCTCAGCCTCGGGAGCGTCGGTATAGCAGAACACAGGCGTGAGCTTGCCCTCGCGACCCGGCCATGTCCAATGAGGCAAGAGGTGGAGCGTGTGGCTATTCTTGTTCCATTCCGAACGATAGAGATAATATCTGTCCTTAGGCAATCC
Source organism: uncultured Prevotella sp. (assembly GCA_934254985.1). Classification (GTDB taxonomy): domain Bacteria; phylum Bacteroidota; class Bacteroidia; order Bacteroidales; family Bacteroidaceae; genus Prevotella. The sequence continues at coordinate 24,209 of CAKQMS010000015.1, read as the reverse complement.
GGCAAGGTCGCAAATGCCGAAATAGCTGCTGCGACTTGGCCAATATTCGTCATAAGGAGTAGGTTCGCCAAGATAGTCGATGCCGGTCCACACGAACTGACCTATGGTGTAATTATAGTCGTCCATGGCAAGGAAATCCTCCTCTGGCAGATTGCTCCATGAGCACCATTGAGTGTCGTAGGAAGTCACCTGTCCGTCTTTGTCTGCCTTGGTTACGCCCCACTCTACAGGGAACTTGTATACTCCGCGCGAGCTAACGGTAGAGGCTGTTTCAGAACCGAGCAAGAACTGCTGAGGCAGCTTGCCGATGCAAGGCTCGTATTTGTGTACACGATAGTTGAAGCCCGGCACATCCATGGCTTGGGCAAAGCCCGTGTGGATGGCGTTGTCGGGGCGGTCGATGCCCTGAGTGACCGGACGCGAAGGGTCGAGCTGATGGCAGATATCCTGAAGGTGCTTAGCCATTTCCGTGCCGCCCTTCATGCCCTGCTCCGGAATCTCGTTGCCGATGCTCCACATCACGATAGACGGATGGTTGCGATGAGCCAACACGAGGTTTGTCATGTCCTTGTCGCTCCACTCCTTGAAGAATCGGGCGTAGCCATTTTTGCATTTAGGATAAACCCACATGTCGAAACTCTCAGCCATGACCATCATGCCGAGCGAGTCGCAAAGGTCCATCTGCATTTGGCTTGGCATATTGTGAGAGGTGCGAATGGCATCGGCACCCATATCCTTCATCAACTTGATTTGGCGAATCAAGGCAGCCTTGTTGACAGCAGCACCAAGCGGTCCGAGGTCGTGGTGCAGGCAAACGCCCTTGATTTTTCTGGTCACGCCATTAAGCTGGAAACCATTCTCCTTGCTCACGCTAACCGTGCGCACGCCAAACTTCTGAGTGGTTTTGTCGACCACCTTATTATTCCTGTATAGTCGAACCTCGAGGTTGTAGAGGAACGGATTTTCAGGCGACCACGCTTGCGGTTTCTTCATGGTGAGCGGAAGCGTAACTACTCCGTCGGCAGGCACGTCGGCATGGGCAGCAATCTCTTCGTAGCCCTTAGGGTTGAGGATGGCAACTTCGACAGCCAAGCCCTCTTGACCCATGCCCGCAACCTTTGTAGACACCTCGATTTGCGCCTCGCGCTTAGAGAGCGAGAGAGTGCGAGCGTAGGTAGCCCACGAGTCGATGTTTTCTTTGCCCGTGGTGATGAGAGTTACGGGGCGGAACAAGCCTGCGCCAGGATACCAACGGCTGCTCTCTTCGACATTCTGCAGATGCACCTCGATGGCGTTGTCGCCCTTGCGCAGAAGCTTCGACACGTCGAGGCGGAAGGTGTTGTAGCCATAAGCCCAATAGCCAGCATATTTGCCGTTGACGAGCACACGAGGCTCAGCCATGGCTCCATCGAAAACGAGCATGGCATGAGGTGGCAGTTGCTTAAGGTTTATGGTGGTGCGATAGAAGCCCTGACCTATCCAAGGAAGCGCTCCCGAACGACCCGACTTCTCGGTCTTTTGTTTTTCGCCATTCTGAACGATGGCAACATTCTGCAGGTCCCATTTCTTGTCGAATGGTCCGCTAATAGCCCAATCGTGCGGAATGGTTACGTTTTTCCATTCCACGCTATCTTGCGAAAACTCCCAATTCTTGATGTCCAACGAAGAGCGTTGCTGGGCATTAGCATTAAGAGCCAAGCAAAGTAGAGAGGCAAATGTAATATGGTTTAGTTTCATAATTAGTTTTTAGCCAAAGTTAGGGATAATGATTAAGTAGCTATTGAAAAAAAATCGGAAACGCGACCATGCCATGCAAAGAAGGCAAAGCCTCGTTTCCGAAAATATTGTTTAGAGATTAGAGACCGAGCGACTTCTTGATAGCCTCAATCTTCTCGTCAGCAGCCTTGTTGCAACGAGCGTAGCAACCTGCACACTTGAACGAAGGATCCTTAACCTCGAGATAGAACTTGATCTTAGGCTCGGTACCTGAAGGACGAACGCTCACCTTGGTGTTGTCGTCGCAGAACCATTGGAGCACGTTGCTTGTAGCAGGCATGTCGAGCTTCTCTACGCTACCGTCAGCATGCTTAACCTCGAGAGCCTGATAGTCTTTCCAAGTAACGACCTTGCTGCCGCCCAACTCCTTTGGAGGGTTAGCGCGGAAGTCAGCCATCATCTGCTTAATCTCGTCGGCACCAGTCTTTCCAGGGCGAACCACGTTGACTGTGAACTCCTTGCTGAAGCCATAGTCGGCATAAATCTGCATCAAGAGGTCGTAGAGAGTCTTGCCCTGATCCTTAGCCCAAGCAGCAATCTCGCAAATCAAGCAGATAGAAGCAGGAGCATCCTTATCGCGAACCTTATCGTATGGCAAGAATCCGAACGACTCTTCGCCACCACCAATATAATCCTGCTTGCCCTCAGAAACAGCAATCTCGCGAGCAATCCACTTGAAGCCAGTATAGCAGTCGCGAAGCTCTACGTTGTTCTTCTTGGCAATCTCGGCAATAACCTCGGTAGTAACGATAGTCTTGACGAGGAAGTCGGTAGGCTTAAGCTTGCCGAGCTTCTTCTTGTTTTCGATGATGTAGTAGCAGAACATCATGGCAGTCTGGTTGCCGTTGATGATCATCCACTCGCCCTTGTCGTCGCGGCAAACGATAGCCAAACGGTCGGCATCAGGGTCGGTAGCCACCACGAGGTCGGCATTAAGCTTAGTACCGAGCTTCATACCGAGAGTCATAGCCTCAGCATTCTCAGGGTTTGGAGAAACTACGGTTGGGAAGTTGCCATCGACAACCATCTGCTCAGGCACCACGTTGATGTTCTGGAATCCCCATGAGCGCAAGCACATAGGCACGATTACGCGACCTGTGCCGTGCATAGCCGAGTAAACGATGTTGAGGTCTTTCTGACGGAGGATTACATCCTGGTCGATCATGGCTGTATGTACGGCTGTCATGTAGTCGTAGTCCATTTCGCCACCAATAATCTGAATCTTATCCCAGTTAGCCTCAAACTTCACCTGGTCGATAGTAACCTTGTTTACCTCGTCGATGATTCCCTTGTCGTGAGGAGCCAAAACCTGAGCGCCATCGCTCCAGTAAGCCTTGTAGCCGTTGTACTCCTTAGGGTTGTGAGAAGCTGTTACGTTGACACCAGCCTTAGCGCCAAGCTGACGGATGGCGAACGAAATCTCAGGTGTTGGGCGCAATCCCTCGAAGAGATAAGCCTTGATGCCATTAGCCGAGAAGATGGCAGCCACGGTCTCAGCAAAGAGACGAGAATTGTTGCGGCAGTCGTGACCTACTACTACCGAGAGGTTTTCCTCGCCTGGGAATGCCTTGAGAATGTAGTTGGCAAAGCCCTGAGTAGCCATACCGACAATATATTTGTTCATACGGTTTGTACCTGCGCCCATGATGCCACGCAAGCCACCTGTACCAAATTCAAGATTCTGATAGAAAGCGTCGATAAGTGCCGACTTATCTTCGTTGTCAAGCATAGCCTGAACATCCTTACGTGTCTCTTCGTCGAACGAAGGTGACAACCATTGCTTTGCTCTTTCTTCGCATAGAGCAACAAGTTCTGAATTGTTTGCCATAGTTTTAATGTTAATTTTATATTGTTCTTTTCGATTTTCTCGGTTTGTGTTTTTACGTTAACCACATAGTATCTGCAAATTTAGGCAAAAAATCTGAATAACAAAATAAATTGATAATAAAAATTAGTTAAGCGACGCAGCCGAGCTGCGACGAACGCAACACAAGGGGCGACATTTATAAAGAAAAGCCCGCTACGACGAGGCGTAACGGGCTATATAATATAAAGGTGGAGCTTAGCTTACCTTAGATTGAGCTTAGATTCTGCTTAGCTTACCTTATCAAGCTTCTTGATGATAGAGAAGATGAAGATGGCACTAACGAGGCAGATAGCTGCCAATACACCCCAGATGATAGGCAACGAAACGTTGGCACCCCAAAGCAAACCAGGAATCATTACGAGCTGGTTGCCGATGGCTGTGGCAGCAAACCAAAGACCCATCATAAGGCCGGCATACTTAGGAGGAGCAACCTTGGTAACGAAGCTGATGCCGATAGGCGACAACAAGAGCTCAGCAAAGGTGAGCACAAGGTAGGTAGAGATGAGGAGGTTGGCACTAACGCGTGCTGGGTCGGCACCCTGCTCAATAGCCTGAGCCTGATCCATAGGAGCAAGCAAGCCCAAAGAACCGCCTATCATGATGCAGAAGGCAATAGCGGCAACAAGCATACCAAGACCAATCTTGCGAGGACTTGTAGGCTCTTTGCCCTTGCGGTTGAGCCATGAGAACAAGGCTACGCTAACAGGAGTGAGGGCTACAACATAGCAAGGGTTGAACTGCTGGAAGATAGGAGCCTTAACGTCTACTACGCCATCGAGGCTCACGTACTTATAAGCAAGGAATGCAATAGCAGCCAAGATTATCAAGCCCGAAATGCCTCTACCCTTCATTGTCTTGCTCTGAGCAATACCAAACGAACCGTAGACGATGAAGATACAAGCCACGAGGTTGGTAACGTCGAATGCCATAGACTGAAGACCTACGGATGTGGTCTGAGTATAGTCGCGAGCAAAGAGAGTAAGGGTGTTACCATTCTGATGGAATGCCATCCAGAAGAAGATAACTACGGCAAACACGAGGCAAAGGCAAACGATGCGCTCTTTGGTTTCGCTCTTAGAGAGTTCAGGCACGTTGGCTGCAGCATTATTGCCAGCCTTGTTGTCTTCGCCTGCAAGCACATGGCTATAGGTGCCACGGAAAGCATAATAGATGGCGATAGAAACGATAAGGCTCAAGCAAGCCACGGCAAAGGCATAATGATAAGAGTCAGCCTCAGAAACGCCAAGCGACTGCTGTGCCCATTCCATAATCTTGATGGCTGCTGTAGGAGCAAACATAGCACCAATATTGATAGCCATATAGAAAAGGCTGAAACCGCTATCGCGCTTGTCGGAATATTCAGGAGCGTCGTAGAGTTTACCAACCATTACCTGGAGGTTGCCCTTGAAAAGACCTGTACCGAAGCTAACGAGCAATAGAGCTGCGCCCATGGCGATAACGGCTGTGGTGTTGGCTCCGAGAGGAACAGAAAGCAAGAGATAGCCGATAAACATGATAACGATACCCGATGTTACCATCTTACCAAAACCAAACTTGTCAGCTGCAGCACCTCCTATAACAGGAAGGAAGTAGACCAACATGAGGAAGGTTGAATAAATACCACTTGCAAGACCTGGTGCGAAACCGAAGTTGGCCTGCAAATACAATAAAAAGACTGCGAGCATGGTATAGTAACCAAATCGCTCTCCTGTGTTGGCTAAAGCCAAGGCCCATAGACCTTTAGGTTGTCCTTCGAACATAATTTTGTCGTTTAAGATTAGTGATTATTACTGAATTTATTTTATATTCTCGTTTTTTGTTCTCACGATATCGAAGAGATAGGTTAGCTTGACGCTAATGTTGTTGAAATTGCTCGAACCGAAATAGTCGCGCTTAGAGTCGCCATAGATGTTGCCAAGGCCATAGTAGTAGCGACCCTCGAGAAGGAAATGACCCACGCGAGGAATGCTGAACTCAAGACCTGCGCCAGCTGCTATTCCGTAGTCGAACTTGTTTTCGATAGCCATGGTGTCTTGTGCGCAAACGGGGTTCACACGGTCAGCCATGTTGCGGTCGGAGAAATTGAAGTTGGTCTTGGTAGTCTCGCTCAAGCAATAGCCAAACTGCGGACCAAGGTTTACGAAGAAGGCTACGCCCTTGCGCTCCCTACCCCACGCCAAATGCGCCATGACAGGAACCTGGATGTAGTTGATGGTGCGTTGATATTCTTCGGGCAGCCCTGTTGTGGAATTTATCACGGGCTGGTCGTTGACATCAAGAATATCTTCTTTCCATCCCATCTGGCTATAGTTTATTTCGCCATAAACGGAGCAGATGGTATTAAAATATTTCTCACATACATACCTCGCAGACAAACCGGCATTAATGCCTCCTAATTGTGATTGCGACACCTTAGGGGTGAACTTCACGCTCGACATGTTGTAGCCGCCATTTACGCCTATTGAAAAGTCGTTGCGATGAACGCCTATCTGCGCAAAGGCAAACGAAGGCAACAGCATGAGCATCAAGATATAGGATAATTTCCTCATGAAATTTTTGAATTACCTCTTAATATTAATATGTTATCGATTCCAAGCCTCCATCGAGCATATAATGGATTAGCATGTAGCAACGATTTTGCCATCCGCCCTCCTTTCCGCCTGGTGCAAATGTTCGCTCAAACGAAAGTGGAGTTTGCAAAGGGAACTTGACCTGCTGACTACGATAGCCGCAGAAGTTTTTGCCAAAGTGGCGAATGCCGCGCACGAAGAACTGGCAATGGTCGTAGCCTGTAATGGCGAAGCGTGGTTGCGCATACTGCATAGGTTCGCCAAACCAACGGCTGTATGAGCGCTCAAGGTTGATGGTGTTGGCATTAACCGCATTATAATAGAATGTGGTTGGAATATAAGTATTAAACTTATGGAAGTTTGTAGACTGATACTTAGTATACATCAGCCACTCAGTATAGCCGAAGAGCGAGATGCTGATGCCAGGCACGTTGGCAACAAGACCGTTAAGCTTAGCTATTGCCACGTTGAGCTCAGGCGAACGACCAGTATTCAGGATAACGATGTTTGGCTTGGTGCGCGAGAAAGCCTTTAAGAACATCTGCTCGGAGTTGTTGAGATTGGTGATGGAATAATCACGCTTGGCAAGTTGCAGTTTGTTGCGCAAAGCGAATGTGAAAGCGCCCTTCTTGCTTGTGCTGTCGTTGCAATCGATGAATACAGGATGATGATTAGGGAAACGCTCCAAGAACGCCTTGATGGCAGCATTATTCTGCTCGTCTGGATTCTGATAAACCTGATAGATGTTGGTGTTGTAGCACACGTCGCTACCATATATCGAGAATGGCACCACGAGGCGAATGTCGTGCTGCTTGCAGAAGTCGCCAAGAGGTTTAACCTGATGAGTATACAAAGGACCGAAGATTACGTCGCAATCGGCTGCACCAGGCTGGCTGAGCAACGCATTCACGTCGCCATCAATAGGCAGATTCCACGCCTTTACGTCGGTAGAAATGCCCTCACGCTTTAGCGAGTCGCACGCCATAAGGATGCCACGATAATATTCTATCATTCTGCGTCCGTCGCCATCTACATTATGCAAAGGCAACATCACGCCAATTCTCACATTCTTGCTCACCTTGGCTGCAGGCTTGGCAGTTTGCGGTTTGGCAGCACTTGGCGATTTGGCGAAAGGAATAAAAATCATGTCGCCCTTTTTCAGTTCATAACCCTCGGTTTTCATCACGGGGTTAGCCTCGATAAGTTCAGGAAGCGTGATGCCATATTTGCGCGAAATGCCAAACAAGGTATCTTTCTTCTTTGCCTTATATACGTCTTGCCATTTATTCACTTGGGCATCGGCTCCAAACACCAAAAATAGAGCTGCCACAAAGAGCAAAAGCCTCGAAATATGTTTCATATCCAATAAATTTGATTTATTCATGTGCAAAAATACAAAAAAAGTGTGGTTTAATCAACTTTATTAGTTATTTTTGCAAGAATATAAGCTACGAATATGAAAAATAGAACGATATTTACATTACTTGCTGCGTTTTGCATGCACTTGGCGGCATGGTCGCAAACCATTCCTACCATAAATCCGCAGTTCACTTATACCGACGACGAGGGACAGGAACAGACCACCACAAGTGCCTCGGAATCGGCTCCGCTCGTTACCACTTTCACTTCGGGCACAGAAAATGCAGACGGATGGGAAGCTCACTACGAATGGCATTTCTATAAGGACGGAAAGCGAAACGAACCTTATTTAATAAGGTATGACGAAACTACAGATTACACCTTTACTCAGGCTGGCACACATTTCGTTGAGCTCTACGCTATCTTCACACAAGGCACAGATACCGTGGCTTATACCGAGGAGTATTGGACTTCGGAGGGTTCGCCTCTGTCAATATCTATTTCTGAGAGCAAACTCAATATGCCTAACGCCTTTTCGCCTAATGGCGACGGCATCAACGACATATATAAAGCCAAAGAGGGCTACCAAAGTATTGTGGAATTCCATGCCTACATCTTCAACCGTTGGGGACAGAAACTCTACGAATGGACCGACCCTGCAGGCGGATGGGACGGCAAATACAAAGGCAAGGATGTGGCGCAAGGCGTGTACTATTGTCTGGTGAAAGCCAAGGGCGCAGACGGCAGAAAATACGACATCAAAACGGATGTGAATCTGCTTAGAGGATATACAGAAAACGGAACCAACAGCAACGAATAGTTTAGGTAGAGAAGAAACAAAGAAAGAGAAGAAACATGGAAAAGATTGAAGTTTTTGGAGCTCGCGTACACAACCTTAAGAATGTTGACGTGGAAATGCCACGCAACTCGCTTACCGTAATCACGGGACTCTCAGGCTCAGGCAAATCTTCGTTGGCTTTCGACACTATCTTTGCCGAAGGACAACGCAGATACATAGAAACTTTCTCTGCCTACGCCCGCAACTTCTTGGGCAACATGCAACGCCCTGATGTTGACAAGATTACGGGCTTGTCGCCTGTTATCAGTATCGAGCAAAAGACCACAAACAAGAACCCTCGTTCTACGGTTGGCACGGTTACGGAAATCTACGACTATCTGCGATTGCTCTTTGCGCGTGCTGCTGATGCTTATAGCTACGCAAGTGGCGAAAAGATGGTGAAATATACCGAGGAACAGATTGCGCAAACCATTCACGAGGCTTATCTCGACAAGCGCATCTTTATCTTGGCGCCTCTCGTCAGACAACGTAAGGGCCACTATCGCGAACTCTTCGACTCCATGCGTCGCAAGGGCTATCTATATGCAAGGGTGGATGGAAAGATTGAAGACCTGGTAGAGGGAATGAAGGTTGACCGCTACAAGAACCACAATATCGAGGTGGTGATTGACAAGATGCAGGTGAAGGAAGGCGACAACGAGCGACTTGCCAAGACCATTCAGACCGCCCTCAGACAAGGCGAAGGCACCATGATGATTCTGGATAAGGATAGCGGAGAGATTCGCAACTTCTCGAAGAAACTCATGGACCCCGTTACCGGAATTGCTTATAGCGACCCTGCCCCAAACATGTTTTCGTTCAACTCGCCCGAAGGTGCTTGTCCACGATGCAAGGGCTTGGGTGTGGTCAACGAGATTGACATGGCGAAGGTGGTGCCTGACGACAAATTGAGCATCCACGAGGGTGCAATAGTTCCTTTAGGAAAATACAAGAACCAGTTGATATTCTGGCAGATAGAGGTTATACTCAACAATTATGACTGCACCCTGAAAACTCCTTTCAAGGATATTCCTGCACAAGCCGTCGACGACATCATGTTTGGCTGCATGGAGAAGGTGAGAATACCTAAAGAGAAGGTTCACACGTCGTCTGATTATTTCACCAATTATGATGGCGTGATAAAATATCTGAAGACGATAATAGAGAACGACGAGAGCTCAGCCGGACAGAAATGGGCTGACCAATTCTTGGCGATGACGGAATGTCCGGAATGCCACGGCATGAGACTGAAGAAGGAGTCGTTGGCTTACAAACTTTGGGACAGCAACATAGCCGAAGTTGCCAACCTCGACCTCATAGCGTTGAAGGAATGGCTCGTGGCGTTGCCTGAGCATATTTCGGAAACTCAACGCAAGATAGGAAGCGAGATTCTGAAAGAGTTGACCACGAGGGTTGACTTCTTGCTCGAAGTGGGTCTCGACTATTTAGCGCTCAACCGCCAAAGCGCTACCCTTTCGGGTGGAGAGAGCCAAAGAATCCGTCTTGCCACTCAGATTGGTTCGCAACTCGTCAACGTGCTCTACATACTCGACGAGCCAAGTATCGGACTTCACCAACGCGACAACTGCCGACTGATAGACAGCCTAAAGCAGCTTCGAGATCTTGGCAACACGGTATTGGTGGTGGAACACGACCGCGACATGATGTTGGCTGCCGACTATATCGTCGACATCGGTCCGAAGGCTGGACGCAAGGGTGGCGAAGTGGTGTTTCAAGGCACTCCGCAAGAGATGCTTCGCCAGCACACGCTCACGGCTCAATATCTGAACAACGAGATGAAGATTGAGGTACCGAAGGAGCGACGCAAGGGCAACGGCAAGAGCATCATCATTCGTGGCGCAAGGGGCAACAACCTAAAGAATATCGACGTGGAATTTCCTCTTGGCAAGCTGATTGTGGTGACGGGAGTTTCGGGCTCGGGCAAGTCGACCCTCATCAACGAAACCCTGCAGCCTATCCTTAGCCAACATTTCTATCGTTCGCTCAAGAAGCCGATGGCTTACGACAGCATCGAGGGATTGGACAATATAGATAAGGTGGTGAACGTAGACCAAAGTCCGCTCGGCAGAACTCCACGCAGCAATCCTGCCACATATACAGGCGTGTTCTCCGACATTCGCAGCCTCTTCGTAGGTCTGCCCGAAGCTCAGATTCGTGGCTACAAGCCTGGCCGATTTTCGTTTAATGTGAAGGGCGGACGATGCGAGGCTTGTGGCGGAAATGGATACAAGACTATAGAGATGAACTTCCTGCCCGACGTGATGGTGCCTTGCGAGGTTTGTCAGGGCAAGCGCTACAATCGCGAAACTCTCGAAGTGAGATACAAGGGAAAATCTATTGCCGACGTGCTCGACATGACGATAAATCAGGCGGTAGAGTTTTTCCAGGCTGTACCTGCAATATTGCAGAAGATTTCAGCCCTTCAGCAGGTAGGATTGGGCTACATCAAGCTCGGACAGTCGTCGACTACCCTCTCGGGAGGTGAAAGCCAACGTGTGAAGTTGGCTACAGAACTGGCTAAGCGCGACACGGGCAAGACTCTCTACATCCTCGACGAACCTACTACAGGTCTGCATTTCGAAGACATTCGCATTCTGATGGACGTTATTCAGAAGCTCGTGGATAAGGGCAATACCGTAATCATTATCGAGCACAACCTCGACGTCATAAAACTTGCCGACCACATCATCGACATCGGTCCTGAGGGCGGAAGAGGTGGCGGACAGGTGCTCGCAACCGGAACTCCAGAAGAAGTAGCAAAGTCGAAGAAAGGCTACACGCCACAATTCCTGAAAGAAGAATTGGAAAGGAAATAACTCATAAAACATAAAAAGCCGAAGAATTAACTAACAAAATAATTAATCATGATGAATTACAGAAATCTATTGTCTTTTAGCTTTTTGCTGCTTGCCCTCACAGCTTGGGCGCAGCCAAATGGCACGGGCAACTATTATCAAGATGCCAACGGAAAGAAAGGTAAGAGCTTGAAAACAGCCTTGTTTGGAATTATCAAGAATCCTGATGTTGTGTCTTACGACGGCTTGTGGTCAGCTTATCTAAAGACTGACCTTCGCTCAGATGGTAAGATTTGGGACATGTATTCCGACATTACCAACTACGACCCTGTTAAGGGACATGCTGCCAACTACAAAAAAGAAGGCGACTCGTTCAACCGCGAACACTCGTTCCCTAAGAGTTGGTTTAGCAAGGCTAAGCCTATGTTGTCGGATGCAGTACATGTGGTTCCTACGGATGGCTATGTGAACGGTCGTCGTAGCAACTATCCTTATGGTGAAACTGATGGTGGCACCTGGAAATCGCATGGTAGCTTCAGCAAACTTGGAGCGTGCTCGCTTCCAGGATATTCAGGAAAGGTTTTCGAGCCTAACGACGAATACAAGGGCGACTTTGCCCGAATCTATTTCTACATGGCTACATGCTACGAGGATAAGATTTCGTCGTGGAGTAGCGACATGCTCTCTCACAACTCTTATCCTGCTTACAAGCAATGGGTTATCGACATGTTGCTTCGTTGGGCAAAGAACGACCCTGTGAGCAAGAAGGAGATAGACCGCAATAATGCCGTTCAGCGCGTGCAGGGCAACCGCAATCCTTTTGTCGACTATCCAGGACTTGAGCAGTATATTTGGGGCAACATGACAGATGTGGCTTTCTCGTACGACAACTACGACTCCAACATTCCTACTCCTGACCCAAATCCGGACCCTAACCCAGATCCTAATCCTGACCCAAATCCGGAGCCTAACCCAGACCCAAATCCTGAGCCTAATCCGGACCCAACTCCAACTCCTGAGCCTTCTGAGGGCGAGCAGGTTTACACTCTCGTAGCTTCGGCTGCCGACCTCGCTCCTGACACTTATTATCTGTTGGTTAGAGAGAATGAGAATGGCAACGATACCAAACTAAAGAGCGTGGCTCTATCTGACATGCTGTCTACAGGCAAGGCTTTCGGCTATGCAAACGTTTCGGTAACAAACAATACTATCGTTACAAAGGTAAACGAAGAGAAATGTCCTCACGAGCTCTATATTGCAAAGGCTGACGATACTTACACCTTGTGCGACGTGAAAATCAAGAAGTATCTCTCGTTGACTTCTTCTGATAATGCGCTTGGTGCAAACGAAACCGTTACTGGCGATGGCGAAAAGTGGACCATCACTTTCAACGAAAACAACGCTATTATAGCAAACAAGAAGATTCAGGATCGTACCATCCGCTTCAACGCAGGTAGTCCTCGCTTTGCTTGCTACAAGGGTTCTCAGCAGCCTGTACAGCTCTACAAAAAGGTTGTTGCCAACAGCATCAAGAACACCAAGGTTTCTGCCAAGGCTAACAACGTGGTCTACTCTATCGACGGTCGCAGAATCATGAAGATTGGCGATGGCGACAACCCTTACAGAATACTTCCAAAGGGAATGTATATAATAGGTGGACGCAAGGTTGTTGTTGGAAATTAAGTTTGAGAAAAGAAGTTAGAGAATAAAAGAAGTTAAAGAAGTTAAAGCCATATGTCTTATGGCTAAAACTGTAGCTAAAAACTCCAATAAAAAGGCTATTGGCTTTAACTTCTAGCGACCGCAGGGAGCGATAACTTCTTTAACTTCTCTAACTTCTAAGAAGCGATAACTCCAAATAAACAAAGAGTTTAATGTCTAATCACATAAACTTTCGCAAACTATTGGCAATAGGCTTTATAGCACTCTTTTCGTGCTATAAAGCCTTTGGCATGCGTACCGACTCGTTGATGTTGGAACGCATGTTTCGTTATGCGAAAGCCATACAAGACAAACAAAGCTCTATCAACCACAACTACAACTACACTCGCTTTAGCCTTGACATACAAAGGAAAAACTTCACTCTGCTAACCATTCCTTCGATGTATGCCGTGGCACGAACCGGACAACGCACATTTATCGACGAAACCTACAACCGCATTTCGGGCTACGGAACCGACACCATGCAGACTCACACAATGCTTAGAGCTACCACGATTCCGCATCGAAGCGTAACCATGGAAAATGTGCTGAAATATCTCACCCCGAAGATTTATCAGGAGACGATAATCGAAAACTATCTCATCTCTCCTTTCGCAAGGATAAACAAGCGATTCTATAAATATAGAGTCACTTTCTACAACGGCAACAAGGTGGCTAACGTCACCTTTACTCCTCGACGCAACAACACCCAACTTGTGAGCGGCTACGCCATCGTGGACTACTATACCGGTCGCATCATAAAATGCTATATAGCAGGCGAATACGACATGGTGGACTTCGGAATGAATCTCACCATGGGCGACGAATATCGCAACTCTCTGCTGCCCACAAAGGTTGACCTAACCACACAATTCTCGTTTGTGGGCAACAGGATAAAAGGAAAGTATGTTTCATACTACGACCGACCAAAGAAAGACAGCATCACCAAAGCCGACAATATCGTAAACATGCGCCCCGACCATCTCTCGCCTTACGAGCAGGAGATGATAAACTCGTATAAGGAAAAAATCAGCAAACCCGACTCTACAAAGCATAAGAGCAGCTCTAAATTTTGGGACGCCATCTCCGACCATACTCTCAACAGAATCAGACAAAACTTTGGCTCCAAGGGCTACGTCAGGGTAAACCCTATTCTGAATCCTCTTTACCTTGGCTACAGCCAACGTCGCGGCATTACTTACAAGTTCGACGTCATGGGAAGCTACATGTTTTCGGAAAATAGCGAGCTCTCGGCAAGGGTGAAAGCTGGTTACACGTTTAAGCTGAAACAGCTATTGATGAACATTCCTATCACGTGGTATTTCGACAAGAACAGAAATGGATACACGCGTATCGAATTGGGTAATGGCAACCACGTGGGCAACTCCATGCTTGCCCGACACCTGATAGAGATAATGCCCGATTCGGCTATTGTTTCGAATACTAACAACTTGAACGATTTCCACAACAACTATATGAAGATGTACGCCAACATCGACTTCAACAAGTATTTCGGACTCATGGGCGGTTTAACCATGCATCGTCGCAAGGCCGTGGATGTGGAATCGTATAAGAAGCTGAACCAACGCTACACTTACCATTCGTCGGCTCCGATGTTGGAACTCAGGTTGCGGCCTTTGGCGTGGCAGGGTCCTGTAATCACGGTCGACTACGAGCGAAGCATCAAGGGACTACTCAACTCCAACATCAACTACGAGCGTTGGGAGCTGAATAGCGAGTATATTTATCGACTCAACAAATTGCAGAATTTCCATTTCAAGTTTGGCACGGGATTCTATACCACCAAAGACAAAAACGGATATTTCCTCGACTTCGAGAACTTCCGCGATAATATAGTGCCTGGAGGATGGAACGACGATTGGAGTGGCGAATTTGAATTGTTGCACCAAGAAACCTACAATCAGTCCGACTACTACATTCGCGCCAACATGAGCTACGAGAGTCCGCTATTGATACTCAGCTGGTTGCCGTATGTGGGCAAATATATGGAGATGGAGCGCATCAACGTGAGCACTCTCGACGTAAAGGGCATTCATCCTTATATCGAAGCCGGCTACAGCTTCACCACTCGTTGGTTCTCGTTTGGCATGTTTGCCTCGATGAAGCAATGGGAGTTTGATGGCGTGGGCGTGAAATGGGGATTCGAACTATTTAGAAAATGGTAAAAACATCTTAGAAACAGAAAACAATCTTAGAGACTGGAAAAACAACATCATGAGCAACATATTGACCGTTTACAGCGCAAGTGCTGGTAGTGGCAAGACGTTTACTCTTGCCGTGGAATATATAAAGCTGCTGATAGAGCAGCCCGAAAACTATAGAAAAATTCTCGCCGTAACTTTCACAAACAAGGCTACCGACGAGATGAAGCTTCGTATTCTGAGCCAACTCTATGGTTTAGCTCATTCCCTACCCGACTCTCAGGCTTATGCCGACAAGATAAAGCAAGACTTCCAAGATGCGGGCAAGCCCATTTCTGACGAGCTGATAAAGCTGAATGCGGGCAAGGCGCTTCACTATCTGCTCCACAACTACAATTATTTCCGCATTCAAACCATCGATGCTTTCTTCCAACAGGTCACTCGCAACATGGCTCGCGAGCTAAACCTCAACGCCAATTTCAAGCTCTCGCTCAACGATAGTCAGATTGAGGAGAATGCCGTAGACGAGATGATTGAACAGCTCACACCAAAGAGCAACGTGATGAAGTGGATATTGGACTACATCAACGAAAACATCTCGGAAGACAAAAGCTGGAATGTTATCAACTCGATAAAGAATTTCGGACTTACCATCTTTTCCGACATCTACAAGGCTCACGAAGAGGAGCTTAACGAGGTGTTCCAACAGCCCGATTTCTTCAAGAATTTCGACAGCCTTATGCGTGGCATCATGAAGCAGGCTGAAGACGAATATCGCAAGGTCTACGACGACTATCAGGCGCTTATGGAGACCAACGGCGTTAGCTTTGCCGACTTCAAGAGTGGCAAGAGTGGCGCTTGCGGATATTTCGAGAAGTTTGCCAACGGCATCAAGGCGATGGCGGGCGTCGACGACGACAAGCATTTCAACAAGACTGCTCAAAAGGCTACCGAAGACGTAGGCGCCTGGGTAAAGAAGGGCGACTTGGGAACGAGTCTTGAGCAGGTGGCGATAAAGTTGATGCAGATGCTCAACGAAACCGAGGCTAAGCGCAAGGACTTGTTGAGCAGCTACAAATCGGCTTCCAACACCATTCGCCACATCAGCAAGTTGCGCCTTCTTGGTTCTATCAAGGATAAGGTTGACGAGGTGAACGCCTTGGCAAACAGATTTCCGCTTAGCGCCACTCAGGCTTTGCTCAACACGATGATTGGCACGAGCGATGCTCCCTTCGTCTACGAGAAGATAGGCACGCAGATAAGCCACATCATGATCGACGAGTTCCAGGACACGAGCCTTGCTCAATGGCACAATTTCAAAGTGCTGTTGGAGGACTGTATGTCGCAAAATTCTGCTTGCCTCATAGTGGGCGACGTTAAGCAGAGCATCTATCGTTGGCGCTCGAGCGACTGGCGACTGCTCAACAACATAAGCCAGGAGTTTCCGGGCTACAACATAGAGCCTACGCCGCTCGATACCAACTATCGTTCGGAGGCTAACATCGTGAAGTTCAACAACGCTTTCTTCGAGACTGCTGCCAAGGAGGAGTTCAAGGATTTTGCCAACAACGAAAGTAACGTAGACAAAATCTACGCAGAGGAGGCTGTGTGCCAAAAGATTCATCCTAAAAAGGCAGACAAGGCTCACAAGGGTTTGGTTCGCGTAACCTTGCTTCCTATCGACGACTACGAGAGCGTGACCATGCAGCTCATAGCCGACCAAATAAGCATGCTCTTGCAAAAGGGCGTACGCCAAAGCGACATCGCCATCCTCACGCGTACCAATAAGCACATCGCTTCTATCGGAGCTTACTTGATGGATGAATTGCCTGAGGTTACATTAGTTTCTGACGAGGCTTTCGTTCTCGAGGCTTCGCTTGCTGTAAGAACCATCATCACAGCCATGCGAGTGATGGCAAACGATGCCGACGAACTGTCGAAAGCCACTCTCGCCCGCTATTCGCAACTGCTTAGTGGCAACGCAGATGCTGCTACGGCTATTCTCAACGCTTCTGCCAACTTCGATGCCTTGTTGCCTGCAGCATTCAACAAGGAGGCGAGAGCGCTCTTGGCGCAGAAGCCTACTTACGAATTGGCTGAAACCATCTGCAACATTTTCCGTCTCGACAAACTGAAAAACGAGACTGCTTATCTCTGCAAATTCTTCGACACTTTGGCTTCGTTTCTTGCCGACACGCCTGCCACAATAGGCGACGTAATCAACGAATGGGACGAGAATATGCACAAGAAGGCTATCGAGAGCGACAAGGTGGAGGGCGTTAGATTGCTCACCATTCATAAGAGTAAGGGACTGGAGTTTGACAACGTGATAATCCCGTTCTGCGACTGGAAGATGGAACCGGCTGCTACGCTTTGGGCTTCGCCTAAGGAGAGTCCTTACAATAAGTTGCCGCTTGTGCCGTTGGAGTTTAGCAAAACCAAGCTCTCAGGCACCATCTACGAGGCTGACTACAACGAGGAGCACATGCAGAATATGGTCGACAACATGAACTTGCTGTATGTGGCTTTCACTCGTGCCGGAAAGAATCTCTTCGTGTCGTGCAAAGATGCCAACCGCAAGGGCTCACGAACTTCGGGCACTCGTGCCACCATCGTGGCTTCTACGCTCAACGCCCTTGCAAACTCTGAAAAATTCAAGGGGTGCACCATGGCTGAAAGCGAAGACGCTACGGTTTTCAACTATGGCGAACTATACATCAAGGAGCCTAAAGCCAAAGAAGAGACAGCTGAAAGCAACAAGGCTGAAACCAACGTTTTCACACCCGAGATAACGCCTCTGTCGCTCAATCTCGACAACTATTCATACAAGCAAGCCGACGTAGACTTCCGACAGAGCAACAAGAGTCGGGAGTTTGTGGCTGCCGACGACGAGGGAACCGACGAGGAGCAAGAGGCTTACATCAAAACGGGCACCATTCTTCATCGCATATTCTCTACCATCGAGACTTCTGCCGACATCGACAAGGCGCTAACCCTATTGGAGCAAGAGGGCGAACTATACTCGTCAACCACATCCAAGGAGAAGCTCATGGAGATGCTCCACAAACGATTGGAGAGCAAGAAGGTGAAGGAGTGGTTTTCGCCAGGATGGCAGATTTTCAACGAATGTGCTATATTAGACCTCGACCCAACCACGGGCAAGGTGATTAATCGTCGCCCCGACCGAGTGATGATGAATGGCAAGGAAACAATCGTTGTCGACTTCAAATTTGCTGCGCCCAACATCGACCACCAACGCCAGGTGGCGCAATACATGCATTTGCTCTCAAGCATGGGCTACTCTAACGTGAAGGGCTATCTATGGTATGTTTACACTAACAAAATTGAGGAGGTCAACGCATAATGACAAACAATAAATCATTCCTTGAGTCTGTGGCTCAAGACATCATAAATCGTTTCGGCACCGAACTTGCCGACGTGGCTGTGGTTTTCCCTAACAAGCGTGCTTCGCTGTTCCTCAACAAGCATCTGGCGCAAATAGCCAAAAAGCCTATCTGGAGCCCTGCCTACATCACTATTAGCGACTTGTTTCGCAAGCATTCTGAGCTCGAGGTGGCTGACAGCATAGAGCTGGTGTGCCGTCTCTACTCCACCTACTGCCAGCATGTGCCTGCAGGGGCTAATGCAGCTGCCAACAGTCTCGACCATTTCTATGGCTGGGGCGAACTGCTGCTTGCCGATTTCGACGATATTGACAAGAATCTTGGTAATGCCGAGAAGATTTTCTCCGACCTTGGCAATTATCAAGACCTGACCACGGCTCCTGCCGACATGCTGAGCGAGGAACAGATGGCTCAGCTAAAGCGCCTGTTTGGATATTTTGCCGAGACTCAGAGCGAACTAAAGCGTCGCTTCAACGAGCTTTGGGGCAAGCTGCTCGACATCTATACCGACTACCGTCAGCAGCTACGCCAAGCGGGCTTGGCTTACGAGGGAATGCTCTATCGCGATGTGGCTGAACAGCCCGTGATAGACTTCAAATATAAGCACTATATTTTCGTTGGTTTCAACATGATGCAGATGGTGGAACAGCAGCTCTTCACACGACTGAAAAACGAGGGCAAGGCAACCTTCTATTGGGACTTCGACCACTATTATATAGACGCAAAAAATCATCTGCCTAAGGGCGAAGCTGGCGTGTATATTTCGAAGTATCTAACCGACTTCCCTAATGCTTTAGACAACCTCGACGAGGCTGTTTACAGTAATATTTCTCAACCAAAAGATATTACATTTCTTAGTGCGCAAACCGAGAATATCCAGGCTCGCTACATCAAGCAATGGCTTGCCGAAAACCATCGTGCCGACGATAGCGAGCGCACAGCAATAGTGTTGGCAGACGAGAAGCTGTTGCCTACCGTGGTAAACAATCTGCCGTCGGGCTTGATGATCAACATCACCACAGGCTATTCTCTCTCGCTCTCGCCAGCTGCTTCGATGCTCAACTTGCTGCTCACTCTTCGTGCCGACTTGCTTTCTACTAATGGTAAATCGTTCAGACTAAAAACGGTCAACAAGCTCCTCGTCCACCCCTACTCGGCTTTCATCAGTCCGAAGGTTTTGGAGCTGAAAGAGCAGTTGATAAAGGACAGAAACTACTTCCCTACAAGTCGCGACTTGTCAGTCGACGAGGGTTTGTCGCTTCTCTTTGCTCAGCCTGCCGACGCCTCCGACACAGCCGAAACCATGGAATGGGTGGCTAAGATTTTGGAGTATACGGGCAAGCATAGTAGCGACTACGAGGATGCTTTCTTCCAGGAATCTTTGTTCCGCACCTACACTTTAG
Organism: uncultured Prevotella sp.; assembly: GCA_934254985.1. Classification (GTDB taxonomy): domain Bacteria; phylum Bacteroidota; class Bacteroidia; order Bacteroidales; family Bacteroidaceae; genus Prevotella. The sequence continues at coordinate 4,313 of CAKQMS010000015.1, read as the reverse complement.
TCAATCGCATAAACCTATTGATTACTAAAGGTATACTACAAGTGCATCTACAAACACTTGAACGACTTGTCGCCCAGATTGTTGGCGCCACGAGTGTGCCTTTCCATGGCGAACCTGCCGAGGGAATACAGGTGATGGGAGTGTTGGAAACAAGAAACTTAGACTTCGACCATGTGCTCTTCCTTTCGTGCAACGAGGGCAACATGCCTAAGGGTGTCAACGACTCGTCGTTCATTCCTTACTCCATTCGCAAGTTTCACGGGCTCACCACCATCGACAACAAGATTGCCATCTACGCCTATTATTTCTATCGTCTGATGCAAAGGGCTTCCGACATTTCGTTGGCTTACAACACCACAACCGAAGGCACTCACACCTCGGAGATGAGCCGCTTCATGCTTCAGCTCATGGTGGAAAGTGGTCACAACATCAAGCGTCAAAGCATCATGGCGCAGCAGTCGCCAGCCAAAATTTTGCAACACGAAGTGGCGAAAGACGACAAGGTGATGGAGAAAATGCTCACACCAAAAGAGGGCAAAGAAACCATCAGCATCTCGCCTTCGGCTATCGGAGTCTACCTCACTTGTCAGCTGAAATATTATTACATGCACGTGATGGGTCTTCGCGAAAACGACGAGACCGACGACGACGATATTGATGCCCGAATATTCGGAAATATATTCCATGCTGCAGCCGATTTTCTGTACAAAGATTATAAGGGACGAGTGCTGCAAAAGTCAGACTTTGGCAACCTCAGAAAGCACATCGACAATTGCGTGGAGAAAGCCTTCGTGAGTGTGCTCTACGAGAAGGATCCTGAGACCACTCGCCTGGGCAAGCTCAACGGTCTGCAGGAGATAAATTCTATGGTTATAAAGAAGTATCTGGGCAAGCTCATCGAGGCTGACGCCAAGCAGGCTCCAATCACCATCATCGACACGGAGAAATGGGTGGAGAAGATGCATGACATCAACGTTGGTGGCAAAACCATCAAATGCAAGGTTGGTGGCATCATCGACCGCATAGACCGCATAGAAAACTCAGACACCATTCGCATCGTGGACTACAAAACGGGGCGTTATCCTGCTTATTGGCCAACGTCTGTAGACGACATCTTCGACCCTGCCAAAAACAAGGATATTCCAGCCAACTACTACATCCAAACGATGCTCTATTCTACAATCGTCAAGGACAAGGTCGAGGACAAGAAGGTGAGCCCGGCATTGCTGTATATTCAGAAAATGTCGGCTGACGACTACGACCCAATTCTGCAAATCGACAAGGAGCCTATTGCCGACATCGCAGATTATCGCGACCAGTATGTGGAGCTGCTCGACAATCTCTTTGCCGAAATCTTCGATCCCGCCATTCCTTTCGCCCCTACTGCCGACACCACCCGATGCGAACATTGCGCCTTTGCCAACCTGTGCAAATAAAATTGGCACACACTTTGCACATATATTATAAAAAAGGTATAACTTTGTACCCGAAACACAACAGAAAATACAAATATATGACAAGTCAGTTTTCGCCCAAAGTATCGGAAATTCTCGTGTTTAGCCGCGAAGAAGCCACACGATTAGCAAGTCGCTCGGTTGGTCCTGAGCATTTGCTACTTGGCATAATGCGCGATAAACAAGGAGACATAAACCATATTTTCAGCAGAATGTCGGTAAACATGGATAACATAAAACACGAGCTCGAAGACAAAGTTCGTGAAGACGACATTACTCAACCAATATCAACATCCGAGCTGGTGCTCAACGACCAAGCCAACAAACTATTGAAGCTTGCTGTGCTCGAGGCAAGAATGCAACACTCGCAGATTGTTGACGTAAACCACCTGTTGCTCGCCATTCTCCACGACCAAAACAACAACGGAGCCAAGGAGGTGCTGGAGAGCAACAATATCACTTATCAAGACATGTTGGCATACTTGCAAAAGCCAAGCAAGCCTGCAGAAGGCATGAACCTCACCAGCGACGACGACTACGACGACGAGCTCGACGAGGAACCAAGAAGTGCCTCTAACTCAGGCACATCCAGTAGCGCTACTACAGCCACAGCCAAGAAGGTGGGTGGCAAAACTCCCGTGATAGATAATTTCTCTACCGACCTCACAAAGGCTGCCCTTGAGGGCAAACTCGACCCTGTGGTAGGAAGAGAGAAAGAGATTTGTCGCGTCACAGAAATATTGTGCCGACGCAAGAAAAACAACCCTATCCTCATCGGCGAACCGGGTGTGGGCAAGAGTGCCATCGTAGAGGGATTGGCGCAGCTCATAGCTACGCGCAAAACATCGCCTGTACTCTTTGGCAAACGCCTCGTGAGCCTCGACATGACAGCCATGGTGGCAGGAACAAAATATCGCGGACAGTTCGAAGAGCGCATTCGTGCGCTATTGAAAGAGCTGGAGCAAAACCCTGACATCATAGTGTTTATCGACGAGATTCACACCATGATTGGAGCGGGCAACCAGCAAGGAAGCATGGATGCTGCCAACATCATGAAGCCTGCGCTGGCTCGCGGCACAATACAATGCATCGGAGCCACAACGACCGACGAATATCGCACTTCGATAGAGAAGGATGGAGCATTGGAACGCAGATTCCAAAAGGTGCTCGTGGAGCCTACTTCGGCAAGCGAGACACTCGAGATACTGCACAACATCAAAGAGCGCTATGAGGAGCACCACAACGTGACGTATACGGAGGAGGCTCTTGCCGCTTGTGTCAATTTGACAGAACGTTATGTCAACGACCGCTCGTTCCCTGACAAAGCCATCGACGCCTTGGACGAGGTGGGCTCGCGCATACGCCTACGTAGCGCACATGTTCCTACTGAGATTACCGAGAAGGAGAAGGAACTGGACATCACAAAGCAGAAGAAGCAGTTGGCTATCAACAACCAAAACTTTGAGCTTGCTGCAGGCTTCCGCGACAGACAGACTACGATAGAACAGGAATTGGCTGAGCTAAACCGCAAATGGCAAGCCAACGAATGCACCACTCGCTCGGAAGTAAACGAAGCCGATGTGGCAGAGGTCGTTTCGATGATGTCGGGAGTGCCTGTGCAGCGTGTGGCTGCTTCTGAGGGCAGTCAGCTGAAGGGAATGGCAGACAAGCTGAAGCACGAGATTATAGCTCAAGATAGCGCCATCGACAAGATTGTGAAGGCCATTCAGCGCAACCGTGTGGGCTTAAAGCCTGCCAACCAGCCTATTGGCGCCTTTATGTTCCTGGGTCCAACAGGTGTGGGCAAAACCTATCTGGCTAAGCGATTGGCAGCCCTGATGTTTGGTCGCGACGACGCCTTGATACGCATCGATATGAGCGAATATAGCGAGAGCTTCAACACCTCGCGCCTCGTAGGTGCGCCTCCAGGATATGTAGGCTACGAAGAGGGCGGACAGCTCACGGAGCGTGTGCGCCGTCATCCTTATTCTATAGTATTGCTCGACGAGATAGAGAAGGCTCATGGCAACGTGTTCAACATGTTGCTGCAGGTGCTCGACGAGGGTCGACTCACAGATGGCAACGGTCGTTTGGTAGACTTCCGCAACACCATAATCATCATGACTTCTAATGCCGGAACTCGTCAGCTCAAAGAATTTGGCAAGGGTGTGGGCTTCACAGCAGGCACCAGTCTTGGTGCAAATCTAGACGAAAAAGACAAGGAATATGCTCGTTCTATCATCCAAAAGAGCCTTAGCAAGCAATTTTCGCCTGAATTCCTAAACCGTCTCGACGACATCATCACCTTCGATCAGCTCGACCTTGCAGCCATCAAGCGCATCATCGACCTTGAGCTCCACGGTCTGTACACGAAGATGGAGGAGATGGGTTACAAGCTGGAAATCAGCGACAAAGCTAAGGAGTTTGTTGCCACCAAGGGCTACGATGTTCAGTTTGGTGCTCGCCCACTAAAGCGTGCCATTCAGACTTACATCGAGGACGGAATATGCGAATTACTCCTCGACGAAACCCTCGCTCCAGGCGACACAATCCTCGTAGATAAGGCCGAAAATAGCGAAAAACTCACTATTGAGCTGAAGAAATCATAAAAATATTAGAGGGAAAATATCGGTTTTCAGCCATATTTTCCCTCTTTTTTTGTGGGTATTCCTCCTCTATTTGTGTATATTTCTTCCATTTTGTGTGTTTCAGCATAAGCCGAATTACATAACACCACCTTTACAATTCAAACTTAACATATTGAAATACAATATATTAACAGAATGTCTTGTACTGAAATAGGTTGACTCATAAACTAAGTCAAATGTTAAAAAACTAAGTTATGAGTAGACAAAAATT
>CAKQMS010000014.1 GCA_934254985.1 uncultured Prevotella sp. | reverse complement strand
ACGGCAGGAAGACCGTTCTCATATACGGTTACATCCTCGCTTGGCAATCCTATCTGGATTTCACGAGGCTTGTTGGCGTCGGCAGCGTTAAGCATCACGTTGCGCTCTTCCTTCTTGTTCTTCTCTACTGATTCCTCTTCGAGGTTGAGAGACTTCTTTTCTTTTGTACTTGACTTCTCTTCAATATTGTTAGAAGGAAGTGCATACATGTAGCTTGTCGCTGACATTGCAGCCAAAGCCATGGAGAATGTACGGATTTTTAGGTTCATAACTTGTTCTTTTGTTAGTTTCATTATTATATTTATTTTTGTTTATTCCAAAATATTTAGGTCTGATTCGAATGCTGTTCGATTTCGATAGCAAAGATAGATTGATTTTAGACACCTTGGTGCTGTGTGTAGGGCTTGAGTAGATGCGCAGGTACTCTTACAAAGACTTAACTGTCTAATAATCAGAATATATATAGAATTAATACTTTTTATGAGAGTAGATGTTGAAAAGAAGTATAAAAGTCGTATTTTTGCAGTCGTAAAGGACTATTCTCTTTCATAACAAAGCAAAAACAGGTAAGAACAATAACAAACAAAGGACAATGAAGAAGATAGTATGGCTCTTGATGATGGTGGTGATGCCGATGGTGGCAAATGTAGCATTTTCCCGAAATGCGGATTTGGAGGACGAGGATGAGTTGCTTCACCGTCTGGACCAATATATAGCTCGTCGGGATGAGTTCTCTTCCCAAAAAGAGAAGAAACTCATAAGAATGAAGAAAAAACTGAATCTTACTTCCGGCAAACGAGAGTGCCTGAATCTTTACTATCAAATCTATCGTGAGTATTATACTTATCGATATGACTCAGCCATGGTATATGCCAACAGGGGGCTGCAATTGGCAGAACAGTTGCATGATACCTATTACATTGACCTCAACAAGATCAATCGGGCTGCGGTGTTATCCACAGGTGGCTTCTACAGTCAGGCAGAAGATCTGTTGCTTTCTTTGAAGCCAGAAGACATTTCACCCAAGCTGATTCAATACTATTATTACATCTTGACATGGATGTATAACTATTGGGGAGCTTTCTGCGAAAGGTCTGAATTCAAGGATGAAATGCAAGATAAGAAAAGACTCTATCTTGCCAAGTCCCTTGAATATGTAGGCAACAAGCAATCTGCGCTCTATTATTATCTAAGTGGAGAGTTGGAGTATTTGCTTCATCGCACAGACAAGAAAGTGTTGGGCTGGTATCAGAAAGCCCTTGCCGCCAGTCCTATTGACAGTAGAGTGCATGCTTCTGCTGCATATTGTATAGCTCGTTATTATCAAGACAATGAGCAAATGGACTTATATGAGAAATATTTGGTAGAGGCGGCCATCTCCGACCAGGTTTGTCCCTTGAAAGAGAATTTGGCTCTTCAGGAACTTTCCACCTATTTATATAATAAGGATGCGAAGTATGCAAAGCGTGTGTCAAAGTATATCTATTGTTCGATGGAAGATGCTCAGTTTTATAACAACCGTCTTCGAATGGTCGAGATTTCTCGTATTCTTCCGCTTATCACGAAGACGAATCATCAGCGAGAAATACGTCAGAATCGCATCATCACGGCTTCGCTGGTTGTAGTAAGCATCGTGTCTCTTGGCTTCTTGGCGATGACGTTCTTTGCCTTCAGGATGAACAAGCGTTTGGCGAAGAGTCGCAGGGAAGTGAAGAACCAGAATACGCTCTTGGAGGAATTGAATCAGAAACTGCTCAATACCAATAAGCGCAGGGAGACTTATATGCGATTGTTTATGGACATCAGTGCCGTATATATCAAGAAACTGGATGATTATCGCAAGTTGGTAAGCCGCAAAATCAAGGCAAAGCAAACTGCCGATCTTCTGACAGCCATCAACAGCTATAAACTGGCAGAAGAGGAAGCTTCAAGTTTCTATATCCGATTCGACAAGGCTTTTATGGACTTATACCCTAATTTCGTGGATGAATTCAACCAACTGCTGTTGCCAGAAAAGCAGATAGTTCTTCCTGCCCCTAACAGTCTCACCAAGGAACTGCGCATCTATGCACTGATGCGATTAGGAATTACGGATGGGCAAGAACTGGCCACCCTTCTATTCTATTCTACACAAACCATCTATAATTACAAGACATCCATCAGAAAGCGAGCAAAAGACCTCACCACTTTTGATGCAGCTATCAACCAACTATGCAATGTGATAGGCTAATAAATGGCGAAAATCGAGTATTTCCCTCAACTTTCTGCCTTTTTCTTTTGCCTATTCAAATAAAAGTCGTATCTTTGACATTACAACAAAGTTGTAACACAAAAGTTGTAATGGCGTATGAGGCTTAATAACAGAACATTAACTAATCCTTTTATTTATCAAGGATATGAAAGTCCGAAGTATTTCTGCGATAGAGAGGTTGAGACAAAGAACTGGTATATAGAAAGCCCGAAGGCTATATCATCTACGACCGCTTCATGGACTTGTGGCTGAAAAGGCTTTGACAAAAGTAGATTAGAGTAAAGTTTGCACAACATGAGCAACATAGTATAAAATTGGCTTTATTTAGCTACAAGCCCTATTTTTATATGGTTCGTAGCTAAATAAAGCCAATTTTATTCTTAAATTTAGAAAAAAAGCACTATCTTTGCACATAGGACTTAATAGATAAAGACTATGTGCGAAATTATAGGAAGGAAAAACGAAATTGCAGAACTCAAACGCTATTATAATAGCGGAAGAGCTGAGTTCGTAGCTATATATGGTAGACGTCGTGTAGGCAAGACATTTCTTATAAACGAAGTCTTCCACGACGATATGGTTTTCCATCATACGGGTCTGTCGCCTTACGACCGCCAACGCAAAGTATCACTAAAAGACCAGTTGCAAAACTTCTATTTCTCACTAATCCGTCATGGAATGGAAGGCGTGGCTCAGCCAAAGTCGTGGATGGAAGCTTTCTTTATGTTGGAAAGATTTCTTGAAACAAGCGACAATGGTAGCAGACAGGTAGTATTCATAGATGAATTGCCATGGATGGACACAGCGCGCTCAGGCTTCCTTACTGCCTTAGAAGCATTTTGGAATGGATGGGGCAACACTCGTCACAACCTCATGCTAATAGTATGTGGTTCGGCAACATCATGGATGTTAGATAACTTGATAAACAACAAAGGTGGTCTTTATGGTAGACTTACAGGCGAAATAAAGCTCTATCCATTTACACTAAAAGAATGTGAAGACTTCTATCATAGCAGAAACATCCAAATGTCGCGCTACAACATTGTTCAGGCTTATATGATACTTGGAGGAATACCTTTCTATATGAATTTCTTTAACCCATCGCTAAGTCTTGCACAAAATATCGACGCATTATTCTTTTCACGTAATGCTAAGTTGGGCGACGAATTCAATAGACTATTCAACTCCATCTTCGACCATGCAGAAGAATGTATGGATATCATCCGTATACTCGGCAAACGACATGCAGGATATACCAGACAAGAGCTTGCAGAGAAAGCCAAAATGATTCCTAACGGTGGATTTACAAAAATGCTAAAGGCACTCATCGGTAGCGACTTTATAATAAAATATGTACCTTTCGGTGCATCTAATCGTGAAGAGCGCTATAAGCTAAAGGATTCGTTCTGTTGGTTTTGGCTTCATTTTAAAGAAAACAAGAATATCAAGCAGGAAGACTATTGGCAACACCACCTTAAAGAGTCGGAATTAACAGCGTGGAGAGGTATTGCTTTCGAAGAAGTATGCTTGCAACATATTCGTCAAATAAAACAAGCACTACAAATAGGTGGCATATCAAGTATGGAGTCGGCATATATCGTTCGTGGTGAAAAGGATGCAGAGGGATTACAAATAGACCTTATCATTGATCGTAGCGACGATGTAGCCAACTTATGCGAAATGAAATATTCTAAAGCACCATATACCATAACAAGTAGCTACGCCTCACATCTCATCCAACGCAAAGAAGCTATGGAAGCTCTATTCTGTGACAAGACTTTCCTATTAACATATATAGGTAGCTCCCCTCTTGCCGAAAACGAATATACAGATACGTTCCCTTGTCAAGTAACATTGGCTGGCTTGTTTGGATAGAACAAATATAGAAACTTATACCAAAAACAATAAAAGAGAGAATATCATTGATAATCTCTCTTTTATTGTTTTTATCTATTTAATTATTTTAATCATCTGCAAAGATTTCAAACGTAAGACCAATGTGACCGGCAAAAAATCCCTTAGTATCTTTTTGTTCACCATCTATAACACAGCCCAATCCTCCAGTAATTCCGATAATATCAGTAAATTTATGAGAGTATTCAACAAATGCACCAAAACTTATATCTGTTTTATCAAACTCCTTAAAATATTGTGGACCTCCATAAAAACCAAGGGCTATAAACTTGTTAAGATGAAACTGCAATCCTGCATTCCAATATAATTGCTTGTTGTTATTTGTATTTTCGTCATATTTAGTATTATAACCCAAAGCTGCTGAAACACCTATCACGCTAGAAGATATATAGCGAGCTCTCAATCCTAAGCCACCATATGGGAAGCCATAGCCTGCATCAATTGTAATACTATTATAATCAATATCCCATCCTTTAGAGGTGCTATAATCTGTTAATTTATCAGCTAAGTCCTTAGTATAATCAGAATTATATTCTCCATAAGAAGATTGGTTTGTGTTACTATTCACAGATTCTACGTTTTGATTTTGACTACTTGGGAATAATGTAGTAAAAACATAAGTACGTATTGTTGTCTGCCCTGTACCAACAGAGACACTACCACCAGGATTCATTAATTTACGACCTTGACAATCAAAAGCCTCAAACCAGCTTAAAGATTTCGGAATTCTTAATTCAGAAGTTAATGTATAATTACCAGCAGATGATTTAATAGTAATAGGAGTACACACACTACTACTAGCCTTAAATACTGTAACATAATCGTTGCCCATTACAGTCTGACTGACAACAAGCAAAAATAAAAATAACAAATGTCTCATAAGTTTAAAATTAAGGAGTTAAGAGAAATAATAGATATCAAAATGCCTGATAGAACTCCCTAGAATAGGCGGTGAATAAAGTTTGAATTGATAGATACTAAAAAAGACGTGGGAGTCTCTACTTCTTGTCCATCCCAAGTCTCAGGCTCTCGCATTGCCTACACTCAAAGGATAGACAACACAGATAGCCCACGTCATGACGCATTATAATATATAACGATAAGAAACACGCCATTGCCAAAAAAACAATAGTATGTCCTACACGTTTGGATATAATACACCCGTCGTGGACGCTTCCAGTTGCCGTTCTCTTTTTGAGTGTATTCAAATTTGCGAGATTCGAGACTCAAAGATAACGTTCCGTAAACGTCCTTACCAGTAAATAACCCACACGCCCTTACAAATGGGCAAACTGTGAGATTGTGGCAAATTTAAGCATAAATATTCAGACTATCAAACTTTTATGGCAAAAAGTTAAGAACGAGAGGGTAAATTAGAAATAAAATACTAACTTTGCAGAAGGTAGGCTACGCTCGGCAATCTGAAAATAAACTTTCATTGCCCTCGCTTGCACTAACTTTGCAGAAGGTAGGCTACGCTCACTAACTTTCATTAAACAAGCACAAACAATAAAGATATGGAATTGACAGAGACTTTTAAGAGAGTGAAGGCGGCAAGCAAGACATTGGGATTGCTTACCGACGAGAAGAGAAACGAGATACTTAATAAGGTGGCGGATGCCATTATCGAGAAGATGCCAATGCTGTTAGCGGCTAACGCTAAAGACTTGGCAAAGATGGATAAGGCAAATCCACTCTACGACAGACTGCAGCTAACGGAAGATAGACTGAAAGGTATTGCTGCAGATATGCGACATGTCAGCATGTTGCCTTCGCCATTGGGCATAGAAAGCAAGCAGAAGACTCTTGACAATGGACTGAGATTGAAGAGAGTGAGCGTGCCTTTCGGAGTGATAGGAGTGATATACGAAGCTCGCCCTAACGTTACGTTCGACGTTTTCTCACTATGTCTTAAGAGTGGAAATGCTTGCATACTGAAAGGTGGCAAGGATGCAGAAGAATCGTGCAAGGCTGCAATAGAATTGATACACGAAGTGTTGCAGCAACAGGGTGTAAATACCGCTATAGCCGAACTTATGCCTGCTACCCACGAGGCTACAGGCGAAATGCTGAATGCCGTGGGATATATAGATGTGTGCATACCACGAGGTGGCAGAAAGTTGATTGACTTTGTGCGCAATACTGCCAAGGTGCCTGTGATAGAAACAGGAGCTGGAGTGGTGAATACTTATTTAGATAAGGATGGCGACAACGAGATGGCTGCACGCATCATAGAGAATGGAAAATGCCGAAGGGTTAGCGTTTGCAATGCCTTGGATTGTTTGATAGTACATAAAGATAAGCTCGCAGCATTGCCTACCGTTTGCCAACCTTTAGCAAACAATGGCGTAACTATCTATGCCGACGAAAGAGCTTATGCGGCATTGGATGGTCACTACCCTACCGACTTGCTTAATCATGCTACTGCCGACAGCTTCGGCACAGAGTTTATGGCCATGAAAATGGCGATAAGAACTGTAGACGATATAGACCAGGCAACAGACCATATATCGCAATATGGCTCAGGACATAGCGAGGCTATAATAACTCAGAATGCAGAAGCAGCAAAGAAGTTCCAGCTTATGGTAGATGCAGCTTGCGTATATTGGAATGCACCAACAAGCTTCACAGATGGTGGACAGTTTGGATTAGGTGCAGAAATAGGCATAAGCACACAGAAGCTTGGTCCTCGTGGTCCAATGGCGTTGGAAGAAATGACAACGTACAAATGGATTATAGAAGGAGAAGGACAAATAAGGGAAAAGTGAAGAACGAAGAGTGAAGAATCCATTAGTCTATATGGCTATTTGATTCTTCACTCTTCACTTTTCACTCTTCACTTACTTGATTATCTTTTTGCCATCAACGATGTTGATACCCTTCTTGAAGTTCTGGAGGCGACGACCGAGGAGGTCGTAGATAACGCCAGACTTTGTAGACTTATCAACATTAGCTACGCTCTTGATGCCAGTAACGATAGCGAGATCGGCAGCAGCACCGAAACCTCCACGAGCATTAGCCTTGCGGATAGTTCCCTCAGAATAAGAAGAAAGGTCAGCACCCTTGATAAGAGCAACGAACTTACCATCCTTTTCTACGAGATATGTAGCTTCAGCATCGAAGTTTGCTGCGTCAACCTCAGCCTGAGCTGCAACCTCAGCAGGATTCCAGTCGGTAAAGAACTTGTCGAGAGTAAACTCCTTAGCTTCTTCCTCTGTAAGCACGGTCTCCATAGTCTTGTTACCATTTTTGTGAGTAAACTCAATAATGTTAGACTTAGGAGTATTCATGTTGTTGCCAGACTTGTCAACAGTATTGTATTCCTTGAAGTAAACAGGAACAGAGTTCATACCAGCAGCTGTCCAACGGCTATTAACGAGCTTACCGCTATTGATAGTAGTGTTAAGATATGCAACCTTTGCATCACCCCATGAGCGACCAAGGTTGAAAGTCTTGCTTTCAGTTTCGATAGAGCAGTTGTTGAATACATATCCCTTTTCTGCATTTCTTGGATAAGCAGCAGTAATAGTGCAATCACCAGTATTGCCAGAAGCCGAACGACTCTTGTTGAGGAGAGTTACGCCATTGAAGTAAGCGCTACCGCCACCACAGATATAGTCGACAGTACCTTGGATAAGTCCACCTTCGAAATAGTAGTCACCACTCTTAGAATAGTAAGTATCCTGATATGAGCGGAGGTTTACATTCTTCATAATAGTCTTTGTACCACCATCTTGGATAACGGCTGCACGACCTGCAGAACCTGCCTTATAGTAGTCGAGGTCATTCTGCAAAGTAAGATCCTGGATATAGAGGTTCTTAGAAGAGTTCTGGAAGAGGTCGGCAGAACCAAGACCTTCAACCTTAGCATCAGGAGCATTCTTGATTACTACACCCTCTGTAGACTGGCCAATAATAGAGAGGTTGTTGGCAGAGATAGGAGTCTTAACAGTCTGACCGAAGTCATAGACACCATTAGGAAGGAATATCTTGTCGCCATCTTGTGCCGACTTGATAGTAAGCATCAAGCTTGCAACGTCGCCAGAAGAAATAACATAGTAGCCTGTAGCCTCATCCTTAGCTACGAAATCATCAACATTGTAAACCTCTAAGCCATGAACATAAGCAGAAGAAGGGAATGTGATAGTGAGAGTGGTTGGAGTGCCATCATACTTGAACGAAGCAGCTCCGCCATCAGCATCAGCCTTACCCTGGAAGGTTGCAACCTGATTGCCAGCAGCATCAGTAACAACAACATCCTGCTCTGCTGTATAGAGACAGTTCTTAACAAGAACCACCGCACGTGAAGAAACATCGAGCTTTATACTCTTTGCCAGCCAACCATGATTATTGTAGTAGTTACCATCGATAGTGATAAGTTCGTGGTCTTCCTGATACCAAGAGCTCTTTGTGAGGTCGTAGTCATAGTGTGTGCCAGCAACAGCCTTTTCGATAGCAGTTACCTTAGCATTAAGGCGGGTGTCAGCCTCAAGCTTTGTGCCTTCAGTCAACTTGATGCCTGCATTTGTGAACCAACCACGGAATGCCATGCCATCTTCGATAGCAGGAAGATCTTTAATAGTATATTTAGGAGTAAACTCGCTACCAGGAGCAACAGTTTCGTCACCAAGCTTATTGCCATTCTGATCGAAGTATGTAATCTTCAAGTCTGCAACATATTCACAAGCCTCAGCCTTGATATAAGGAGTATACTGTGCACCGATGATAGTAAGAGTAGCAGGGTCCATAGAGTTGTATACCCATGTAGCCACGCCACCATTATGATAGCAACCAGGAGTCTTAACATCAACAGAGCCAATCTCTGTTTCACCATTCATGATAGTAGCATTGGTATTGCTATACTGGCAACCACCGAAAGTAAACTTCACAGGACCATCAACATTTACAACCATCTTGAAGTTGTTCAAGCCGTGAGCATCGCCACGTGGAGAACCTTCGAGAGTAGTCACACCCTCAGGCTTTGTCTCTGGCATAGCAGAGATGTTCTGGAAGTCAAGTTCAAAGTCCTTGAATGTACGAGCCACATTCTCTACGAACTGTACCTTACAGAGCACACCCTCGGCAGAAGTATTACGAGTGATATACACACCAGTAACAGTTTCGTCGAGATCAACAACAACCTCTTCTGGTCCTTGAGCAGCAGCGGTAGTAGCAATCAAATCGCCCTTTACAGGCTTGCCACCTTCCATAGTACCACGGCAAACATCAACCTTAAACTCCGCAGTACTCTTACGATTACTGATAATGAGCTTAAGCTTACCAGCAACAGCAGCCTTCTCGAAATAAGCATAGCCAGAGCTATTAAGCTTCACACCATGCAAACTAAGGTTTTTGCCTTCGCCATCATTCACATAGCCTGCATAATACAAGCCGTTGTCAGGACCTGCTGATGGGATTTCTTTATTAGTATAGTCCCAGCACAAGTCATTCTCACCTGCATGCACAAAGATAGATACCATGGCAAGCAGAGATAAAAGTAATAACTTTCTCATGTTTAATTTTGTAGATTAGTATAATTATTATTTTAGAAAAATCGATTTGTGGTAGATGTTGCAAATATAGGCATATTTTTCCATACCCGCAACGAAAATATCGAAATAATTGCATAATAAAGGTATATAACTATCATCATTTCAACTAACAGCCATATTCGTCGAGCATTTTTTTGGTAAACAGCGAATTTTTCGTATATTTGCAAATGTCATAAACAAACACTATCACAAATATGAAGACATTTTTCAACGTAGAAGACCTCGGCAATCTTGACAAAGCCATTGCCGAAGCATTGGAAGTGAAAGCAAACCGTTTCGGTTATCAAGAGTTGGGCAAAAACAAGACTTTGCTCATGATATTCTTCAATAATAGCTTGCGCACACGCTTGAGCACACAAAAGGCAGCCATGAACCTCGGTATGAACGTCATAGTGTTGGATGTGAATGCAGGAGCATGGAAGCTGGAGACAGAGCGTGGAGTTATCATGGATGGCGACAAGAGCGAACACTTGCTGGAGGCTATTCCTGTAATGTCGAGCTATTGCGACATCATTGCCGTACGCTCGTTTGCAGGATTGCAAGACCGCGAGTTCGACTATGCCGAGAGCATAGTAAACCAGTTTGTGAAATATAGCGGTAAGCCTGTTGTTGCAATGGAAACTGCTACCGTGCATCCTCTTCAGGCTTTTGCCGATATCATCACCATCAAGGAGAAATGTACAGAATTGAACATCAAGCGTCCAAAGGTGGTATTGACATGGGCACCTCATTGCCGTGCTTTGCCTCAGGCTGTGCCTAACTCGTTTGCTCAATGGATGAACGCAGCAGACGTAGACTTCGTTGTTACCCATCCTGAGGGATATGAACTCGACCCTAAGTTTGTTGGCAATGCCAAGGTGGAATACGACCAGAAGAAGGCTCTCGAGGGTGCCGACTTCGTATATGCCAAGAACTGGAGTTGCCCAGGTGTAACAAATCCTGCCGACTATGGTAAGATACTATCTAAGGACATGGGATGGACTATCGACTCTGAGCACATGGCATGGACAAACAACGGATATTTCATGCATTGTTTGCCAGTACGTCGCGGTCTCATCGTTACCGACGACGTGATAGAAAGCGACCACAGCTTGGTGATACCAGAAGCTGCAAACCGCGAGATATCAGCCGAAGTGGTATTGAAGAGAGTATTGGAAAGCCTATAAGAAACCATATAAAAAGAATAGAATAGAGAGAAGTAGCAAGACTTCTCTCTTTTTTTTGCACTTTCGCTATGTCATTCAAAAGAAATATTGTAAGTTTGCATAAACAAATACAACATAGGCATGATTTCTCTTGAATGTGACTACAACAACGGTGCACACCCAAAGGTGTTGCAGCGACTTATCGAGACAAACAACGAACATACGGGTTGCTATGGCTTCGACGTTTATTGCGATGAAGCCAAGCGAAAAATTATGGCTGCATGCGACGACTATGATGCCGACATATTCTTTATGTCGGGAGGTACGCAGACCAATGCCACCGTTATCGACTCTATACTCCACTCCTATGAGGGTGTGATATCTGTCGACTCCGGACATATCAATACCCACGAGTGTGGCTCCATTGAGTTTACTGAGCACAAGATTATTAATGTGCCAAATCACAATGGTAAACTGAGAGCCGACGTATTGGAAAACTTCATGGAGAGTTTCCTTGCTGATGGGCAGAACATGCACTCTGTGTTCCCAGGACTTGTATATATCACATTCCCTACAGAGTTTGGAACCATCTATACGGCAAAGGAACTTGAGGAACTATACAACCTGTGCAAATACTACAAGATGCCACTATATATAGATGGTGCACGCCTTGGCTACGGACTTACTGCCAAAGGCAACGACATAGACCTGCCATTCTTGGCTAAGCATTGCGATGTGTTCTATATCGGCGGTACAAAGATTGGTGCACTATGTGGTGAAGCTGTAGTGTTTACACATCACAATGCATACGAGCACTTCTTCAGCATCCAGAAGCAGCATGGTGCTGTATTGGCAAAAGGCAGACTGCTCGGTTTGCAGTTTGACGCTTTGTTTACCGACAACCTATACTTCGACCTTGCTCGCAATGCCAACGATAGAGCTGAGGAAATGAAAGAGATATTCCGCAAGGCAGGCTACGGTTTCCACATGGATTCACCAACAAACCAGCAGTTCGTAATAATAGAGAACAAGGAAGTAGAAAGATTAGAGAAGCATGTGGCATTCACTCGCATTGCTACAGCAGATGCCCATCACACCATCTGCCGCTTCGTAACAAGTTGGGCTACCACAAAGGAAGAGATTGCAGAACTTGAAAAGGTGGTTTGCAATAAATAATTGAACTTCCGCAAGTTCAGAAGTTATAGAAACGAACTTCTCTCATATGCGAAACTTTAGTAAATAAAAAGAAAAGAAGTACTAACGCAAGAGTATTTGCAGTAGTACTTCTTTTTTTTGTGCAGTTTATAATTATTTTTTGCTTATCGCAAAGTATACGTTTTCATTCCCTGATATGTATTCACTCGCAGTACGGTTGCTTTATCTGTAGGCAATGCGGCTATTGGTATGCTGACATATATGCGAGTGGTATAATACTCAGGCACACCATTCTGCGCATGAAGCAATAATAGCGAATTGTCTGTACCAGAATATTCAGGGTCGACAACAAGCGAAAGCCATTGCTTTTCGTCTACGCCTTCGCTAACACCAGTCTTTAGTAAAAGCGAAAGGTTTACATACTTTTCGTTCTTGCTTGTCCACACACTCTCTACAGTTAGAGGGTCGGTGGCTATGGTGTCAGCATGCTCCTTTGGAGTTAGCACAGGAACCTGACGCAAAGATAAAGCACGAACAGGATTATCGCCCTTGCTATAATAGAGCAAAGCACGAAAAGAAGAGTCGGGCACGGAAGTCCAACTGGTTTTTATGCGTTGAGTAAAAGTCAAGGATGTACCATCGTCGGTTACGGCTTTCACCACGATAGTATCAGAAGAAGTGAAAGCCTCAACAAACTCAGCACACAGATAACTAAGATTTCCATCGCCAGTGTCATATCCATCACTTGAACATGATATGAACGCTGACGATGAAAAACATAATATTAATAATGTATATATATACTTACGAAGCATCATGCCAAAGCAAGTTGGTTGATAGCAGGATTAGCATACATCTTCAAGATACATTCGCGAAGATAAGCCTCGTCCTTGTTCTCTATCTGTATCTTTGCCAACTGACCGGCAAGATATTTCTCAAACTGAGCCTTGTCGGCAGCGCTATACTTATCGGCATGAGCATCATTGCCCTGAAGCATATCCAAAGCCACAAAGTTGGCAGGGAACAGCTGATAGTGAGCATGAATCTCACGGTCGATATGCTCTGCTATGATACGGAAGATGTCGGCCTTAGGTGTGTCGGCAGGCAACTCACGAAGCCAAGCATCGACACAAGGAGCAGCATGATAGTGGATATGACCCTTATAGCCCATTATACCTGTTTGCATAGAAACGATATCATCCTGAGCCGACTTCTTCCATCCTGGGATATCGCGCTTGAGCTGGAACTCCTGCGCCTTAAGGAAGTCGCAAGGGTCGTACTCATAAGATATAGCAAGAGGAACAAGATGAAGGTCGAGCAAACTATCTACAACAGAGCCCTTGCCGCCCATTACCATCATCTTCAAGATGGCTTCCTGAGTGCGGTCGTTACTGTCTTTTGCCCTACCCTCTCGTTGAGCTATCCACACATTATCGTGCTTATCGTTGATGACATAGTGCATATACTCCGACAAGAGTTTGCTTGCCAACAACATCTCGCGCATAGATAGGCTACGCTTCACGATGAAGCTCTTGTTTACTCTCACAAGGTCTTTTACCCAAGGAAGAGCCAAGAGGTTGTCGCCAATAGCAATCTCGCAAGTGGTATTGCTACCAGATTCGAAGAGCATGACAGAGAGCAATGCTGAGTCGAGCACTATGTCGCGATGGTTGCTTATGAAAGTATAGCGGTCGGCAAGGTTGATATTGGAGAAGTCGGCAGTACAGCCCAAGCTTGCTTTCTTTAGCAGATTATGAAGGAAATCTATGCAGAAAGCCTTTTGAAAATCAAGATTTGTTTTGCATTGCTTCATCTTTGCGGCAATAGCCTCTACAGGCACACCTGGATATAGATAAGCAAGCACAGCCTTAAACTGCTCGTTGGCAATAAGTCTGTCGAACACCTCAGGGAGTTCCTCTGGGATGAAAGGTCTGATGTCAGCAAACTTTTCTGGTATCATATTGTTTCAAGTTAAGGGTGAAAGGTAATCTCACTAAAATTGATTCTCTACTATCTCGCTCAACACCTCTTTGATATCCAAGCCTGCAGCACGAACCTGCTGAGGAATGAAGCTGGTGGCAGTCATACCAGGAGTGGTATTGATTTCGAGCATATTTATCTTGTCGTTGCCATCCTTATCCTTAGAGATGATATAATCGATGCGGATGATGCCGTTGGCATGAAGGATATCGTAGATGCGAGAAGTCTCGGCAGCAACCTTAGCAGCGGTCTCTGGAGCAAGACGAGCAGGAGTAATCTCCTGTACCTGACCATTGTATTTTGCATCATAGTCGAAGAACTCGTTGCTTGTAACAACCTCTGTTGCTGGCAATACTACTGACTTTTCTGCAGTCTTGTATACACCCTGCGAAATCTCCACACCATCAAGGAAGCCTTCGATCATAACCTCATCGCTCTCCATGAAAGCTACACGGAGTGCAGGAGCCAACTGGTCGGCATTCTTAACCTTAGAAACGCCGAAGCTTGAGCCATCGGCAGCAGGCTTAACGAAGCATGGCATGCCAAGACGATCGGCAATAGCCTGCTCATCATAGCTTTCGCCACGACGGAGCAATATGCTATCAGCAACATTTACTCCAAAGCCACGGAGGTAGTTGTTCAACACATATTTGTCGAAGGTCATAGCCTCTACGAGCACACCACTTGTGCTATAAGGCAAATGGATTAGGTCGAAATATCCCTGCATAACACCATTCTCGCCTGGTTGACCATGGATGGTGATGTAAGCATAATCGAAGTATATATGTTTGCCATCAAGCTTGAAAGAGAAGTCGTTTTTGTCAATTTCCACAATCTCGCCATTGTCGAGATTTACATGCCAGTCTGTACCTTTGACATCTACGATGTAGATATCATAGCGATCATGGTCGAAGAAGGAATAAAGTCCTTGTGCCGACCTCAACGATACATCATGTTCTGATGAATCGCCACCACATACGATGGCGACAGTTCTTTTTTGTGTCTTCATTTTAAGTATGTTGTTTTATTTATGTTTATCAAATTTCGTTTTGTGTGCTACCAGCAATAAAGGTGCGCCACTTCTCGATAAGAGCCTTAAAGTCTTCAGGCCATTCAGAGGTGAAGTCCATCTGCTGACGAGTGACAGGATGCACAAAGCCAAGAGTCTTGGCATGTAGAGCCTGACGGTTGCAGAGTTTGAAGCAATTCTGAATGAACGCCTTATACGATGAACTGCGGTTGCCACGCAATATCTCGCTACCTCCATAGCGTTCGTCGGCAAAAAGCGGATGACCAATATGCTTCATGTGGGCACGAATCTGATGGGTGCGACCTGTTTCGAGAATACACTCAATGAGCGTTACATAGCCAAAGCGTTCGAGCACCCTATAATGAGTTACGGCATTCTTGCCGATACCAGAGTCGGGATCAAACACAGCCATACGCAGGCGGTCTTTAGGGTCGCGACCGATGTTGCCTTCTATTCTTCCCTCATCTTCGATGAAGTTTCCCCACACCAAAGCATTATAGCTACGATGTGTAGTCTTATTAAAGAACTGCTTGCCAAGGTGTGTCTTAGCATTAGGAGTCTTGGCTACAACGAGGAGTCCGCTGGTATCTTTATCTATACGATGTACTAAGCCCACCTCTGGATCGTTAGGGTCGAAAGACTTCAAATCTCTGAGATGCCAAGCTACGGCATTTATCAATGTGCCGTGGAAGTTGCCAGCTCCAGGATGTACCACCATGCCTGCCGGTTTGTTTATCACCATGAGCTCATCATCCTCGTATACGACATTGAGCGGAATATCCTCAGCACCAATGGTGTTATCATGTCGTGGGCGGTCGAGCATCAACGTTATCACGTTGCCAGCACGCACCTTAAAGTTGCTCTTCACAGCCTTACCATCAACAAAGATGAAGCCTGCATCGGCAGCATTCTGTATTCTATTACGACTGGAATGAGGCATACGGTCGGTAAGGTATTTGTCTACACGTACAGGAGCTTGTCCTGGGTCTACTACTACCTTACGATGTTCATAGAGTTGGCTGTCATCAGAATCTGCGCCATCATTATCTGCGCCATCGATATCGCCTTCTATGCCATCAACTTCGTATAGCTCATCGAAGCCTTCATCAAATATTTCGTTTTGTTCCATTAATTCAATTTTCTTACAACAGGACCATTACCTGAATTCTGTTCGTGAGTTGTTGCAGGTTCGCGTTGTGTTTTTTCTGCAGGATGAGCAGGTTGCACGCTTGATTCTGTAACAGGAGCTACTGTTTCTAATTCATCACTTGTTGGTGCCGACTCAAAATCATCAAAGTCGCTGAAGTCATCCTCTACCAATGTAGCAGAATCATCTTCGCCCAGTCTGCCATTACCAGCAACTATCACGAGCACATCTTCTATAGAAACCTTATCGCCTGCATTCACATTCCTTCCATTAGCAGTAATGCCATAAACCCAATCCTTTTCACCAGGAATGAATTTTGGCTGACCGAGTTTGAAGCCCATAGCAGACAGCTTGGCCATAGCCTCACGCAGAGAACTATTGTCAATAACATCTGGAAGAGAAAGGGTTGGAGTATGCGAAGAGTTGATGACAAGATATATCACATGCCCCGACTTCACTCTTTCGCCAGGAGCAATACTCTGTTCAAGCACACAGTCTGGCTTCAAAGCCTTGACATATCCAGTATCGCCAATAACTGCTTCTATGCCAAGATGGTCAAGAATTTCTTTGGCTTCATCAAAACTCTTGTGTTTGAGGTTTGGTATAATTATCGACTCGCCATGGTGCGTATATATGTCAAGTCCAAACCTGACAGCAGTACAGAGTATAATGACAACGAAAAACATCGCTGCCAAATTATACCACAAGTATTTACTCTTGAATTTTCCTATGAATTCAGAAGGTGTCATTATATAATATTCTATTTCTTGCAAAGATAGTGCAAAATTTCGATTGAGCGAAAAGAATGTGAATGTATTTACATTCTTGAGTGTTAGAAATTTATTTAATTGGATGGAATATCAAAACAAATAACAAAAAAAGCACCGCATCATGATAAAACATGTTGCGGTGCAAGATATTTTGTATCAGAATTATCTGCCTACAGGATTACTCCTTTACACGGCTGAGGTAAGAACCATCGCGTGTGTCAACCTGAATAAGGTCGCCCTCGTTGATGAAGAGAGGTACACGGATTTCAACACCTGTCTCAAGAGTAGCTGGCTTAGTAGCGTTGGTAGCTGTATCGCCCTTGATACCTGGCTCAGAGTGAGAAACGCGGAGATTTGTCTTAACAGGCATTTCAGCCAAGAGGATAGAACCATCGCTGGTATCTGTAACAACCTCTACGATATCACCTTCCTTCATAAACTCTACACCAGTAATCTGCTCCTTTGCAACAGGGATCTGCTCAAAAGTCTCCTGATTCATAAGGATGCAACCTGTAGCATCCTCATAGAGATACTGATAAGGGCGACGCTCTACGCGAACATCCTCGAGTTTGAATCCAATCTGGAAAGTACGCTCCAATACACGACCGTCTGAAACGTTCTTCAGTTTGGTAATCATTACGGTATTTCCTTTACCTGGCTTTCTGTGCTGAAAGTCGATGCAAGTCCAGATCTTGCCATCCATGCGGATGCAAGTTCCAATTTTGATTTCCTGTGAATTAATCATTGTAATATTCTTGTGTTATTTATTATATTTCGCCTTTACAGGGTGCAAAGTTACTACATTTTTATAAAAAAACATATAAATAAGGGCGAAAAATCGGTTAATTCTTTGTTAATTGGAAAATTATGAGTAATTTTGCAGCCCAAAAGGTGTGGTGTGCCCGCATCTTTACCTATAGCACATAACATTAAAAAGAAAATAATAAGATGAAAAGAACATTTCAGCCCCACAATCGTCGCCGTGTAAACAAGCATGGCTTCCGTGAGAGAATGGCAACTAAGAACGGCCGCCGTGTATTGGCATCTCGCCGTCGTCATGGTCGTAAGAAGTTAACTGTATCTGACGAGCACCACGGAAAGTAATCCTGCTTTTATACAAAACAGGCGCAAATGGCAGCAAAGGAACATCTGTTTCTTTGCTGCCATTTTTTATATTCTTTCTTTTGTTATTATACAAGATAGGCTACGCTCGGGAATATCAAAACAAAAACTGCGTTATTTGTTTTGATATTCCGCTCGTTTAGATAAATTTCTCACACTCAAGAATGCAAATACATTTGCATTCTCTTCGCTTAATCGAAATTTTGCACTATCTTTTCATAAGATAGGCTGCACTCGGGAATAAAAAAGAAAACTTCGTATTTCTTTTGTTATTCCGCTCGTTTGCACTATCTTTGTAAAAAATATAAGATTTATAATATGAGATACTCCATAATAGTACCTGTATACAATCGACCAGACGAAGTTGATGAACTACTCGAAAGCTTGACAAATCAAAGTGTTAAGGATTTCGAAGTCATTATCGTGGAGGATGGAAGTAGTATTCCATGTAAGGAGGTTTGCGACAAATATGCCGGCAAACTCGACTTACATTATTATAATAAGCCCAATAGCGGACCAGGTCAGAGCCGCAACTATGGTGCAGAGAGAGCTAATGGCGAGTATGTGATAGTGCTCGACTCAGATGTGGTGTTGCCTACAGACTATATCAAAGCTATCAACGAAGAACTGGATAGAGAGCATGCAGATGCTTTCGGCGGACCAGACGAGGCTCACTCTTCATTCACCGACACTCAGAAGGCAATATCGTATTCTATGACTTCGTTCTTTACTACTGGCGGTATTCGTGGCGGAAAGAAGAAGCTAGACAAATTTTATCCTCGCTCATTCAACATGGGAATAAGCAAAAAGGCTTATATGGCTTTGGGAGGATTCTCGAAGATGAGATTCGGAGAAGACATCGACTTCTCTATTCGCATATTCAAAGCTGGATATAAATGTCGCCTTTTCCCAGAGGCATGGGTATGGCACAAGCGCCGCACCGACTTCCGCAAGTTCTGGCGACAGGTATATAATAGTGGTATCGCACGCATAAACCTATATAAGAAATATCCAGAGAGCCTAAAGCTTGTTCACCTATTGCCAATGGTTTTCACTCTTGGCATCTTTGGTACCATAGCTATATGGGCATTGGGATTATTCATGTTCAACTTCGGTCCCGACCACATGAACCAGTCTATAGGTTTCGCTGTTATGGAACTTGCTATGCTATGCACATTCTTCATTCTGCTATACTGCATAGCCCTATTCGCAGATAGTACACGAAAGAATCGCAGTTTGAAGATAGGAGCACTGAGCGTGGTGTCGGCATTCATACAGTTGATGGGCTACGGATGTGGATTCTTAAACGCATGGTGGCGCCGATGTGTGCTTGGCAAGAGTGAGTTTGCTGCTTTCGAAAAAACATTCTATAAATAAAGGTACAGGAGTTTCGACCAATGAACGATATACAGAAACTGAATATCAACGAATGGGCTGAAGAAGACCGTCCAAGGGAGAAACTCATGGCAAAAGGAGCTAATATGCTTACCGATGCCGAGTTGCTCGCTATACTTATCGGTTCGGGTTCTACTAAAGAGAGTGCCGTAGACTTGATGAAGAGAGTGTTGAACTCTTGCGACAACAACCTAAATTCGCTTGGCAAGATGTCGCAACATGAGCTGATGGAGTTTAATGGCATAGGCGAAGCAAAGGCTATCACGATATTAGCAGCTTGCGAACTGGGCAAACGACGCGCTGCTTGCGCACCAAAGGAGCGAGCAGATATGGGTAGCGCTACTGCCATCTACGAGTATATGCACCCCAAGATGCAAGATCTCGACATGGAAGAAGCATGGGTGTTGCTAATGAATCAAAACTTTAAGCTTATAAAGGCTGCAAAGATAAGTCATGGTGGCATCAGCGAAACAGCTATAGACGTAAGAGTGGTGATGAGAGAAGCGATACTGAACAACGCTACAGTAATAGCCATTTGTCACAACCATCCGAGCAATAACAACAAACCAAGTCGTATGGACGACCAGATAACAAAAAAGATAAAGGATGCCTGCGAAACCATGCGACTATACTTTCTCGACCATATAATAGTATGCGACGGGAAATATTATAGCTATAGAGAAGAAGGAAAACTATAAAAAAATATTATGACACAAGAAGAAAAGACACAGATAGAAGAGAGAATAGTAGACGTACTGAAGACTGTTTATGACCCTGAGATTCCTGTAGACATCTGGAACCTCGGCATGATATACAAGATTGACGTGCAGGACGATGGCAACGTGGAGCTTGATATGACTTTCACTGCTCCTTCTTGCCCAGCTGCCGACTTCATACTCGAAGATGTAAGAACAAAAGTGGAGAGCGTGACAGGAGTGAAATCTGCTAACGTGAACCTCGTTTTCGAACCAGCATGGGACCAGAGCATGATGAGCGAAGAAGCCCGTGTGGAGCTTGGATTTGAATAACACTAACACTCCCACCATATTATATAATAAGGTATATAAAGCATAAGCACTATGAAGAACGTATATTTCCTCAGCGATGCCCACTTAGGCTCACTTGCCATTGAGCATAGCCGCATGCAAGAGCGACGACTGGTGCGTTTTCTCGACACCATAAAGAACAAAGCTGCCGCCATTTATTTCCTTGGCGACATGTTCGACTTTTGGGACGAATATAAATATGTAGTGCCAAAAGGCTACACGCGCTTTCTTGGAAAGGTTTCGGAACTTACAGACATGGGAGTGGAAGTTCACTTCTTTACTGGCAACCACGACATCTGGACCTATGGCTACTTGGAAGAAGAATGCGGAATGAAGGTGCACACCAAGCCTGAAACGGTAGAGATATACGACAAAGTGTTCTACCTTGCCCATGGCGATGGACTTGGCGACCCAGACAATAAGTTTAAGCTACTACGCAAAGTGTTCCACAATCGCTTCTGCCAACGATTGCTCAACTTCGCACATCCTTGGTGGGGAATGCAGTTGGGACTAAACTGGGCAAAGCATTCCAGACTAAAGCGTGCCGATGGTAAGGAACCTCCTTACATGGGTGAGAATAAGGAATATCTGGTATTATATACAAAAGAGTATATGAAAACTCATCCGGAAATAGACTATTTCCTATATGGTCATCGACATATAGAACTCGACATTATGCTTAGCCGTAAATCAAGAATGATGATTCTCGGCGACTGGATATGGCAATTCACCTACGCAGTATTCGATGGTGAACACATGTTCTTAGAAGAATACGTAGAAGGCGAAAGCCAACCATAGAAAGTGAAGAGTGAAGAACGAAGAGTGAAGAATCTAAATGTTTAATAGCTTATTATAAAGCTAATTGATTCTTCACTCTTCGTTCTTCACTCTTCACTTAGTTTTATCTCTCTATGCGACCATTAGCATTACCCATATTGGTAATAATCTCGTCCTCAGTAACGAGGTTTTGGTCGCCAGGAACAGTATTCTTTATTGCACTTGCAGACAAAGCGAAGTCAAGACAACGCTGATCATCATCAGCCCACTTCTGACGAGCATGGATAAAGGCAGCAACAAAGGCATCGCCTACACCCATAGGGTCTATAATAGGCTGAATATCATAGATACGTGTGGTATATAGCTTTCCTTCGGCATAGAGTACACCTGTAAGTGTGTGATGAGCAGAAGTAATCTGGTTGCGAAGAGCCATGAGCATACGACGGCAACGTGGGAACTGCTGTTGCAACTGCTTGAAATAAGCTTCATAAGCAGCTTTATCTATCTCATAGTTAGAATCCAAAGCTTTAAAAGGAATATGCTTTAGTCCACTTGCAACTTCCCATTCATTCTGGTCGCCAAATACAAAGCTACTATATTCTACCAACTTACGCAATGTAGAAGGAGCATCTGCACCATCATATTTCCAAAGATTCTTTCGATAGTTGATATCGCAGGTTATCTCTACGCCCATAGAGTCAGCCAACTGTACAGCATCCAGAGTTGTATCAAGAGCATCTTGACTCATAGCACAAGTTATACCTGAGCAATGGAATATCGACGCATCCTTGAATACTGCAGCCCAATCAATATCATTACGCTTGAGAGTACAGAATGAAGAATCATTGCGGTCGTATACCACCAATGAATTACGCATAGCTGCAGCAGATTCAAAATAATATGCACCAAGTCTGTCGCCACCTCTTACTATATGATTGGTATTCAATCCGAACTGCTTTAAGTGCATCAACGCTGCATTACCCATAGCATTGTTTGGCACACGAGTAACATACTCCACATTGTCGCCAAGACAAGCCAACGATACAGCGACATTAGCCTCAGAACCTCCATAATTGGCATCCATCACATGTCCTTGACCAAGACGTTGGTATCCCGACTTAGAAAGTCGCAACAATATCTCTCCGAAAGTAACAATCTTCTTGTTCATATTATTTTTATTTATTCTTCACTAGATTCAAGTTCAGCTATATAAGCTTGTATTTGTTGCTTAAGCACAGGAATATCATCTTCTATGACCAACCACATGATTTCAACATCCACAGCAAAATAGTCATGAACTAAAATATGTCGCATCTTCTCTATAAATCTCCATGGAGTTTGTGGATGTTCATCTTTAAACTCTTTGGTTAATTTATATACAGCCTCGCCAACAATTTGAATATTGTAGGCTGTTGCATGAAGATGAAGAGAATCTGTAGCAAGTTTCTGTTTCGACATACCATCAGTATACTCCTCAATCTTATCAATTGCAGCAAGAATATGCTTCAATCGTCCCTTATCTCTAACTTTTTCTCTCATAGACAAGTATTTTATCACGATTAGCGCTCTCTGAGGCAAAAGGCAGAAGCTGTCCTTCTCTTACCATATCAACAGGGCGATTAAGGCGATCTTCCAAATCACAAATCATTTCAAAAAAGCCTAAACCTAAACGAGCATTGGGGGAAAGAGCTACAATAATATCAATATCGCTATCAGCCCTTTCCTCACCACGAGAAAAGGAACCGAATACCCAAGCTTTATCGACTGGCTTTGACTTAAAGTATTCACTTATAATATTTACTACATTCGTATCCATAATGCTTTTACCCGTTGAATAATACTATGTAAGCTACTGCAAATATACAACTTATATTTATTATTAAGAAGTATAACTAGAAAAACTTTTCTTTTAAGCCGAAATAGTCAAAACAAATATTGCTAATTATAAATAAAAAAAGAGGATGCCCTTACGAAAAAGAGCATCCTCTATAATATAAAAAGAGGTATATAATTACTTCTTTGTTACCAATTCTACGGTATCGCGAGCGATAACGATTTCCTCGTCTGTAGGAACAACAACAACCTTAACCTTGCTGTCGTCGGTAGAGATGATAGCTTCCTCACCACGAACCTTGTCGTTAACTTCCTTGTTGATCTTGATGCCAAGGAATTCCAAGCCCTTGCAAGAATCCTCGCGGAGGTCGGTCTGGTTTTCACCAACACCGGCAGTAAATACGATAGCATCTACACCACCCATAGCAGCAGCATAAGCACCGATATACTTCTTGATGCGATATTCGTACATACGAAGAGCCAACTGAGCCTTTTCGTTACCCTCGTTAGCAGCCTTCTCTACATCGCGCATATCTGAAGAGATACCTGTAATACCGAGCACACCACTCTTCTTGTTCAAGAAGTCAGCCATTTCCTGTGGCTTCATGTTCAACTTCTCCATCAAGTATGTAACAGCAGAAGCATCGATATCACCACAACGTGAACCCATCATCAAACCTGCCAATGGAGTCAAGCCCATAGAGGTATCCATAACCTTACCATTCAATACAGCAGCGATAGAACCACCATTACCGATGTGGCAAGTGATAATCTTAGAGTTGTTCTGGTCGAGACCAAGAATCTCGCAAACACGCTTAGAAACATAGCGGTGAGAAGTTCCGTGGAAACCATAGCGACGTACGTGATACTTCTCATACAACTCGTAAGGAATTGCATAGAGGTAAGCATAGTCAGGCATTGTGCTGTGGAATGCATTGTCGAATACGCAAACCTGAGGAGTTGTAGGCATCAAAGCGTCAACTGCACGAAGACCCTTCAAGTGGCCAGCATTGTGAACAGGAGCGAGGTCGCAAAGTTCCTCAATACCATCCTCTACGCTCTTATCAACGATAACACTCTCTTTGAACTTGTCACCACCCTGTACGACACGGTGTCCTACAGCGTCGATTTCCTTCAAGTCCTTGATTGCACCAAACTCAGGATCGAGCAAGCACTTGAACACGAAGTTCACACCTTCCTTATGGTCAGGCATGTCGTGCATGATAATCTTCTTCTCACCGTTTGGCAAGGTTATCTTGATGAAAGCCTCGTCAAGACCGATACGTTCAACACCACCCTGTGCAAGCACAGCTTCGTTGTCCATGTTGTAGAGCTTGTACTTGATTGACGAGCTTCCGCAGTTTAATACTAATACGTTCATATTTTTTATAAATATTGAATTATGAATGTTGGTTATTGTTTTAAGCCTTTGCATCCATAGCCTGGCAAGCTGTGATAGCTACCATATAGTAGATGTCATCAACAGAGCAGCCACGGCTCAAGTCGTTTACTGGACGAGCAATACCCTGAAGGATAGGACCGATAGCGATAGCATCGCCCAAACGCTGAACGAGCTTATAGCCGATGTTACCAACCTCAAGGCATGGTACTACCAATACGTTAGCCTTACCAGCGATAGGGCTACCTGGAGCCTTCTTCTCACCTACAGATGGTACGAGAGCTGCGTCAGCCTGGAGTTCACCATCAACATCAAGCCATGGAGCACGCTCCTTAGCAAGACGAGTAGCCTCAACTACCTTGTCTACAACCTCGTGCTTAGCACTACCCTTTGTAGAGAAGCTCAACATGGCAACCTTAGGATCTACACCTGCCACGCTCTTTGCTGTCTGTGCAGTACAGATAGCGATCTGTGCCAACTGGTCTGCATCTGGCATAGGAGTAACAGCAACATCGCCCATTACTACCAAGCCATTGTCGCCATACTGCTGCTGCTTTGTGATAAGAAGCATTGCACCACTTACGCAAGTGATACCAGGAGCACACTTGATGATCTGAAGAGCTGGACGAAGAGTGTCGCCAGTAGTGCTAAGAGCACCTGAAATCTGACCGTCAGCACCTTCAGTCTTAATAATCATACAACCGAGATAGAGAGGATTCTTAACCAACTCGCGAGCCTGCTCGATGGTCATACCCTTCTTCTTGCGCAATTCTGCAAGCAATGCCGCATACTCTTCGCTCTTCTCGTTGTTCAGAGGGTCGATGATGGTAGCCTTGTCGATGTTGTGAAGATCCCAACCTTTAGCGAGATTCTTGATTTCATCAGGGTTACCTATAAGGATAATGTCTGCGATGTCGTCAGCCAATACACGGTCGGCGGCTTTCAATGTACGCTCCTCAGTTGCTTCAGGGAG
Organism: uncultured Prevotella sp.; assembly: GCA_934254985.1. Lineage (GTDB taxonomy): Bacteria > Bacteroidota > Bacteroidia > Bacteroidales > Bacteroidaceae > Prevotella. Next base: position 32,728 of record CAKQMS010000014.1, on the reverse strand, counting down.
CACGATGCGCTGCTTGTTTGATTTTGCGCGCTCAACAATCTGTTGTAATAAATCCATAGTTTGTTATAAAAAAAAGTTTCTTATATATTTCTTTTGCAAAGGTACTGCAAGTGAGTGGAATAACAAAACAAAACACGAAGTTTTTGTTTTTTATTCCCGAACGTAGCACACCTTATCTAAAGGTACTGCAAGTGAGTGGAATAACAAAACAAAACTTCATTTATTTATGCCATTTCTCTTGCTAATACACTCTCAAGTTCTTCTGCCGACAAGCGCAAGCGGAATTCGCCCTTTATTGCCACACTTATCCTACCAGTCTCCTCACTCACGATGACAGCTATAGCATCAGAGTCTTGTGATATTCCCATAGCAGCACGGTGGCGAAGACCAAGATCCTTAGGAATATCAAGACTATGCGACACAGGCAAAATACATCCTGCCGATTTTATGCGTTTCTTGGAAATTATCATAGCGCCATCATGCAAAGGCGAATTCTTAAAGAATATGTTTTCTATTAGGCGTTGGTTGATACGTGCATCGATAAGGTCGCCAGTATTCACGATATCATCGAGCGGAATAGCTCTCTCTATCACGATAAGGGCACCAACTTTATTTTTCGACATATCCATACATGCCAACACTATAGGCATAATAGTTTCCTTATCTTCTTCTATCTCTTCTCCACTCTTGTTTGCAAACAGTTTAAATATACTGCGCATACGTTGGTGTGTACCGAGGGAATAAAGGAATTTGCGAATTTCTTCTTGAAATAGCACTATCAAACCAATAACACCCACCGACACAAGTTTGTCCATGATACTACCCAGCAGGCGCATCTCTATAACCTGACTCACGAAAAGCCAGACTACCACAAACACGATGATACCTATGAAGACGTTGAGCGAACGGCTCTCCTTCATAAGTCGGTAAATATAATAGAGCATTAGTGCCACCAGCACAATGTCTATAATGTCTTTTACGCCAAAATCAAAAAACATGGTGTTATAATTAGTTTGATTATTTTCTATTCATGCATGATATAAAGCCTATCCGTGCATAGTTTGCATCTTCTCAACGACAGCCACGGTGTCGACAGCATCTTTCACATCGTGAACTCTAAGGATGCCAGCACCCTTCATCAACGACATGGTGTTGATAGCTACTGTTCCTGTTAGAGAAGTATCTGGGCTACCGCCAACAAGCTTGAATATCATCGACTTTCGAGATATGCCTACCAAGATAGGAAGGTCGAGAACAAGCAACTTCTCTGCTTCTGATAATATCTGATAGTTATCATCGAGCGTTTTACCAAAGCCATAGCCTGGATCAAGAATAATATCCTTAGCTCCATAGTCGCGCAACTGCTGAACTTCGGCTGCAAAGGCTTTTAGCATATCCTTGATGTTAGATTTCACCGACATAAGGATATATGGCACCTTCAGTTCGCCAATAAGTTGAAACATGTTGCCACTCTCATTGATAGGAGTATTAACGATTCCTGTCAGTCCACCTTCAGACACATCGTTGATAATATCAGCGCCCCACTCTTCTATACACTTACGTGCCACAATAGGACGATAGGTATCTACCGACACAGCAGCATCTGGTTGCTCACGACGCACTATCTCTAATGCCCATTTTAAGCGGCGGGCCTCTTCTTCTTCACTAACTTCTAAAGCACCTGGACGAGTAGAAAAAGCACCAACATCTATAAATGTGCCACCCTCTTCTATTATGGCATTAGCTCGTTCTGCAATCTCTTGTTCTGTCTGCTTACGGCTACCACTAAAGAATGAATCGGGAGTGACATTCAAGATGCCCATCACCTTAGGCTTCGACAAATCTATGAGTCGGCCTCTAACGTTTATGGTATAATCAATAGGTTTATTCATATCCATGCAAATATAATAACTTTCTTTGAAAGAAAACAATGTTTTCAAACTTTTTGCCATAATCGTCTACATATCTCATCATTTTTATATAATTTTGCATCATTCCTCGCAGATATAACATATCGAGGTATCAACAAAACGCTATAATTATTATGGACGCAGCACAACTTTATAGCCTCTACCTACAGGCAGGCAAGCAGGCTACTACCGACTCGCGCAACTGCCCTGCCGGTTCCATATTCTTTGCACTAAAAGGCGAATCTTTCGACGGTAATAAGTTTGCTAAGGCAGCTCTCGACAAGGGTTGCTCTTATGCTGTCGTTGACGAGAAGGAGTATGCCATAGAGGGTGACGAGAGATTTATCGTTGTCGACGATGTATTGACAACATTCAAAGAGATGGCACGCCAACATCGTCGTCAATTCAACATTCCTGTAATAGGTATCACAGGCACAAACGGCAAGACTACAACCAAGGAACTTATTGCAGCCGTATTGTCGGAGAAATATAATGTGATGTATACTCAAGGCAACTTCAACAATGATGTAGGTGTACCAAAAACTCTGCTTACCCTCGATAGTTGCCATGACATAGCTGTTGTAGAGATGGGAGCATCGCATCCCGACGACATCAGGAAGCTTGTTGAATACGCAGAGCCTACATGCGGTATGATTACCAATGTGGGTCGCGCCCACTTGCAGGGCTTTGGCTCTTTCGAAGGTGTAATGAAGACTAAGGGTGAGCTATACGATTTCTTAAAGGCTCACAACAGCAAGGTTTTCTTGAATGCCGATAATGAACACCTCTGCAAAATGACAGAAGAGCGCAACATCACAGACATAGTAAGATATGGTCAGAAGGCTGCAAACTTAAAGGTTAGAGGCGAAGTGGTAGAATGTGCACCATTCCTCACATTCCAATTCCAAGTAGACGAAGGCGAAAAGCATACTATTTCTTCCCATCTCATCGGAGCATATAATATCGACAATATGCTTGCAGCAATAACCATCGGACTGGAGTTCGGTGTTAGCATAGAAGCTATCTGCCATGCTTTGGAAAACTATATCCCAAGCAACAACCGTTCACAATTTGAGCAAACAGCAGACAACAAACTTATCGTTGATGCCTACAATGCGAATCCATCAAGCATGATGGCAGCATTGCAGAACTTCAACATCATGAAGGCTGATAACAAGATGGCGATACTTGGCGACATGCGCGAACTTGGCGAGGTTAGCGAAGAGGAACATCAAAAAATTGTTGATTTCATCGCTTCTACTAATATTAATAATGTATGGCTTGTTGGTGCTGAGTTTACAAAGACCAACTGCAACTTCCGCAAGTTTGACGATATAGAGCAAGTAAAGGCTGCAATAGCCGAGAACAAACCTAAGAACCATTGCATATTAATAAAAGGTAGCAATGGCATCAAGCTTTTCCAACTACCAGAATTGCTATAAAGCATAACGGACAAAAGGTGTTTATGAACCTTTTGCCCGTTTTTTATTGTTTTTCTTAGAATACAACTTTCTTTACTGTTGCATGTCCGTCGGCATCAATCTTCTTCACAAGGTTTACACCATGATGTGGAGTTGCAATATGCGCACCAGAAAGGTCATAATACTCAACCTTAACAATTTCTTTCAACGAAGCCTGTTCTGTAACAGAGATTCCTGTTGCTGCATCCTTCATTTCATTGCCTTCAGCATCGTATGTCTTGGCTCCATTCAATGGACTGGGATTCTTGATAGCGTGATCAAACTCTGCTGCATCAGCAGAAGGAATAGCAGAAGTATAAGCATTCCATATTTCAACCTTGCCTGCACCAGCATACTTCTTACAGATTTCAGGCACATCTTCTGTCTTATCAAGATGATGCTGGGTGTATGAGGCTACAGTCTGCGTAGGAACCCAATCAGTCTTGGTAACAGGAAGAGACTTGCTAATCTTTGCGCCATCAATATTTGTGTAGCCTTCCATCAAGTTGTTACATCCCTTGTAGATACAATCATAACCTTCAGCCTTAGAGATATTCAAGCTACCACCTCTATCTGAGCGGATAGGCGACTTTGTATCTTCGAAATAGCAACCTTCTTCGTATGCCACAGCTCCTGTACGGATATCCCATCCATCCTCACAGTTGAGCATATAGTTGTTGTAATAATGTACGTGACCACCACGCTGAAGAGGAAGACGAGAACCTTGAATATTATCAAAGAAATTGTGATGAAAAGAGATTGTACGACAATTCTCGTATACATCAGAATCGCCCTTACCCCACAAGCAACTCTTGTCATGATCGTGGAAATAGTTGTAGCTGAATGTCATCCACTGCACATTGTTCTTACAGTCGAGCAAACCATCATATCTGTCTTTATTGGCAGCATCGCCATTGAAGAATTCACAATGGTCTATCCAAATATGTCCACCCCAGTTGGTCTTGGCACTAACTTTATCAGCCTGAATACCGATGCAGTCTGGGTCGCCAACTTCTATTTGCTTTCCATTTCTATAAGCCACTATCTTATTCTCACCAGTTCTGAGCACAGGTACGCCCTTCATAGTGAAACGGCAGTTGCGGATAATGATGTTGTCTACCGACTGCATCACGAAGGTGATATGAGTAAACAAAGGAGCCTTGCCAGTGGCAGGATCTACCACACCAATAAGAGTTTTGTTAGGAGCCAGCATAATACGTTCGCCGTATGTTGTCTCCACACCACTCTTGCCACTTTGGTCATCAAGTAGCTTACCTGTATTAATACCATCAACATAGCACTTGATGCCTGTAGATATATCATGGTCAACGATAACGATGTATGGATCTGTAGCCTGAAGATAAGCCTGAAGCTCAGAGAAGGTGTTAGCCTTTACTACCTTACCACCAGCTCCTCCAGTAGTGCCACCAGCACGATACCAATTAGAACCTACCACTCCTTCATAGGCAGCAAAGCCATCAATAGAGAAATCACGACCATCTTGTGTCTGCGCATTTGCCATCACCGAAAAGCTACAGAGCAAAGTCGATGCTAAGATGGTTTTTCTACAAACAGCCTTAAACTGCGCTGAGATATTAGAGTTAATATGTTTCATAATGTGATTAGTCTTTATCCTTTTGTTTGTTTTCCAAAAAGGGCTGCTCTCATTATGGAGAGACAGCCCTTCGTTTCATTTGATTATTTTTGAATACCTAACTTATAATGAATTCCAATTTATTCTGTTACAGGAACAAGCTTGATGAGAGCGATTGAAGCTGTGTCAGCCTTAGAAATCTTGTGAGCACCAGCCTCAAGAACTACAGTAGCAGGATTGCCAATAATCTTTGTTCCGTCAACCTTTACATTTTGATTCTTAGATGTAGAACCGAAATAAATCGATAATGTCATCTTAGAAGTTGTTGCAAAGCTAATCTCTGTACCAGATTCCATCTTAGCACTTGCCTTGTAAGTCACACCATCAATAGTTGTTTCTTCCTTAGTATAGTTGCTCTTCGAACCTGTCTGTGTGAAAGCAGGATTAGAGATGCTAAATGTCTTTGTTGTGCTATCATAAGAGAAGCTACATGTTACAGTACCCTCTACAGCTGGGGTGTCAGGAGTTGGGTCTGGGGTAGGTGTTGGGTCTGGAGTTGGATCTGGTGTAGGGTCTGGTGTAGGAGTTGGAGTTACTGTACCACCAGTCTCACCGCTTGATGCATTCTCGTCACCGAAGATACCTACGAGACTTGTCTTATATGAAGAAAGAATGGCATCAAGACCTACACAACGACCATAGTCAGCATCATCTGTAGCATTGTTGAATGTATAGTGGAAATCACCCTGATTCAAACGACCTGCACCATAGAAGCCTGTTACCTTAGCAGGAATATCAACAGTAGCATCAGGAGTATATGTATACATCTTTGAAGCGTCAGTATCAAAGTTGTTGTATGATGTACCACCTGCCTTAGCAACTACTGTAGCAGGAACCTTTTCTGAAGGAGAAGCTACCTCATATGCATCAAAGTCTGTGTTTGATTGCTTCCAAGTGACATAGCTAAAATGGCTTCCCTTCTCTGCGAAGATATTGCCGTAAGACTTCAATACACCACCAGCCTCACCAGAGAATGTACCATCGCCCTTGGCATCTGTACCCTGTTTGGAAATCATCATAGGATACTTAGTGTTACGGAAGTAGTTAGACTCAACGAATACGCTTGCGCCCATTGTTACACCAATACCATACTTAGCAACGCCATCATAGTAGTTGTTCCATACGTGAACAGAAGATGTACGTACACGTGGGTGACGAGAGTCTGAGTGGTCGAACCAGTTGTGGTGGTAGCAAATCAGATTATCAACAGTTTCCTTCTTCATACCACAGAGGTTTGACTTACCTGTGTCGTGGAAGTGGTTATAAGAGAATGTGCAGAAAGAAGCACCATCCTTAGAGTCCAAAGCACCATCGCCCTTAGCGTGGTCACCACCACCTTGCTCACCATAGAAGTAGTCGTTGTTGTGAACCCAGATGTGATGTGTTCCCTTAATCTCCATGTTATCACTGCTTGAACCTTGATAGAAGAATGCCATGTTGCGAACCTCAACGCCTGTACCATTGATGATACCCAAACCAAAGCCATGGAAGCAAGCATCATCACCGATACCCTCGATGGTAACATTCATTTTTGTAGCTTCGCTATTGCCTTTCAGCAAAAGACCCTTTTGGTCAGTCTTAAGTTGGTCGCCAGCATCAGCAGTCTTAATCTCACCAATAATACGAACTGCAATAGGAATACTATCCTTGCCCTTCTGCTTTGCAAGAAGGATGTCGCCAATACCTGTGTATTCCACATCATTCTTACCATCACTCAAAGAAGCCTTGATAGTCTTGAAAGTATTCTTTGTTACATATAGAACCTTAGCACCAGTCTTCAAAGTACCATCGTTGTTGTAAGCACCTACACCATCGCGGACACCCTTATGGGCAAAGCCCTGACGGTCGTAGTTAACAACCTTCAAGTTGTCTGCGACACCGTGAGCTTCCATCTCTTTGCCATCAGCGCCTACAGCAACAACCTTCAAAGAGTAGTTGTCAGCCTTCAAACCTACAACGTCTACACGACCATATGAACCATAGTTGCGAACCAACTGCTCGTCAACCTTAGTATAATCAGCATACTGACCACCCTTTACATATACATTATATGTCTTTGCAGAAGAAAGAAGTGACCACTTTGCATAAGCACTTTCCTGCCAACCTTTGCTTTCAGTAATGGTGATACCCTTTTCTGTAACCTCACCACTCTCGCCACGTTCTGCAGCCTTAGCAAAGCTCAACTCCTTAACAGTAGCATCGTAAACATCGTTTTCAGCACCCGCCTTTGCAGGAACTACGATAGTCTTATCGCCATCGAAAGAAACCTTAGTCAAGTCTTCTGTATTGTAATAGTTTACAGCACCACTATTTGTTGTAACAAACATCTGGTTCTTGTAAGTATCACGGCTTACAGTATTGCTTACCTTATTATTATCGTCTGGATTAACAGGGTCTGGAGTTACATTATTAGGATCCTTTACCGAAATGCTATAAACCAACATACCACCGTCAGTAGTAGTCAATGTCACATCACCTGCTTCAGAAACAGTACCTGTACAAGTCATTTGGTTAGTAGACTTTGTTGCAAAATTAGTAGTACCACCAACATTGCTGCTTACATAAATACCGCGAGCTGTTTTGCTGCTTGCAGTCTTGCAAACAACAGTTACTACCCAACCTTTCTGAACATTAGGAATTGCAACAACAAGATTGCTACCATTGAGTTCTAAATATTCGTTTGTGTAATTCAAACGAAGCTTACCGCTCTGGTTTGCAGGAGTACCACTGCTTGAAGCTACAGCTGCACCACTCTTAAAGAGCAAACCTTTGGCAAAATCAAGCTCTGTGCCATTTGCAGTCAAAGCTGCATTATTCAAAGCAGGAAGAAAATTATAACGTCCCTTTGTTGCATCGTTATACCAATTTGTAGCATCTGCATTAATCAAAGCTACATCTGCCTCACTAATAAACGGATCGCGATCAGCGAAGTTCCATGTCTGTGCTACTGCAGTACCCAAACTCATCAAGAATAGAGCCAAAGAAAATACTGTTTTTTTCATGTTTCGTTCCTCCATACTTTACTTGATGATTACTTTCTTACCATTCACAATGTAGATACCCTTAGCCAAGCCTTCGGTAGAAGTTCCTACAAACTGACCATTGAGGTTAAATACCTTACCCTGCAAAGACTGCTTAACAGTCTCCACTTGGTTGATACCTGTTGGAGTAGTATCATAAGAGAAAGCCAACTTCACAAACGACATGTCGCTTTCTTCAGATGTACCATCCGAATAAGTAAGGGTTAGATTGTCACCGTTAAAGGTGATTTCTGTAACAGTCTTGTTAACAGACTGACCATTGATTGTTACGGTTTGCTTATTATCTGCCCAAACATAGGTAGAGAATAATGCAGCCATAGCAAAGAGGCAAATTTTCTTCATTCTAATAGTATTTTAGTAGATTAGTTATTTTGATTGTTCGTTTGCAAAGGTATCACTTTTCTTAGTACTTTTATCAAAAAAGATAGTTTTTTATCACGTAAACGTTTAAGTAAACTTTTCGTAAATAAGAAAAATAGTAGGAAGAAGCAAACAATATAATATGGTATAAAAACAAAAAAAACTGAATCCTTAAATAAGAATTCAGCTTTAATCTGTATGTGGTGCCACCAGGAATCGAACCGGGGACACAAGGATTTTCAGTCCTTTGCTCTACCAACTGAGCTATGGCACCATACCCGCCAAATAGTCATTTTGACTTTAGCGAGTGCAAAGGTACATCATTTATATCAAACTACCAAATTTTTATTGATAAAAGTGATAATAAAAATAAAAAAGAGCTTTTGCAAAGGTAGGCGGCGCTCGGGAATAAAAAACAAAAACTTCGTGTTTTGTTTTGTTATTCCACTCACTTGCACTACCTTTGCAAAAGAATCGGGATGTAGCGCAGTTGGTAGCGCACTACGTTCGGGACGTAGATGTCGCCAGTTCGAATCTGGTCATCCCGACATAAAAGGCGCAAGGAAGAATATTATTTCTCCTTGCGCCTTTTCCTTTAAATATAACCCTACATTAAAGGCTATAGAGGAAGATATTATTAAAGTCCAAACATCTGACTTACTATCTCTGCATCGTGCTCACTATACGAGATAGGTTTAGACATTGGTTTATAATGGAAGTCTTCGAAATGGAACCACTGGTATATTATAAACTGCTTATCTTTCGACATACAAACTTCTGCTCTTACATTACCTATAGCTACACTATCTGCAACTTTACCGGCTTTCATAAATCGTTCGATTTCATCTACCGACATAGCCGAAGCACTTGCCATTTCTCGTCCTTTATCTGGAGCATAGTCAAAAGTATGAGCCGACACCTTGCTATTTGTTGGCAAATATACAGCGTTCTCTACAAATCCGCAGAAAGCGGAAGTTATCTTAATATCATTATTAGCAGAAACGGCAGGAGCCATTTCCAGATTCTTAATCTTTACCATAAAATCTCTTTGTTTTTAATCTGTTATTAAATTCTTTGTTTTTGGGATGCAAGGGGTGCATTATACATGATACAGCAACCTACAGTCTACCACAAAGCAAACTTTAGTCACTATACAAGCCGACAAAAACTAAGAATCTAACACAAGATACGCCTCAACGCTATTACATAATAATAACGTGGGCAAAAGAGATAGTGAGGAGCCTTAGCAGCTCCAGTAGGAATAAAAGTATAAGATTGTGTAGTTGAATAATTATCATTTAACGCGATAAAATGGGCATTAAATGGTGAAGATTCAAAAGAAACAATAGTGCGGCACACACGCGGTGCGCATACTTGCACAGGCAATACAGCATCGCTCCACATAGCAGAATTCTGCGAATCGGCATCTGATGTTGCATCCTTTAATAGGTCTTTATCATGATGTTTACTATAGTCGGAAGCAGAGTCAGCAAAGGCACATGAAGGCAACACCATCATAAAGATGATGGCGATCAGCATACCTATTATTCTGTTCCTACTATTCATAAACATCTATTGCCTACTTTTAAATTCCTTGCAAAGTTATAGAAATATCTGCAGAATACGAAATTCTATCTACATTTTATTTCTTTTCAGAGTTAATATTCCATATATGGTCGCAGTCGCTCAATCACATCAGGAGTGAAATCAGGAAGGAATTTCAAATCGTCTATATTCGTCAATGGTCCTCGCAATCTACGATATTCTATGATATCTCGAGCCTGATAGAAATTAATATATGGATGTGCTTTTAGCTGGTTCAGAGTAAGCTTGTTTACTTTTATCTTCCTTACTCCGCCATCTGGAATACACATATATTGCAAAGTACTCTCTGGGAATCCATCTATCTCCTTCAGCTGTTTTAAACTAACGAAGCCACCAAGACGCTCACGATAATCTACTATCTTTCGAGCATAGTAAGAGCCAATTCCTGGTATTCGCTTAAGCAAGGTGGTATCAGCATTATTAATGGCAATACGTTGCTGAAGTGTTATCTTTCTTGGATTTCTTATTGTATCTTTAGAATGAGTCACCTCTTCCTTTTCGGCTATAATCTTAGCAGGACGGTAGTCATTTGAAATGCGAATATATGGTTCAAGTTCTTTATATTGCTTAGAAGAAAGCCCATATAATCGAGCAAAATCACTTGGTCGAGAATAATGTCCGCCAGCTGCTCTATACTTATATATATTCCTTACTTGCCAAGGTTGAAGTCCAAGACGCAGAAGTTGTGTACTATCAGCAGTATTAGGATCAAACGGAAAGCGTTCAACTTTTACATCTCCTACATTATAATAATATGGCTTGGCGTCTTCTCTTTCGGCATAGTTTTTAGATGTATAGCTTTTAGACGTGGCAGAGTAACCAACAGAATCCTGCGACATAGCTGTTCCAATTTTGCCCACTTCATCGGTATTATCAAAGAACATAACCAACAGCCATACTACTGCTGCAAACACTATTATCGACAATACTACCGAACGATCTGACCTGTTGAAATAAAAGAATTCTCTCCACTCCATATTTGATAGATTATTATATTACATCCTTATAAAATGCCTGTTTACAATATCCCCATCTGTCGAAGGAATATCATCACTATACAGACTGGACAAACAAAGCGAACTGCAAAGAGCCATAAGCCAAACACCTTAGAATTTGTATTTCCCCAGTTAGTAAATTCGTCGCGAACTGTTTTCTTCTGAATATACCAACCAACAAAAAGCGACGTGCTCAATGCGCTTATTGGCATCAATATATTAGAAGTAAAATAGTCGCAAGCACTTAGGAAGTCTACACCAAATACGTTTATCTTCACCGCACCACATGATAAGGAACATAATATTCCGATGAATACGGCTAAAATTGTTTCTATAGCGGCACCTTTCTTACGGGTAATATGCAATTCTTCATAGAAGAAAGCTGTACCTATCTCGTGCATAGATATAGTACTGGTGAGTGCAGCCAAAGCCAGCAAAGCATAGAACAACACCGATACTATATATGCTACTACCGGCACAGAGCCGAATGCTTCTTGGAAAACATTAGGCAAAGTGATAAACAACAGCGACGGTCCACTATCCGGATTTACTCCTACAGAGAATGCTGCAGGGAATATCATCAAACCGGCAAGAATAGCGATAATAGTATCGATGCAGGCTATCTGTAGAGCCGACTTAGCAAGATTGGTTGTGCGACTAAAGTAAGAAGCATAGGTGCAAAGACATGCTGTACCCAACGACAATGAGAAGAACGACTGTCCTAAGGCATCAAGGAACACATTCTTAGTAAGCTTCGAGAAGTCGGGACGGAACAAGAAGTCTATTCCCTTCCATGCTCCTGGCAACATACAAGCTGCCACCACAAGAATCAACAACAGGACGAAGAGTGTTGGCATAAGCATGTTGGAAGCCTTTTCAATACCACGGCGTACACCTCTCACTACCACAAAATGAGTAAGCAAAATAAATGCTACTGTCCACACCATTGGTCGTACAGCATCAGTAGAGAACTCAACGAAATATGTCTTCACATAATCTGCATCTCCATTCACTTGACCCATCAACGAAGAAAAGAGATATTGCAAGCACCAACCTGCCACTACTGCATAGAAGCCAAGGATAACAGTTGCTGTAAAAACGCCGATTACACCGATAATATGCCATGGCTTACCATTACCAAGAGTCTTATATGCACGCACAGCATTAGATGCAGAATGACGACCAACAACAAACTCGGCTATCATTCCAGGCACTCCCAAGAACAACATACATACAAGATATATCAATATGAAGGCTGCACCTCCATCTTGTCCTGTCATATATGGGAATCGCCATATATTACCCAAACCTACTGCAGAACCTGCAGTAGCAAGGATCACGCCTATCTTAGTTCCAAACTTTCCTCTTTGTTCCATTATCAATATTTTATTCTCTTTATTTTTCTCTCAAATTCTATTTGATTCTTCACTCTTCTGTTGGCTTTCCCTTCGGCCGCCGATTTTCAATTCTTCACTCTTCACTTAAAAAGCACCCAACTGATGCAAGAATATTGCTAATATTGCCAATGGGCAGATAAACCTTATAAGGAATAGGTACAAACCAAATAGTGCACTCGATACTGTTCCCCAGTTAGTAAACTCATCGCGAACGAGTTTCTTTGGCACGAACCATCCAAGGAATACGCATGTCAGCATACCACCTATAGGAAGGAATATCTGACCTGTAACGAAGTCAAACAAATCAAAAAGTGCCATTCCACCGATAGTAAGCCAATCTCTTCCGCCTATCGAAAGTGAGCAGAAAGCTCCGATAATACTACATGTTATGGTAACTATCAAAGCGCCATTCTTTCTGCTTATATGCAACTCTTCAAAGAAGAAAGATGTGCTAACCTCATGCAGCGACATCAATGACGTGAGGGCTGCAACCGACAAGAGCAGATAAAACAACAATGATATTATCCATCCAATAACAGGCATTGTAGCAAAAGCATCATTGAATACATTTGGCAAGGTGATGAATATCAGCGATGGTCCACTATCTGGATTTACTCCTACAGAGAAAGCAGCAGGGAAGATCATCAAACCTGCGAGTATGGCTACCATAGTGTCGATAACAGAAATCTGCAAAGCTGACTTCAGAAGATTTGTCTGTCTGCTGAAGTATGAAGCATAGGTACAGATACATCCCATGGCTATAGACAGAGAATAGAACGATTGACCCAAAGCAGCAAGAAACATATTTTTCGTCATCTTCGAGAAATCAGGATGGAAAAGGAAGGCTACGCCTTTACCTGCATCTGGTAGCATGCACGAAGCAACGACAATAACCACAAGCAGCACGAAGAGTGTTGGCATCATAAGTTTAGAAGCTTTCTCTATACCACCTCTAACGCCATGGATAATCACGAAGTGAGCAGTCACGATAATAGCGACAGTCCAAAACAGCGGTCGAATGGGGTCTTTTGAGAAGTCGCTAAAGTATTGCATCACATATTGAGGGTCGCCTTTCAGCTCTCCTACCATTGATGCATAGATATATTGCAAGCACCATCCAGACACCACAGCATAGTATCCTGTTATCAAGAAACCGGTAATAACGCCAAGCAATCCAACATACTTCCATGCCGAACCACCCGAAATCTTATCATAAGCTCTAAAAGTATTTGAAGCGCCATGGCGACCGATAATAAATTCGCTAAGCATACATGGAATGCCGAGCAACAACACACAAAAGATGTATACCACCAAGAAGGCGGCACCACCATTATCGCCAACCATATATGGAAAACGCCATACATTACCCAAGCCTACAGCGCCACCTGCCGTTGCAAGTATCATTCCTAATTTACTTCCGAAATTTGCTCTTTGTTCTTTCATCTTCTTTCCAATTTGTATAAAAATAAGGGCTATCAAGTTTCAATCTTATCACTAAAGTCCCTAATAAGGTACAAAAGTATAAAAAATATCTCTATAAAAATAACATTTCAGAGTATTTTACCAATAGATATGAATAAAACTGTGTACCTTTGCATAAATATCATAATCAAATGAAAGAATATATCAAAAAATACCCCTTCTCTTTGTTTCTCGTAGTAGCAATATGGATAATTTGTCTCATTCCTATTCCAGAGACACCACTCGACGATGTGCCCATGATAGATAAATGGACACACTTTGTGATGTATGGTTCGCTATGCTCTGTGATATTTACAGAATATGCCTACCGCCATATCAAACCAAACATCAAGCGTTTGGCTATATGTGGAGTGTTATTACCTGTTATTATGGGTGGCTTAATAGAATTGGCACAAGCATATTGTACAGGTGGCAATCGCAGCGGTGATTGGATAGACTGGATTGCCAACTGCATCGGTGTGATGATAGGAACAGCTATCGGTAGTCTTGTGGTATATCTTCGCGCCAAAGCGAGAAAGGATATTTAAGCATGTGCTTATTATAGAAGCGCTTGTCGCCAGTAACCTCAGGACCGATGAAATCGGGCTTTTCATAAGGTTCGTCTACAGCACCAAGCTCTACTTCTGCCATCACAAGTCCTTCATTGTCGCCATAGAACTCGTCGACTTCAAAGACATGACTGCCACTCTTCACCAAGTAGCGACGCTTGTCTATCACGCCACCCGAACATAGGTTCATTAGGTTGCGTGCCTCCTCCATTTCTATTTCCTTTTCAAATTCATATCTTCCGATACCATCTTTCGACTTACCCTTTATTGTTAGGTAAGCTTTTTCATCGCGAATGCGAATACGGACTGTTGCGGCATCGCAAGGAATATATCCCTGCACGATATGACTACTTGAAAAGGCGGCACTCTTGTAAGCACCGCCTTTCTTAACAAGGAATTTTCTTTCTATTTCTATTCCACTCATTATTGTAACATGAATATTGAATAAACCATGTAAATGAGAGCCAACGCTACCAATACGCCGAACACCCATTTAACGACTTTCTTTCCTTGTTCTTCCTGTTGTGCTTCACGCTTAGCGTGACGAATCTTGTTTTTTTGGCTCATAACAAATAAGATTATCAGCCTCGCTCCAACCTCTCTCGTCTAAAAGAGAGTACGTGAATAATCACATCGGAGTTTATGGCTTAGGTTAGTTATACTATAATAATATGTGAGGCTCTTTATTCCTCACTTGGAAATTCCATAAGATAAGCCTTGATAAAAGGATCGATATCGCCATTCATCACACCATCCACATCCGAGGTCTGATAATTTGTGCGATGATCTTTCACACGGCGGTCGTCGAAGACATAACTGCGTATCTGACTACCCCATTCTATCTTCTTCTTGCCCGCTTCAATCTTAGCCTTCTCTGCCAATCGCTTCTGCATAGCACGGTCGTAGAGTTGACTCTTCAGCAAGAGCATAGCCTTGGCACGGTTCTTTGGCTGGTCGCGAGTTTCGGTGTTTTCGATAAGGATTTCTTCTTCCTCGCCAGTATCAGGGTCTTGATATTGATAACGAAGACGCACACCCGACTCCACCTTATTAACATTCTGACCACCTGCACCACTCGAGCGGAAAGTATCCCACGACACTCTTGCCGGGTCTACATACACCTCAATGGTTTCATCTACCAAAGGCGACACGAATACAGAAGCAAAGCTTGTCATTCGCTTACCCTGAGCGTTGAAAGGAGAAACACGCACCAAACGATGCACCCCATTCTCGCTCTTTAAGAATCCATAGGCATATTCACCACCTTCAATCTCCATGGTAACGCTCTTGATACCGGCTTCTTCACCCTCTTGAAGGTTCGAGATTGTAACCTTATATCCGTGAGCCTCAGCCCAGCGCATATACATACGCATAAGCATCTGCGCCCAGTCTTGACTCTCGGTACCACCAGCTCCAGAGTTGATTTTCAGCACACAGTCCATAGGGTCTTCTTCCTGACGGAGCATGTTCATCAATTCCAAGTCTTCGATGGCTTTTATCGTCTTTTTATAATCGTCGTCAACCTCCTGCTCTGTCACGAGCTCCTCCTTGTAGAAGTCGAAAGCCAACTGTAGTTCGTCGGCATTTTGCTTCACATTATTATAGCCGACAATCCACTTTTCGATGCTCTTCACCTTTTTCATCTGCTCCTGCGCACGCTCCACGTCTTCCCAGAAGTCGGGTGCCTGTGTGCGTAGTTGCTCTTCCTCGAACTCCACCTTCTTTTGGTCGATATTCAAGTATTTATATAGTGCATCTACTCTGTCGACTACATCTTTTAGTTGGTCGGATGTTATCATTTCTATTTTTACTCCTCGTACATTTTATCTATCAGCTCCTTATAGTTCTTGCTCACCTGAGGTCGACGGAGCTTCAATGTGTTTGTTAGTTCACCATTCTCCATAGTGAAAGGCTTTGGCAGCAGAGTGAATCTCTTAATCTGCTCATAGTGTGAAAGTGTCTGTTGCAAGGTGTCTATACGCTCCTTCATCATAGCCCTTATCTTAGGATTCTCGCATAAGTCTTCGTGCGAATCAAACTTCACACCATTGTTGCGTGCCCAATCCTCTATCTGCAAATACGAAGGCACTATCAATGCAGAAACAAACTTGCGCTGGTCAGCAATAACTGCCACCTGCTCAACAAACTTGTCTACCAACAGCAAAGCCTCAATCTGCTGAGGAGCGATATATTTACCATTGCTTGTCTTAAACAAGTCTTTAATTCTCTCTTTCAAGAATAGCTCACCATTCTTAATATATCCTGCGTCACCAGTCTTGAAGAATCCGTCTTCGGTAAACGAAGCTGCGGTGATAGCGTCACGCTTATAATATCCAGGAGTGATGGTAGGACCCTTAAGCAACACCTCGTCGTTCTCGCCAATCTTCAATTCTATATTGTGGATAGGACGACCTACAGAGCCGATGGTATAGCCCTCTGATGTATGGTCGCAGGTAACGGTTGCGAGACTCTCGGTAAGTCCATAGCCAACCACCATGTTAAGTCCGATGGAATGGATAAATTCTTCAACTTCTGGTGATACATAAGCACCGGCTGTAGGGAAGATATTTGGATTTTCCAATCCCATAGTTTTGCGCACAAGGCTCAACACAGCCTTATCCATCATCTTATATTCCAAAGCCAATGTCAATGGCGGACGCTTGGCGTGGCTCAGATAATCGATGTTATATTTCTTACCTACAGAAAGAGCGTAGGCAAACAACTTCTGCTTTACTGCTCCTGAGCGATCAATCTTATCCTTTACTGCCTGATAAACCTTCTCCCAGAATCTTGGCACCGACGACATACAGGTAGGATGTGTCTCGCGCATAGACTGCTGAATCTCCTTTGGATTGGTGTTGATAATAACATGTGCACCTACCGACAGACACAAATAACACCATCCGCGCTCAAAGATATGTGTAATAGGCAAGAAGCTTATAGAGCGGTCGCATTCTCTGATAGGCACACATGCGCCATTAGCCTCAAGAGCAGCATTATACTGACCATAAGTCAACATCACGCCCTTAGAATCACCTGTGGTACCGCTGGTATAAAGGATATTACACAAATCCTCCATGTTCGCCTGCTTATACAGGTTTTCCACCTCCGTTTGGCGAGGCAATCCCTCACCGAGCTTCAAGAAGTCGGAAAAATACATAGAGTTAGGATCGTTGGCGCTGATACGCACACTTTCGTCGAAGATAATAATTCGTTCGAGCGAAGGGCAGAGAGTAAACACCCGTAAAGCCTTGTCGTATTGTTCCTGTTCGCCGACAAACAATACTCTTACCTGGGCATCGTTTATCATATATTGAATCTGGGTTTCGCTACTTGTAGCATAAAAAGGAATGCTGACAGCACGAATACCATATGCACCAAAGTCTGTATATAAATAATGTATGCAGTTTTGTGCAAATACCGCAATATTCTCTTGTGGTTTGACATTGAGATTGAGCAGAGCGTTAGAAACCTGCTTTACTCTGAGTGAGAATTGGTTCCACGAAACCTGCTTCCATTGCTTACTGCCAAACGACTGGAAAGTAAAGACACTGCGATTGCCATATTTCTTGGCTTGTTCGTGTACAAGAACCGAAAGATGCGTAATTGTCTGCATAATGATAAATTTTTATTATTTGCAAAGTTAATAGAAACGAGTGGAATAACAAAACAAAATCAAAAAATTGTTATATATTCGATTTTATGCAAGCATATTTAGACGCACAAATAGAGCTATTATTAAAAGTTCACAACTTTGTGGTCCACAAGGTTGTGAACTTGGCGTTTTTTAATTATTTTTGCAATATGAATTAATATAAACAGAAATGATGTAAACAACACATACAACACTATGACCAACAAAGAATATACCGACGAGGCTGTAAGGTTACTAAAATTGCTTATCAGCACTCCTTCTACAAGCAGAAGCGAAGACAAGGCTGCCGACATAATGGAGGAAACAATCAGAGGCTATGGACTTGAAGTGCATAGACTAAAGAATAATGTGTGGACAATAGACCCGGAATACGACGAAGCTCGCCCCACTCTATTGCTCAACGCTCATATCGACACCGTGAAACCGGTGGCATCGTGGACTCGCGACCCATACTCACCAACCATAGAGGGCGACAAGCTATATGGATTGGGAAGCAACGACTGTGGCGGAGGTCTAACAACCTTGCTGCAAATATTCCGCAAAAAGATATTGGAGCCACGAGAGTATAACCTCGTTTACCTTGCTTCTGCCGAAGAGGAAGTGAGCGGAAAGGATGGAATATCGCTGGCAATACCGGAGTTGCCCAAGGTG
This sequence comes from uncultured Prevotella sp., assembly GCA_934254985.1. Lineage (GTDB taxonomy): Bacteria > Bacteroidota > Bacteroidia > Bacteroidales > Bacteroidaceae > Prevotella. The sequence goes on along the minus strand of CAKQMS010000014.1, from coordinate 13,970 downwards.
GATGTTGCCATCGTTGGCGAGCCAACAGACGTGCAACCAGCAATAGCTGAAAGAGGATTGATGGTGCTTGACGTGATAGCTCACGGCAAAAGCGGACATGCAGCTCGCAACGAGGGCGTTAATGCCATATACAAGGCAATGGACGATTTGCTATGGCTTCGCGACTATAAGTTTGAGAAGGTTAGCCCTTTGCTTGGACCAACAAAAATGACGGTAACTGTGATAAATGCCGGCACACAGCATAATGTCGTTCCCGACACTTGCACCATGCTTGTAGATGTGCGCACCAATGAAATGTACACCAACCACGAAGTTTTCGATATCATCAGCCAGCATCTATCATCGGAAGTTAAGGCCCACTCCTTCCGTCTTCACTCATCGCATATTGCCGAAGACCACACATTGGTAAAGCGTTGCAAATCGTTAGGCTTGCAACCATTCGGTTCTCCTACTCTTAGCGACCAAGCTCTCATGCCATGGCAATCGTTAAAGCTTGGTCCGGGAAGCTCGAGCCGCTCTCATTCTGCCGACGAATATATATGTCTGAGCGAAATAGAAAAGGCATTCGACATTTATGACACAATTGTGGGCAAAAAAATGAAGTAGGCTTCAAGTGCCAACGAAGCCTGCTTCAAGTGCCAACGAAGCCTGCTTCAAGTGCCAATGAAGCCTGCTTCGTTGGCACTTGAAGCCTGTTGCGTTTTTGACACACAATATTTTCATCAAAATATATTAGACACACTATAAAGGCACAAAAAAGAGAAGCGCCAAGCAAATTTGCTTGACGCTTCTTTTTTTGTGTTATAGAAAAATGTCTATCTGCCTAATTACTTAACAGCCATTTTCACTACCTTGCCATTAGCGAGCTTAACGATGTTCAAGCCCTTCTGTGCACCATTGATGCGCATACCATTTACATTGTAGCGAGAAACAACATTGTTGTTAGCCTCAGAGTTTACATCCTCAATACCAGCAGCACACTTACCAAGAACAACCTTTGCAGCATTTACTACTGCAAGGCTATTGAGGTTGACGAGCAATGCAGAGAGTGTAAGGTTGTCATAATTCTGAATAAGATCAGAGTTAACCTTAAGAGTAGCGCTGAAAGGAATAGCTTCACCCTTTTCAATATCAGTTTTCGACTTATCTACAATAGCAGCATTGCCAAGTGGGCACCAAGACTGAACTACAACATTATCGTAGGTTGTTGAAACATAAGAACCACCCTTGAACCATGCAGCCATATCAGGATTGTTGAAATCGCTTGCACCTTTTACGCCAGCAAGTTTGCTGAAATAGTTAAGCTGCTTCCAAGTAGCACCCTTGCCTGTCATACCATTCTCAGAGAGAACGAAAGCTACACCATAAGGGAATGAACCAAAGCGATCGTAGTTGAAAGTAGTAGTGAGGTCAACCTTAATATCGGTATTCTTGTCGTCAGCCCATGAAGCTGTCATAGAGAAATCAGCCTCAGAAGGATTTCCTTCTTTAAGGAGATTTACAAGGTCGGTAGCTCCATACTCATAAGTACCATTCTTACCCTTAGTAGTATTAGCTCCAACATATGGGTCAGCAGCAACAACACGATCAAACATAGCGCCAGGGAAACCACCGCCACCAAGCATATTTGAAATGTTCATTGCAACATAGCCATAGTCAGCTAAAGCTTCTGCCTGAGAAGTAATGTTATCGCCTAAGATATTCATTGGATCTACTTGAGATTCACTATTTGTGAAGTGACCTGCGAGAGTAACAACCTTATCGCCAAGTTGCTTGTTAAGAAGGTCGAGAGCTACATGACCACGAGGACACCATCCACACCAAGTACCAGTCTGCTCCTCTACTACAGAAACACGGTCGGCACTCTTTTCAAGAGCGATAATAGAATACGCTGCTGAAGATTGCTTGTTGATGTTGGTATTACCATTAACCTTTGAAACATTAAGTTCAACAGAGTGTACACCCTCATCTTCGAAAGCTGTTGTAAATGGAAGAGAAGCTGTTTCCATAGATTCGATAGGAGAACTCAAATCCAAGCTCTTTTCTGCTCCATTGCCGCCATCAACAGAAATAGAATATGTTATTTGAGTGATAGGCTTAGCACTATTGTTAGTTATATAGAATGGATATTGCTGTTTTGTATTAACAAGAGTTGTCAACTCAGGGTTTGCACTAACAGTAGCATCGTTAGCCTCACATTCTGAAACATCCATACCAACCTGCATAGCAAGACTCATACCTATAACTGAACCCAAAGACTCAAAGCTGCGTTCTCCCTCATAATCATACTGGAAGAAGAATCCTTCAGCTGCAGTAGATGCACCTGCCAAAACCACAGGGGCATCAGAACTCTTACCATCGAAGGAATAACCTACAAAAGCTCCTTCTGCAGGGATAGAAAAAGTAGTAGGGAGCTTTATAGATAAAGGGCCTACATTATTAGCTGGAAGCTTTTTCAATAAAGCTTCTACGTCTGCTGCAGGAATAACATACTTTACGTCTGCTTCTGCTGCCGACTTAGGAAAAGAAAGATAATTTTTACCGTCCTGTTCTACATATTTTACAGGAGCAACCCATACGGTGAGGTTATCATACTGGCAACCACTCAAAATAAATAGGTCAACAGAATCAATCTTTGCCTTTGCATAGTTGCCTGGCACCATGATAGCCACATTATATTTATCCTGTCCTGCGAGAAAATCAGCGCCAAGACCATTTGCCAAGTTATCGAAGCCTACAGCACCTACATCATTAGATGTAATATAAGAGAACCAAGTAAGTCCTTCCTCTGCTGCAGCCTTTTCAGCTTTAGCAACCTTTGCATTAGCTGACAACATAGGCATGTTCAAACGAGCCTGCTGCTGCATCTGGCTTGCATTTGCCCAGATATGATTACTTTTCAACTGAAAATCTGCTTTCTTTGTCTGCTGTGTCTTTGCATCAAGACCCAACACATTTGACAACACGCCAGATTTTGCTACTACTCTTGGAGAAGCATTATTAACCTGACCATTGACATCGAGCTGCTGTGCGCTGGCACCACCTGCACACAAAACTGCGAACAATCCAATTAGTAATTTTTTCATCATGTGTTTGTTATTTAGTTAATATATTATTAAAAAAGGTAGTTTCCGCTTGAGCTAAAATAGCCCAAGCGGAAACCTAAACACTGTTTATTTAGTCACAACACGTGTGAGTGTTGGTCTATAGAGAGTCTGGTAGTAACCATTGAACTTGGTAACATCATAGGTATTGGCAGTAAGCTTAACAAGACCTATGGTTGAGAATTCCATGCCACCATAAACGCTTCTAAAAGGTACTACAACATTGCCATCAGCATCATGCGAAAGCTGACCAGACATTGAGTTGCAAGTATAATCTTTTGCTGCATTCAACAACTGAGAGAAGATATAGTCAGAACCTGACTTACCAGCATACGAACCTGTTTCGAGAACAAACGACATTGTCTGCTCATCAAAGGTGTAAGGCAAATTGAGGTTCATACCAGAAAGTGTGATGGTGCTATCCTTAACTGTAGCAGTAAGTGTACGAGTAGTGGTATAAGTGGTGTCACGATAGTATGTGAGCTTATATTTACCCTTGATATCTGTATCGAAATCGTACTGACCTACATAGATAGAGTCAACGAAGTTTTCTGAACGCATAACAACAACATCTCTACGGAAAGTACCAGTGTTGTTAGCCTTGAAGTCAACTTTCAGCTTACCATCAGCGATAGTAACATCTGCCCACTCTGGTTTCTGAACAATCTGCATGTCTACATTCGACTCATAGTCGCAAGAAACACTTGTTGCATCATTAGTTTTAGCAACGAGGCTTGTTGAAGGCATACGGAGTGTTACGCCCTTCTGAACAAGAGCAACTACAGCAGAGTCGCCATTAGCACGAAGCACTACAGAAGCTGAACGAGAATAGCGAGTGTCGTTTTGCTCTACGCTTACGAATACGCTATCATTCTTAAGTTCTGCCTTTGCCCAAGCTGCAGAAGTAGAAACTGTTACATTGCCATTTGATGTAAAGACGATACGACCAGCATCAGATGCAGTAGCATCGAAAAGCAGATTTGCCTGTGTAATGACAATCGAAGGAGTGTGTGCATATGGATTGTCGTTGTCATCGCTACAAGAAGCAACGAAGGCTGCAACGACAAGGCACATCATTATATTAAAAATCTTTTTCATGACTATCTACAGTTATTTTTGATGTTCTGGGAATGGAGTTTTCTTAGTAAGACTCTTCACGTAAGGCAACATAGAATATTTGCCTGCGAACGAATAATCAGAGCCCTTATACTGTCCCTGGCTTTCGCCACTCTTGTCGGTAAGCCACAAGCAGTATGAATCTGTTGGTGCATCCTCAAAGTCGTTAGTCTTCCATGTGAGAACAGGATTCTGAAGATCCTTATTCCACTTAGTTACCATACCGCAAATTGGGCGTCCAGGATAAAGGGAACCACCAGACTTCATGTCTAATGCATTCAACCAAAGGTAATTGCCTGAAACCTCACCAATAATCTGAGTATTCAAAGTAAGTGTACCTGAAGACTTGTCGTAGCCAAGAACGATGTCGAAGTCTGTACCAAGACCCTTCATGATGAAGCCAGAACCGTCAGCGTTAGGCTCAATAGTTACGTCAACATTTACGTCAACAAGCTTCTCGCTTTCTTTGCTCTCCTGCATCTGGAATGTAAATACATAGTCGCCAGCAATCTGATCGTAGTATACATAGTCGGCAGGGAGATAACCCTTAATAGCCAACTGCTCGCTACCTTTATCGTTAGATGTGAAAGTCATTGTTTCTGGCTCAAAAGAGAAGTCAGACAATGTCTTGCCATAAGCATCAACAGCGCTACTGAGGCGAATACCTGTATCAGTAAATGTGAATGCACAACTCTTAGAGAATGTAGAATCGGTAGTGCTATAGAAAGAAGCCTGACGATTGTTAATGTCAAAGTCGGCAGAAACATTCTTGCCATCAACATCTGTTGAAAGAGAAGCTACGACAAACTTCTTCTCTGTATCAGCAACCTTTGCAAGATACTCTTCTGGAGTTGTGGTAAGAGGATGCAAATATACATAATTGTTTGTACGGCGACCACGCATAACAACGAGCTCTGGAGTTGCTGAAACAATCTGGAACTCATAGTCAGCATGATTACCCTCATAGTTGCCAGCACTTGGAGTAGCCAAAGCGTGGAGCACATCATTATATGTATCGAAAGTAAGCACAGGACCATTATCGGTGGTGAGCTTATAATAAGATGTAGCAGCACCCTTTGTCAACTCAGAAGAAGCGGTAACGGTGAGTGAGTCGAACTTTACTGTAAAGGCATAGCCTCCATAAGAAGAGTCGTCACCAACATAGTAATCCATAACCCAGCCTTTCTCTGAGCTACGCAATACAGTGCGAGCTTCATCCAAAGCCTTCTGAAGGCGCTGAGAAGCTGATTCGCTGAACACTTCATCGTCATCCTTCAGACATGATGTCATGAGCAGTGGCAAAGCCAACAAAAGAAGTGATAATTTAAATATCTTATTCATAATGGTATTCATTATTTAAATTGAAAATCTACTTTACTTGTAGCGATATTAGTCAAGGTTCTTAAGATCAATCTTACCATTGACAACATCATTTTCACGCTGAAGGATAGAAGCGCGGAGCACATCGATATCGATACCCCACTGATCTTGCATGTAGCTACGAACGATGCTAAGCTTCTGCTCGATAAGGTCGCGACCATCGGCCTTAACCTTAGTATCAATCTTAACCGAGCCCTCGCTATCAACAACAAAGTCGCCATTCTTATCCTTAAGGACGCCATACTCAGCCTTCTTCATCAATGCTTCCCACTCATCAGCAGTGCTGGTTACGTAAGTAGAAACCATCTCGGCAAAGTCCTCATGATAGTTCTTCTGCGCATAGTCTGTGATGAAACCACGAGAGAGGAAGTCTGCGAATTCTTTGTTGAAACACTTATCAGACTTATAATCTGAAGTGATGAGCTGATAAGCAGTAGAGAACTCAACAGTCTGGTGAAGAATGTGAGTGAACTCATGGTGAATTGTATGCAAATAATAATAATTCAACGCATCACGTGAGTTCATATACTCGCTAAGATAGTTCATACCCATAAGGAAGATCTTACGACCACCCTCGGCAGTACCAAGCTCGAAAGAACCATTGTTACGATAGTGCCACTCGCCCTCAAAATAGAAGAGCTTTGGGAAGTAAGTACGAGTAAATTCAAGGCCAGCTACATCTACATAAGTATCAATACAGCAATACTTCAAGATGTGAGCCATAGTCACAGCATCATCGTATCTTGCAGGAACGGTATAATAGCTATTATCGGTCTCATTATACTCATAGCGATACTTGATGTTGATGTTGAAAGGAGCAGTGAGGTTCTTATCTATCCAACTATCTAATGGTGTCTTCTCTACCTTATCAGCAACGATGACACTCTCAGATGACAAATCATCATCAGAGCAAGAGACAAAGCCGAACGACAATGCAGCCAACAACGAAGCGAATAATATATTCTTTTTCATTTTCTTGTTCTATTATTTGTTACTTAGTTCGAAGAGGAAGAACTTTTTGAGGTTCTTCACTCCTCGTTCTAAACTTTTCACTTTATCTTGGGTTCTTCTCAAGTCCTGCAGAGAGAATGCTGAATGGCAGCTGAACTGCACGGCGAGGATCATTAATCTCAAGAGAGTCTGGTGCATGGTCGCACTCGCTATCCTGGTTCATCACACGACGAGAGATACGCATACGATAACGATTTACGTCGAGCCAGCGAAGACCTTCATGGATAGTCTCAATACGCTTGAAGTTGAGCACACACTGCAACATACATTCCTGAACACTACCCTCAGCATCGATAGTCCATGAAGGATAGAGATGCTTCTTTAGAGTTGGAGCTGTTGAAGTGTAGTATTTCATGCTATTATAGAAAGTCTGTATAGCCTCTGGGGTAAGAGTCATAGTAGACTTTGTCCAGTTGTGCATCCACATAGTAAGGTCTTTGCAAGCAAGATCGTACTTCTTCAACATGATGTAAGCCTCAGCACGCTCGAGCAAAAGAATATCAGCACGGAAAGGAACCGATACAGAGTGATAGTAACCAGTCTGTGAGATAGGGTCAGTTTCTTCGAACAAGAATGCAGACTTAGCAACAACTACACGGTCGAAAGCACCACCCTTGAAAGCCAATCCTGGGCAACGCAATGTACCCTTACCAGATTCACCCCAAATATTGGCAGCCTCAAGAGTTTCATTCTTTGAGATATAGCTATCGTGAGCATACTTTGTAATATAGCTAAAGTTGCTAAAGAATGCACCAGCCATAGAGATTGTTGGCTGAACGAAGAAGTTACACTTGTTAGAAGCCTTAATATAAAGGTTCGCGCGAGGTGTAAGGTCGTTGGTGATACCATACGACTGCATCTCATCCCAATCACGGAGCAACGACTTAGGGTTGCTACCAAGACACTCGTTAGCATACTTCACAGCAAGATCCCACTTCTGATAGAACAAGAAGAAGCGAGCTGCAAAAGCCAAAGAAGCCTGCTTGTTGAAGTGATACTTAGGCTGTGTGTAGTGAGTATCGCCAAGCAATGGAAGAGCATCGTTTATATCCTTCTCAATCTTCTCATAAACCTCAGCTACAGTACCACGAGTGTAGGAAGGGTTAAGTGTGGTCTCAGGCTCTGTTGCATAAGGTATGCCAAGAGATGTTGCTGCAGTGGCAGGATCGTAAGGCATACAGAATTCGTTAGCCAAGACGAAGTGATAGTAAGCACGAGACATAAGAGCCTCTGCCTTACACTCTTTGAGCTTAAGAGTCTTTGCGCCACCAAGTTCTTCGATAGCCTGAAGAGCATGGTTGGCAGCAGCAATAGCACCATAGCAAGACGACCAAATGTTTATGATTCCATCATTGCTTCCTTCAGTAATGTCCTTCCAATAGAACGCTTCATTGGTAAACAAGTCGTCATTCTGAATATAGCGAGCACCCATATCATCGGTATTGTCAGACAACACCTCGTTGAGTACTGCATATCCGCTCTGACCATAGGCTGAAGTAAGAAGAGAAACTATCTTATCTTCAGAGTCGACATTGGCACGGTTGTCTGGGTTCTCGTCAAGATAGCTATCGCAAGATGTAAGCGAAAAGCTAAGAGCGAGCGCCAAGCTTCCTGTATATAATATCTTATTAATTTTCATGTGTCAAATTCTCCTTTCTTTATTAGATACCAAATTTCAAAGTAAGTGTAAACTGCTTTGGCATAGGTGTAGCAACACCACCAGTATTGAAGAACTCAGGGTCCTGACCATTCAACTTCTTATCTGCATAGAGCAAGAAGAGGTTTGTTGCCTGGAGCTTCAATGAGAGGTTAGAGAGATGCAAAGGCTGTGTGAGAGTCTTTGGGAACTCATAAGCGAGAGAAATCTCCTTCATACGAATGAAGTCACCCTTGGCAACGCGAGCAGTACTGTAGTTGTATGACTGGTAAGCTCTGCTAAGATAAGCAATATTATTGAGTTGCTGTCTACTTGCGATAACAGGGATATTGGTAAACTTCTCATCACCAGGCTTAATCCAACGGTTGTTGAACTCCTTAGGAGTAGCGGTGAGGTCGCTATACTGGCTTGAGAACACAGGGTCGAGACGAACCACATTACCAAATGAGTATGTAATGAAGACGTTAAGTGTCAAGTTCTTGTAACGGAAGATGTTACCGAGAGAACCAACGTCTGTTGGGTCAGCAGGACCTTCGTACTTCAAGAATTTCAAACGCTCAGGGTCGTACTCCTGCATATCGATACCAGTAACGGTGATGTTGCCATCTGGATCGTAGAATGTAGGAAGACCTTCATTGTTCAAACCTGCGAAAGGAATTGAGAAGAGGCTTCGCTGTGGATAACCAGGCATTGTGAAACCATAACCTGAGATATAGTCGTACAAACGGTTAAGAGTGTTCAACTCTGTTACCTCATTGTGCATGTGGCTATAGATGAAGTCGGTAGTCCATGTAAAGTCCTTTGTCTTGATGTTTACAGTGTTCAATGACAACTCAACACCATTAGACTTCATCTTAGCTACGTTACCATACTTTGTTGTCTCACCACCGACACCCATGGTGTTAGTAGCACCGATAAGGTCGTAGTTGCGACGAGTATAGATATCGAATGTGAAGTTGATACGGTTGTTCAAGAAACCAGCGTCAAGACCGAAGTTAAGCTCGTGCTTCTTCTCATAAGTAAGGTCGTTGTTAGCAAGCCATGCGATATAGAGGCTTGACTCCTTATCGTTTGCAGATGGACGCCAAGGGTTGTCGGCCTTGATGACAGCACGTGAGTTGGTGATAGAAGAAGGACCACGGTCGGCAGTAAGAGAGTAGCTCAACTTAGCAGTAAAGTTAGACAATACTGGCTTAAGCTTCTCGAACCAAGACTCCTCGTGAGCATTCCATGCACCAGACAAGTTCCATGTAGGCAACCAACGAGCGCTACGGCTCTTACCCATACGGTTGGTACCCTCGTAACGATATGTACCGGTGAGAGAATAGCGGCGCTTCCAAGAATATGTAGCAACACCTACGAAAGCTGCACTACGCTCGTGGGTATTCTCAAGGCTATAGTAGTCAGAGCCCTGCTCCTGAGACTTCTTGAACACAGCGTAAGCCCATGAAGGAATCTCACCCATATTGTACTGCATACCCCAACCACGGAACCATGTAGAGTGACGCTCTACAGAGTTTATCTCCATAGCACCATAGAGGTTTACGATATGGTCTTCGTTGTATACATCGTTATAAGCTGCAGATGCACGGAAGTCGTAACCGAACATGCGGTTGTCGGTACGATCCAAGATACCACCATTAGGAAGGATGGTTACAGGGAGCGAATAGATATCGTCTGGGTCTGTGTACAGATAGTTGTTTTTCTGCTGAATTGTAGAGTTACCCATTGCACGATATGCAGCAGCCTGGTTAGAATCGTCCTTGATATTATGCTCGTTGGTAGTAGCAGTATACTTAACAGCACCAAGAGCAGTAAGCTCAACCTTAGTGATAGGCTTGTATGAGAGAGAAGCCTGCATACGGAAGTCTACTACGTTGAGGTCGATATAGTTGTTCTCCAACTCATGGAAGATGTTGAATGGAGAATAGTTACGAGTGTAATAAGTGTTAGCGTCGAGAGCTCTTGAAGAGTTCAATGCAAAAGAATAAGGGTTGATATCGAATGCACGGCTAACCTCACCTGTTACAGGGTTTGTGGTAGCACTGATAGTACCAGGAGCCTCCTGCTTACGATAAGAAGCGTTACCGATGATACCAGCATTAAGTTTCTTGGAAATCTTATAGTTGGCATTGAAGTTAGCGGTGTAACGCTCTACCTGGCTCTTGTTATACCATCCTGGATCGTACATTGCGCTGACAGAAGCATAGTACTGTGCCTTCTCTGTACCAGCGGTGATACTTACAGAGTGGTTGTGCTGGATAGAGTTAGAGAACAACTCGCCGAACCAGTTTGTGTTACGATACTCTGCGTCGCGAAGATATGCAGCACGAGCCTCGTTGGTGTTAGCAAGAGCAAACTGACCAGTTGTTGGGTCGTAAGTGTTGAGGAGCTCATACATCTTACCATATACACCACTGTTTGTAGCGTTAGAGATTTCTGCATAGTTCAAGAAACCCTTCTGCTGCAACTCCTGGTATACAGACATCTGGTCCTGAGAGTTCATAATATTAAATGTAGAATAGCTTGGCTTCAAACGCATGGTGTACTCACCTGTATAGCTAATCTTAGCCTGACCAGCTTTACCCTTCTTAGTGGTAACAACGATCACACCAGCCATAGCACGAGCACCATAAACAGAAGTAGCCGAACCATCCTTCAAGATTTCGAAGCTTTCGATATCATCAGAGTTAAGGCCTGCGATAGCAGAGCTGATAAGAGTGTTGGCATCTCCCGATGACAACTGATCTGAACTTACATCTACTACATCTTCCATAATCACACCATCGACAACCCAAAGAGGTTTTGAGCTACCGTAGATAGATGTAGCACCACGCACGCGAATCTTTGGTGCTGTACCAAATGTACCAGATACATTCTGTACTGACACACCGGCAGCCTTTCCTTCGAGTGAGCGGCTAATGTCGGCAACACCATCAATCTTAGCTGAAGAGGCATCGATCTTAGATGTAGAACCAGAGAACAATCGCTTGTCTACCTTCACCATACCAGTAACGACAACCTCGTCAATGGTCTTAGAGTCTGTCTGAAGAGTAATCTTCATGTTGCTTGAACCCTTAACTTTCTGAGTAACCATACCAATATAGCTTATCTCAAGCATTGGGTTGGCACGATTAGCAGAAAGCGTGAAGTTACCATCAATGTCGGTTACGGTACCGACCTTGGTGCCCTGAATCATGACAGATGCGCCAATAACAGGCTCACCGTCTTCAGCAGAGACAACTGTTCCAGAGATTTTGTTTTGAGCAAGCACCATTCCTACACACAGGAACAAGCATGCCAAAATCACGCTTAGTCTTTTCTCCATAAATGTTTTGATGTTTATAATTTATTAAAATTGTAATTACTTTTTTATAAGCAATAATGCTTCAAACCTTTTAATATTCAAAATATATGTAAATTTACGGGTGCAAAGATAGGTTATTTTTATCAAACCAACAAAATATTAAGGTTAAAAGTACCACTTTGAAGATAAGATACATACCAAAAGTAACAATCAGACACAATATATTGCATAATTATTATAAATTCATGTTAGAAATAGCTTCAGTTAAATAAAGTTTAAAGCCATCGTCGCCTAACACGGTAATGTCAGAAAATAGTCCTAATACGAAACGTCCAATGCCAAGATAACTTACCACTTCTGTAGTAAATATCCAATGGGTTTCGTCTTCTTGAATAAATGAGTTTTCCGACATAGGATATTCTTCAAGCATAATGCTATGAGAGAGCTGTCCCATGCGCAGAGTTATGGTATAGCGAGTGTCGCCAGAAAACAAGAATATATCGGTAAAAAGTTCTTTATGCTGACTTTCAAATCCCCAGTCGGTATCTGTAATAACTACGCTTCCCATTCTTGAAAGTTTGAAAGTCTTATTCATCTTGCTTGCCAGCTCGTAGCATCTCACATCTGCTCGTTCGTTGAGAAACATAAATGGCTCAACAACTCGTGTGGTTACACTCTTGCTATGTGGCGAAGAATAGTCTTTGATGAGCACTATCTTCTTTTGCTCAATAGCTTTATTGAGCACTTCGGCATTACGAGAAATCTTCTTTCTCGTTTCATCATCAACAAAGGTAGATAGTCCATAGTTGCGCTCAAGCTTGCGCTTAATGCTATGTTGCAAGGTATCTTTCTGGTCGGCTCCTGCCAACAGACTAAAAAGATAGTTCACTTCTTGCTTGGTGAAGCCTATAGTAGTGGCTATCTTCTGAAAGAAAGGAGAACGGGGACCAATATAATATTTACCACTATTGGTACGAACCAACTCAAAGCCATAGTCGCGAAGAAACTGAAGATAATAGTATAGATTGCGTCGGGATGTTCCCAACACTTGGCATAGTTCTTCAGTAGTATGGCTGTCGCCATCTATAAGTATAGACAAAAGGTCTAACTCCTTGGCATATTGAGAATGATTCATTGAAGGGTAAAAGGGTGAAAGAATAAAAAAGTAAAAAAGTAAAAGATGGAGTTTGAGAACTATGGGGAGGATAAGGAATAGGATTGTCCTATTCCCCAAAGTCGAAAGTGAGTTGCTTGGCTCCCAATAGATTATACGATTTGCGATGATATGGACTAATACCATGCAGACGAATGCCCTCACGATGAGCTTTGGTAGGATAGCCCTTGTTGGTTTGCCAATCATAATAAGGATATTCCTCGGCAAGCTTGTTCATATAGTCATCACGATAAGTCTTGGCAAGAATGCTTGCTGCAGCAATAGCTTGATATTTACCATCACCTTTCACTATCGTTGCATAAGGTACATTATTATAAGGTGTAAACCTGTTGCCATCAACGATGATAGCCTCAGGACGCACCTTGAGCTGATCTAAGGCTCTATGCATAGCCAAGAAGCTGGCACGAAGGATGTTTATTTCGTCGATTTCTTCGGGAGTAACAACACCTACTGCCCATGCCACAGCATCACGCTCTATCTCAATGCGCAACTGCTGACGCTTAGCGGCAGTAAGCTTCTTTGAGTCGTTAAGACCTGGATTGTTATAGCCCACAGGCAATATCACGGCTGCAGCATATACGCTTCCTGCCAAACAACCACGTCCGGCTTCGTCGCATCCTGCTTCTATCTTTCCTTCAAAATAATGATTCTCCAGCATTTCTTAATTATCTTGGTTAAAAATGGATATAGACTTACAAATATAAATAGGTATAGAACTTAGATTAATCAGTTAAACCTTTCTTTTAAACATTCTTTAACCATATTCGCAAGCTTGCGCAATTTGGCTTCCACAGATACCTGTAACTTTGCACCCAGATAAGAATAAGAATAATAACCATTAACAATATACGATTATGGAAAAGAACATTCAAATGTCAGCAACCGACAACTTCGTTACAGCCTTTGACAATGTAATGAACGCAGCAAAGAACTTCGTCAAGAAGCCTTTCGTAGCTATGCGCAATTATTATTCGAGCGTTATTGGTAAAGAGGTAACTCCTCGTCAGGCTTGGCTCATCACAGAGATACAGTTGGCATTCATGGCAGTAGCGCTTCCTGTAGACATGTCGTTGTTGCTTCGTGCCTTAGCCGTTGTATGGTTCATATCTTCAGCTATCCGCACCAAAGCAAGTTTTGAATAATATTTCGCATGTAAGCTCCACACGCCCTGAACCAACGGTCACCGGCCGAAGGGAAAGGTAAAGGGCAGAAGCCCCTAGC
>CAKQMS010000013.1 GCA_934254985.1 uncultured Prevotella sp. | reverse complement strand
ACTTTCCGATGCAGAAATGGCTGAAGATGTTGTTGAGAGTTTCTTGGCTCGAAATGGCGCCACCCGTGATGTCGCCAAGCTCAATGAGCACGAGTTTAAGGTCTTCGGAAATAAGGTCGCCACTAAGTCCGAGGTCGAATGCTTCGCGAACACGAGCCAAATGGGCAAGGGCGCGAGTTAAGGCTTCGTAGTGGCGGATGTTGTTGACGATGATGCTATTCTCGGTGAGTTGAGGGATGTCGGCAACCTGGATGAGAAGGGATGTGAGAGCATCGATGCCGATGTTGGCTTTAGCGCTGATTTCTGCGTTTGGAATGTCGGTATGAGATAGTGTGAAGGGATAAGCTATGTCACATTTATTCTTAACGATAATGAGCTTCTTTCCTTCGCATTTTTGTAGCATGTCAGAGTATTCGGCTTCGGTAGGTTGCTGGTCGACGACCCACAGAACGATGGATGCTTCGCTGATTTTGTTGTAGGTTCGGGTGATGCCGATTTGCTCAACGGTGTCGGTGGTTTGGCGAATGCCTGCAGTGTCGATGAAGCGGAATGTTACGCCATCGATGTCGATAGAATCTTCGATGGTGTCGCGAGTGGTGCCATGAACGTCGGAAACTATGGCTTTGTCTTCGTGTAAAAGAATATTTAGGAGAGAACTCTTGCCAACGTTGGTTTTGCCAACTATGGCTACAGGGATGCCGTGCTTAAGAGCAACGCCTGTTTCGAAAGATTTGGCAAGCGATGAGATTTTGCCCTCGGCACGATTAACGAGGTTGAGGAGTTCTGTGCGGTCGGCAAATTCAAGTTCTTCATGGTCGCTAAAGTCGAGTTCAAGTTCAAGTAGAGAGTTGAGCTTAAGTAGTTGGGCGCGAAGCGTTTTGAGTTCTTCGCTAAAACAACCCTTTAATTGGCTCATTGCCATGGTATGGGTGGCTTTGTTGGTGGAAGCAATGAGGTCGGCAACAGCTTCGGCTTGGCTCAAGTCCATTTTGCCATTAAGGAAAGCACGCTTTGTAAACTCGCCTGGTTCTGCCTGTCGGCAGCCCGATTGGATGAGCGCTTTGAGAATCTCGGTCATGATGTAGCGAGAGCCATGACAAGAAATTTCGACTGAGTTTTCGCCTGTATAGGAATGCGGAGCATGGAATACAGATACGAGAACATCGTCGATTTCCTGACCATGAGCATCGAGGATGCGACCATAGGAGAGCGACGATGGGCGAGCGTTGGCGAGTTTGTTTTTAGGTGAGAAAAGCGAGTTTGCTATATCGATGGCTTTAGAGCCTGATATTCTAACAATGCCAATGGCCCCTCCTGCAGGAGTGGCCATTGCGCAAATAGTATCGTTGGTATCGATGATTGTCATTCAAATAAAAAAATGTAAGGATATTATTTTGTGAGATTACAGTCTGTCGAGGACAGTTTTAATCAATTTGTCGATGGTGTTTTTGTAGCCTGTGTTAGCCTCCTTGATTCGACGGTTGGCAATAACCATGCAGCAGGTAACGGCTTTGTGACCCATGAGGGCTGAAAGACCAGCAAGGGCAGAGCTCTCCATTTCGAAGTTGGTGATGTGGAGACCGTTGTAAGAGAACGACTCTACCTTCTCGTTTTGACGAGGGTCGGCAAGAGGGATGCGGAGTTCGCGACCCTGAGGACCGAAGAAGCCACCACAGGCTATGGTGATTCCACGTACCATATCGTCTTTGGCAATGCGCTCTACCATTTCTTTATCGGCATCGATAGAGTAAGGATAAGGCTGACACATGTTGCCCGTCCAACCGAGATGAGCAACGAGCTGGCGCTCGAGTTCGAGGTTGCAAACCTGATTGCGTCCGGCATAGAAATTGAGCAAGCCATCGAAGCCTACTGAGGTCTGCGAGCAAACGAAGGTGCCCACAGGAGTGTATTCCTGCAAACCGCCACAGGTGCCAATGCGCACGAGCTGAAGGGTGCGATGCTGGTCGTTCTCGTAGCGTGTATTGAAATTGATGTTGGCAAGAGCATCGAGCTCGTTCATCACGATGTCTATATTGTCGCAACCGATGCCGGTGCTCAATACGGTGATGCGTTTGCCCTGATAGGTGCCAGTGACGGTGTGGAACTCACGACTTTGAATATCACATTCTTTGGTTTCGAAATGTGAGGCTACGAGACTTACTCTGCCTGGGTCGCCAACGAGGATTACCTTGTCGGCTAATTGTTTTGGTTTGACATGAAGGTGGAATACGCTACCATCTTCGTTGATTATCAATTCTGATTCTGCGAAACGTTTTTTTTCCATGATTAATGATTGTTTAGTTCTGATGATCTAATGTTTTTTTCTAATTGATTTATCTCATTGAATAAGGACTCTTGTTTGGTTTCAAGGGTGCGAATCTTGTAGGCATCAGCCGATTTGTTGGAAGACTCACGATAGTTTTTGCGAGCTTCGTCGAGTTTGGAAGTTAATGACTCGAAGGTGTTTTTTTTGTCTTTCCATTGACGATACATCTCTTTAGCTGCAGGTGATTTGAAATCGTTGGCTGAAGAATAGACGGTGTTGTCGTTGACGACGAACTTATTGGAAGACTGAGATTTTACTATCTTGGAAGCTATTCGCTTTTTGATGTCGGAAAGCTTTGCCAAGGCAGCTTTGCGGTTGCCAAACTTCCATGTGTCGGAGATGCTGAGTATTCGGGAATAGCGCTCAATCTCATGGTCGGTGAGGTTGGTGTCTTCGAAACCTTGACGCGAAGCTGTAGGTACGAAGGTGTAGATGCAAACCTTGTCTTCAGGCTGACGGCGGTCGGTGACGAGCCAACCGAGGTGGTTGATGTCGTCGATGGCAAGGAGATAGTCGTTGGCTGTGGAATTGTATGGCAAGCCGATATTCTCAGGAGAATAGAAAACTCCATTGTCGAGGTCGAAAGTAGACATGAAAATGTCGTAGCCGCCCATGGAGTTTTCGCCCTGAGCAGCGAAATAGAGCGTTACGCCATCAGCCATAAGGAATGGATAATTGGCACGCTCTACGCCTTCGGATTTCTTGAAGAGTGGGGTTGGTGAAGACCATTTGTCGGCAAGTTTGTCGGCAGAATAAAGAGCTGAAGAGGTGCTGTCGCCATGTGCAAAGATCCAACGGTCGCCAAACTCGTTGAGATATTGAGAGTGGTGGGCGTCGCGCATGGTGAGTTTGCCTGCTTCAGAAATAAGAGGTATCTGCGACAAGAACTCTTTTTTGTCGACAACAACGCTATCTACAAACATGAGTTTTGCTGTAGATGGTATCATTGACTTGTATAGTTTAAGGCCTGGCGATTCTACTGCGGTGGTGGTAGGTCGCTTTGTTTTCACTTTTCCTTTCTTTTGCGCTGTGGCTGATAAGGTTGTAGACAACGCAATGGCGATGGTTAATATTTTAAGATTCATCTTTTTTACTTTTGAAATAACAAAGATAAAGAAAAAAGATGAGAGAAAGAAATTGTTTAGTATCTTTAACTAAAAAGGGAAGAGGAATTTAAGTGAAGAGTGAAGAGGGAAGAGTGAAGAATCAAATAGTAAGAAGGGGGAAAAGAGGGGAAAGAGGGAAAGCGATGCAGCCGAGCTGCACCGAACCCAACCCTAGGGTATTTGATTCTTCGTTCTTCACTTAAATACGAAATAGACGGCGGCAATGAGGCAGGCAAAGGCTGCGAAATGATTCCAATGAAGACCTTCGCCCTGGAACAGCATGTTAGCAATGACGGCAAAGACGATAAGCGAAATGCACTCTTGAATAACCTTGAGCTGAACAAGAGTGAAGGGTCCGCCGTTGCCCACGAAGCCTATACGATTGGCTGGCACCTGACAGCAATATTCGAAGAACGCTATCAACCAGCTGAATATAATAACACCAAACAGAGGCCAGTTTGAACTGACCCCTGTTTGTTGAAGTTTAAGATGTCCGTACCAAGCCAATGTCATGAAGATATTGCTCAATACCAACAATAAGATAGTGTATAACATCTATTTTTTCTATAATTACGGATTAATTGAGTAGGGCTGTGAGCCTACGGAAATGATTATTTTCTAAGAGCCTCGTCCATGTTGAGAGCTGCTCTACGACCGTCGCCCATGGCGAGGATGACAGTTGCGCCACCACGAACAATGTCGCCACCAGCATAGATGGAATCGCAAGAACTCTTCATAGAGTCGTCGACTGCGATGGTGTTTTTACGACCGAGCTGCAAGCCCTGGATAGAGTTTGGCACCAATGGGTTAGGAGAAACACCAACGGCAACAATAACCTGGTCGCAATCAATGGTGATGGTGTTGCCTGTGGCTACAGGACTACGACGACCACTTGCGTCAGGTTCGCCAAGTTGCATGACATCGAGCACGGCTGCCTTTACAGCACCATTCTCGTCGGCAAGGTATTCCTTAGGATTGTGAAGGGTGAGGAAGTTGATTCCCTCTTCCTTAGCATGCTTAACCTCTTCGAGACGAGCTGGCATTTCGGCTTCAGAACGACGATAAACCAATGTGACCTCAGCACCAAGTCGCTTGGCTGTGCGACAAGAGTCCATGGCTGTGTTTCCACCGCCCACAACGACAACCTTTTTGCCAAGGTTCATAGGAGTGTCGGTGAGAGGATTGGCAGCATCCATGAGGTTTACACGAGTGAGGTATTCGTTAGACGACATGATGTTGATGGCATTTTCGCCAGGGATATTCATGAAGTTTGGCAAGCCTGCGCCCGAACCAACGAAGATGCCCTTGAAGCCTTCAGCCTCGAGTTGGTTGACAGTGATGGTTTTGCCCACGATGCAGTCGGTGGTGAAGTGAACGCCCATCTTCTTGAGGTTTTCAATCTCTACGTCGACAATCTTGTTAGGCAAACGGAACTCAGGAATACCGTATTTCAATACGCCACCAATTTCGTGAAGAGCCTCGAAGACATGAACATCGTAGCCCTTCTTTGCCATGTCGCCAGCAAAGCTCAAGCCCGAAGGACCCGAACCAACTACTGCTACCTTGAAGCCATTGGCAGGTGCCAACTCAGGCAATGAAATGTTGCCACTCTCGCGCTCGTAGTCGGCAGCGAAACGCTCAAGATAGCCTATTGCAACAGGCTTTTCGCCCATCTTAAGGTGGATACACTTGCTTTCGCATTGTTTCTCTTGAGGACAAACACGTCCGCATACAGCAGGAAGAGCAGAAGTCTGCTTAAGAACCTTAGCTGCATCGAGGAAATGGCCACGTTCGATGTTTTTGATGAACGAAGGAATATTGATGTTGACAGGACAACCCTCAACGCAAGTTGGTTTGCCACAGTCAAGGCAACGCTTAGCCTCGAGCAACGCCATTTCGGGAGTGAGACCAATGTTTACTTCCTCCAAACGAGTGGTGGCACGATAAACAGGGTCGAGCTCAGGCATCTGCACACGCTCAATCATCTTTCGCTCTGTTGGCTTCATATCGGCACGAAGCTGCTTGCGCCATTCTGCATCGCGATTGGTGAGAGAAGACACGTCAGGGTCGCACTCATCGTATTGAGAAGGAGTGTGGTCGACAGAGGTTGTGACCTTGCTGCCCAATACGGCTTTGCAATGCTCTTCGTAGTGTTCCATATCTTCGCGCTCAGCAGACTTGAATGTACCCATGCGCTTGAACATCTCGTCCCAATCGACCAAGGCTCCATCAAACTCGGGACCATCGATACATACGAACTTTGTTTTGCCACCAATGGTGAGTCGGCAAGCACCACACATACCAGTGCCGTCGACCATGATGGTGTTGAGAGAGACATCGGTAGGAATGTTGTATTTCTGTGTGAGCAAGCAGCAGAACTTCATCATGATAGGAGGTCCAATGGCAAACACCTTGTCGATGTGTTCCTGCTGGATGAGCTTTTCGATGCCGATAGTGACAACACCCTTTTCGCCAGCCGAGCCATCGTCGGTCATGATGATAACCTCATCGGAATTTTTGCGAACCTCGTCTTCCAAGATTATCAAGTCTTTGTTGCGACCTGCCAAAACGGAGAGCACTCTATTGCCTGCAGCTTTGAGAGCTTTGATAATAGGGAGCATTGGAGCTACGCCAACACCACCTCCGGCACAGATAACGGTGCCAAACTTCTCGATATGAGTAGGGTTGCCAAGCGGACCAACAACGTCGGTGATGAAGTCGCCCTCGTTGAGATTG
This sequence comes from uncultured Prevotella sp., assembly GCA_934254985.1. Lineage (GTDB taxonomy): Bacteria > Bacteroidota > Bacteroidia > Bacteroidales > Bacteroidaceae > Prevotella. The sequence continues at coordinate 57,270 of CAKQMS010000013.1, read as the reverse complement.
CAGAGCTTAGTTGACGACAATCCTACCTCCTGTACAACGATGGTGATGGTGCCTTTTTCGATGTCGGCATCAGCAATGGTTAGAGGCATACGTTCGCCATTTTCGCCAACACGCACAATGACAAAGTTGCCAGCTTTGCGGCTCTTTGCTATCAGCGGAGCTTCAATCTCGAAAAGGAATACCTTTTCAGAGAATTGCACTTTCTTGATAATCTTGTTCATTTCAGTTTCTTTGGGTTGTTTAGTATTTGTGTATTGATGTTTCGGTTAAAACAAAAATGTTGAATGCTGAGAGCATAATAATCCATCTCTCAACATTCAACATGCAATATACGATTTAATTAGAAGTTATTGTCGTCGAGCATCTCGAAGCCACAATAAGGCACCAAGCACTTAGGCACGCGGATGCCTTCTGGAGTCTGATTGTTTTCGAGGATGGCAGCAACGATACGAGGCAAAGCCAAAGCCGAACCATTCAAGGTGTGGCAAAGCTCAATCTTCTTGTCGTCAGTATGACGATAGCGACACTTCAAGCGGTTAGCCTGATAGCTTTCGAAATTAGATACAGAAGAAACCTCGAGCCAACGCTTCTGAGCAGCGCTCCAAACTTCGAAGTCGTAGCAGATAGAAGATGTGAAGCTCATGTCGCCACCACAGAGACGGAGAATGTGGTAAGGCAACTCCAACTTCTGGAGCAATCCCTCAACGTGAACCAACATTTCCTTCAAGCTCTCGTAAGAGTGCTCAGGCTTGTCGATACGTACAATCTCGACCTTGTCGAACTGGTGAAGACGATTCAAGCCACGAACATCCTTGCCATAAGATCCAGCCTCACGACGGAAGCAAGCAGAGTAAGCACAACGCTTGATAGGAAGATCCTTTTCGTCGAGGATTACATCGCGGAAGATATTTGTTACAGGAACCTCGGCAGTAGGGATGAGATAGAGGTCGTCGAGGTTGGCATGATACATCTGACCTTCCTTGTCAGGAAGCTGACCAGTACCGTAGCCACTTGCCTGATTGACAACGAATGGAGGCTGAACCTCGAGGTAGCCACTCTTGCGAGCTTCCTCCAAGAAGAAAGCTTCGAGAGCTCTCTGGAAGCGAGCCATCTTGCCAATATAGAATGGGAAACCAGCACCTGTGACCTTTACACCAAGGTCGAAGTCGATGAGGTTGTACTTCTTGCACAAATCCCAATGGCACATAGCATCTTCAGGTAGGTTAGGCATTTCGCCACCTTCCTTTACCACAACGTTGTCAGAGGCATCCTTGCCTTCAGGAACATCGTCGTTAGGAATGTTAGGTATCTGGCAGAGCAACTGTGTCAAGTCGTCTTGAGCTTTCTCCATAATCTCCTCAATGGCTTTGCATTCAGCCTTGAGGTTTGCAACTTCGTTCTTAGCCTGCTCAGCAGCCTCTTTGTCGCCAGCCTTCATGAGCTGACCAATCTTCTTAGCCAACTGGTTGGCCTGCTGCTTAGTGGCGTCAGACTTCTGTTGTGCGTCACGTCTGATTTTGTCGTATTCCAATACTTTGTCTATGGCCTCGCGAGCACCATTGAAGTGCTTCTTCTCAAGACCTTTGATTACGCGTTCAGTTTCCTCACTGATGAGTTTAAGTGTAAGCATACTTATATTATATTGTTGTATTTATACCCATTAATAATGATATTGCTTGCAAAAATACAAAATCTATCTGAAACAGCAAAATTATTGTGTTTATAATATTAAATATCTTTAGTAAGGATAGACACATCTATAATATAAATAAGGTGTAGGAGTCATAAAGGTTAAGAAAATGCTGCGAAATGACAAAATTTAAGTGTTGTTATAACTTTTTGGTTCATTTTCTTGTTTTAATGATAAAAATAATATAAATTTGCAAAATAAACATCAACTTATATAACTAATAATAAAATTAATAACGTTATGAAGAAAGTAATTCTCTCAATAGCACTTGCGATGATGTCGGTAAGTGCAATGTTTGCTCAGAGTGAAGAATTTAAGTATGGTTTGGGTAACAGAATAGGTGTAGGCGTTGGTGCTGGTACTGAAGGTATTGGCGTAGACGTTTCAACTTGCTTTAACAAATATTTTGGTGTAAGAGCAGGTTTGAACTTTATGCCAGATATCAATATCAAGACCGATGTGGATATTGAGCCAAATGTAGAAGGTCTTCCATCACTTAGTGGCGATGACGCTACTCTGAATGTGAAGGGCTCTTTGAAGCGCACATCGTTTGATGTGAAGTTTGATTGCTATCCAACTGGTGGAACATTCTTTGTAACTGCAGGTTTTTCTGTAGGTGGCGAAAAGCTTGTTCAGATTACTGGTCATAGTGATTATATTCAGAACAACTATGCATTGGCTAATCAGTACGGTATTCAGATTGGCGACTACAACATTCCTTTTGATGAGAACGGGGATGTTAATGGTGGATTGAAGGTTAACAATTTCCGTCCTTATCTCGGTCTTGGATTTGGTCGTTTGATTCCAAAGAACCGTATTGGTTTCCGTTTTGAAATGGGTGTGCAGTTCCATGGCAAGCCAAAGGTTTATGCTGATGGCGTAGATGCTGACGATTTGCTAAACCAGCTTGATGAGGAAGCATCTGACGATATTACCAAGATCATGAATGATTTCAAGGTTTGGCCAGTTATCAAGCTTAGCTTCCGTGGCAGAATATTGTAAGGTTCTAAGCTTGAGGAAATAAAAAAATAAGAGTGGAAAGTTTAGGAGTTTTCTCCTTAAGCTTTCCACTCTTTTTATTTTGTTGAGATAATACTAAAACTTTTTGCTTGAACTAAAATTATTGTTGGGTAAATCCAAGCATGCGATACTCTTTGCCGTAGATAGAAACTGTAGTCATGCGTATGACAGTCTTCATATTTAAGCTTGTCATGCAGAAACTCTTGTCGAGAGAAGCCATTGGAAGGTATCTTTCCAATGCCCAGTTTTCCATTTCGTTCTTGTTTTCAGGCAATGTAGCGATGTAGGAGCCATCCAATTTCTTGTCGTTGAAATGATAAATTGTATATTCTATCTTGTCGCTTCCCTTATATATTAATAAGGTGTCTTCATCGCGTATCAGTTGTTCGCTTTTATTAACATAGTATTTCACGGTTTCGCGATTATGTCCGAACTGAATATATGGTTCGCTGAAGTCATTATACTGACCTTTAACAGTAACGACGAAAGAGCCCTTTGAACTTACCATTTTTGCCGTTCCAACACGTTTGGCAATAATTTTGCTTCCCATTATGGAAGCAACAAGGTCGTTGTCAGACTTCCAAGAGAGGTCTTTGCCTTTAGCCAATTCTTGTGTGTTACCAGCTGTTAGGGTAACATTGTCAAATTGGATGAATTCTTTCTGATAGTCATCATCTTTTGCGTCGTCGTCGCATGATGTCATTCCAAATGCGAGGAATGAACATAGGACCGATAATAGAATAAATTTTGTTTTCTTCATTTTCATTTCTTTAATTCGCTGCAAAATTAATCTATTTAATTCAATTACTAATAAATAGATGTTCAAAAATGGGGGAATAACTGAAATCTTTATTATTTTTTATGGAATTAGCGTGGCTTATGCCTTATGCAGATAATGAAAGGAATAAAAAAAGGGTGAAGAACTTAGACGCGAGGTCGTGGGTTCTTCACTCTTGTGATTAGAAAATAATTCGGAAATAGAATTAGAATTGTAATCGAGTAGGGGGATTTACTTAACTGGGATTTTATCCACACGCTTCTGATGGCGTCCGCCTTCGAAGTCGGTAGCGAAGTATTCATCCATAATCTTTCGAGCCATGTCGTTGTCGATGAAGCGTCCTGGCATTACGAGGACGTTGGCATCGTTGTGCTGACGAATGAGATGAGCAATCTCAGGAATCCAGCAAAGTCCGGCACGGATAGCTTGATGCTTGTTGAGAGTCATGCTGATGCCCTCGCCACTACCGCAGATTGCTATTCCTGGAAACACTTCGCCCTTCTCGATGCCTTCAGCTAAAGCATGACCGAAGTCAGGATAGTCGCAACTATCTTCAGAGTAGGTGCCATAATCTTTGTAAGGCATTCCGTGCTCATCAAGATATTGTTTAACGAATTGTTTCAAAGCAAAGCCAGCATGGTCGCTGGCTAAGCCTACAGTTTTTATTTCCATTATGATTGTTATTGGTTTATCCCAAGATGGCTTTCACCTGCTTGTAAACATTCTCTGCTGTGTAGCCAAGCTTCTCGTCGAGTACCTTGTAAGGTGCTGAGAAACCGAATGACTCCAAGCCCCAGATGTTGCCCTCAGCCTCAGGTACAAGACCTAGGAGATTGACAGGAAGACCAGCTGTGAGACCAAACTTCTTAACCTCGTGAGGAAGAACAGAAAGCTGATATTCCTTGCTCTGAAGACGGAACAATCCCTCAGAAGGAACGCTAACGATGCGAACCTTTACGCCCTCTTTGCGGAGAAGCTCTGCACCAGCAACGAGAGTAGACACCTCAGAACCAGTAGCAACGAGGATGATATCAGGATTTTCGTCTGAACCACCTACGATGTAACCACCCTTAGCAGCAAGGCTGTAGTCGTTGCCTTCAGGAAGGTTAGCGATGCCCTGACGAGAGAGGATGAGAGCTGTAGGAGTAGACATGTTATCCATAGCAAGCTTCCAAGCCTCTGTTGTCTCCTTAGCATCAGCAGGACGAAGAACGAGAACAGATGGTTTGCCATGATGGTTCTTCAACTTCTCCATCAAACGGATCTGTGACTCCTGCTCAACAGGCTCGTGAGTAGGTCCGTCTTCACCTACGCGAAATGCGTCGTGAGTCCAGATGAACTTAACAGGAAGTTCCATGAGAGCAGCCATACGAACAGCTGGCTTCATATAATCAGAGAATACGAAGAATGTACCACATGCAGGAATGACACCTCCGTGGAGAGCCATACCGATACAGCAGCAAGCCATAGTAAGCTCAGCAACACCAGCCTGGAAGAATGCACCTGAGAAGTCGCCCTTAGTAAAGGCGTGAGTTTTCTTCAAGAAACCGTCTGTCTTATCAGAGTTAGAAAGGTCGGCAGAAGCACAAACCATATTAGGAACCTGCTCTGCAAGAATGCCAAGACATGTAGCAGAAGCAGAACGTGTAGCGTCATTATCCTTCTGTACACACTTGCTCCAATCAATCTTTGGAGCCTTGCCGCTAAACCATTCTGCCTGAGAAGCAGCCTTCTCTGGGTTAGCATCAGCCCAAGCTTTCTCCTCAGCATAACGCTCTGCGCAGATTGCCTCGAGCTCCTTAGCACGGTTAGCGTACATTTCCTTAACATCGTCGAAGATAACGAATGGATTCTCTGGGTTGCCACCAAGATGCTTGATAGTGTTAACGTAAGCGTCGCCACCAAGAGGAGCACCATGGGTCTTGCAGTTAGCTTCGTAAGAAGTACCATCAGCCTTCAAAGCTCCCTTACCCATAACGCACTTACCGATGATGAGGGTTGGCTTGCCTTCTACCTTCTTTGCAGCATCGAGAGCCTGACGAATCTGGTCTACATCGTTACCGCAGATTTCGATAACTTCCCATCCGAGAGCACGATACTTAGCTGCAGTATCTTCGTTCATAACGTCCTTAGTCTCAGTAGAGAGCTGAATGTCGTTAGAGTCGTAGAACATGATGAGGTTGTCGAGACCGAGAGTACCTGCTATACGAGCGCCACCCTGTGAGATCTCTTCCTGAATACCACCATCAGAGATGTATGCATAGATAGTCTCCTTTTCGAATGTTGGGTTGCCTGTATGAGCAGCAAGGAACTTAGCTGCGATAGCTGCACCAATAGCGAAAACGTGACCCTGACCAAGAGGACCTGAAGTGTTCTCAATACCACGAGCAATCTCAAACTCTGGGTGACCAGTAGTTGGAGAACCCCATTGGCGAAGCTGCTGCAACTCTTCAAGAGTAAACTTGCCGATAAGGCAGAGCTGAGAATAGAGCATAGGAGCCATGTGACCAGGATCGAGGAAGAAACGGTCGCGACCAACCCATGCAGGGTTCTTTGGATCATACTTCAAGTACTCTGAATAGAGCACATTGATGAAGTCAGCACCACCCATAGCACCACCTGGGTGACCAGACTTTGCCTTTTCTACAGCAGATGCAGCGAGAATACGGATGTTGTCTGCTGCATGCAACATTACTTTATTATCGTTCATAAGATGTTAATATTTAAACTGTTTTTCTATTTAATTTTAATTACCGCAATTGACTTTGCTGGTATCTTTACTGAAACATTCTGTTTAGAGAGTTTTGCACCCTTGAATTCAGTAGGGACTACGCGATTAGGATTATCGAAATCATTATAGTCGGCAACTGATTTACAAGAGAGAATCTTACCTGTTACAGTCTTTGGCTTAGAAGCGATACCATCAAGAGAAAGGTTAACTTTCTGCTCTTTGTCGAGACTTACATTAGCAAGTGCAACAACAATTGTGCCATCTGCTGTGCGAGCAGCACTTGTAGATAATATTGGTATAGTTCGGTTGCCTCGTACTGACATAGAGTCAGTCTTTACATCCATTGGCAAGTAGGTTGCCTCCTGGAAATCCTTATACATGTTGAATACATGATAAGTAGGAGTGAGAACCATGTGTCCTGTACCCTTGGTGTCTGTGAGAATCATAGACTGCAACACATTAACCACCTGTGCAATGTTTGCCATTCGAACGCGGTCGGTATGGCGATGGAATACGTTGAGTGTTAAAGCTGCTACGAAAGCATCGCGCATAGAATTCTGCTGGTATAGATGTCCTGAGATAGTTCCAGGCTCTTCGTCCCACCATGTTCCCCATTCGTCGACAAGCAGACCTATCTGCTTCTTTGGGTCATTCTGGTCCATGATGGCAGAATGCTTTTTGATTACATCCTCGATCTCAAGGCATTTACCCATTGTCCAATAGTAGTCGTCGTTGTTGAACTTTGTGGCTGAACCCTTACTACCACTCCAGCCTGTAACAGTGTAGTAGTGGAGCGAAAGACCATTCATGCGATGACCAACATTGTTCATCAACACTTTTGTCCAGTTGTAGTCGTAGTCGCTTGCGCCTGAAGCAATCTTGTAGAGATGATGGCCGTCGTAGTTGCGGCAGTAAGTAGAATAGCGACGATAGAGGTCGGCATAATATTCTGGACGCATAGAGCCTCCACAACCCCAACTCTCGTTGCCTACGCCAATGAACTTGACTTTCCATGATTTCTCACGACCATTCTTACGACGAAGGTTTGCCATTGGCGTTTCGCCATCAGAGGTCATGTATTCTACCCATTTAGCCAATTCTTCTACTGTGCCACTACCAACATTGCCGCTGATATAAGGTTCGCAGCCAAGCATTTCGCAGAGATTTAAAAACTCGTGAGTACCAAATGAGTTGTCCTCAATGGTGCCTCCCCAGTTGTTGTTCTGCATCTTTGGACGCTGTTCTTTCGGACCGATGCCGTCCATCCAATGGTATTCATCGGCAAAGCAACCGCCAGGCCAACGAAGAACAGGAATCTGCAAAGACTTCAAAGCTTCAAAGACATCCTTGCGATAGCCTTTGATGTTTGGAATATTGGAATCTTCGCCTACCCATAGACCGCCATAAATACAAGAGCCAAGGTGCTCAGCAAACTGGCCATAAATCTCTTTATGGATTTTCTGATTACCTTGGTCGGCATGTATGGTGAGTGTAGTGTTTTGAGCTGTAGCTGCCAATGACATGGCAGCTACAGTTAATGCTGTGAATATTCTTTTCATGCGTAGAGTAGGGAATTAATATTTGTTTTCTACTGCAGCCTTCTCTATTGCGAGACCACGCTTGTAGTTCTCGATATAGATATTGAAGCCTTCGACATCTTCTGCTGTAGGAGCAATCTCAACACCAGTGTTGCCTGCGAATACCTTGTTCTCAAGGAAGTCGGCAAGTGACTCGTGAGCACCGCTATTGACAAGGTAAGAACCAAGAAGAGCAATACCCCATGCTCCACCTTCGCCCGCAGTTTCCATTACAGAGATAGGAGAATTGATGGCAGCAGCAAGTATGCGCTGACCTACGCCCTTAGTCTTGAACAAACCACCGTGACCAGTGATGCGATCAACCTTAACATGCTCTTCGTTGAAGAGAATATCGTTACCAATCTTCAATACACCTACTGAAGCGTAGAGATGTGAGCGCATGAAGTTGGCAAGGTTGAACTTGTCGTTGGCAGAGCGAACAAACATAGGACGACCTTCGGCAAGACCTGTTACAGGTTCGCCAGAGATATAGTTATAAGAGATGAGACCACCACAATCAGCATCGCCTTCGAGTGCATGGTTGTAGAGTTTACCGAATACCTCGTTCATGTCTACTGGCACGCCCAAGAGCTGCTGATATTCCTTAAAGAGATTTACCCATGCGTTGAGGTCGCTTGTGCAGTTGTTGCAATGAACCATAGCTACGAGTGAACCATCAGGAGTTGTTACCATATCAATCATCTCGTATGGCTTGGTGAGGTCTTTCTCAAGGACAATCATAGAGAATGAAGATGTGCCGGCAGAAACGTTACCTGTGCGCTGCTTAACAGCGTTTGTTGCAACCATACCTGTGCCAGCATCGCCCTCAGGAGGACAAAGAGGAACTCCTGCCTGCAAATGACCAGAAACGTCGAGTTTCTTAGCGCCTTCAACAGTCAAGCGACCTGCATCCTGACCAGCATTTAGCACCTTAGGGAAGATGTCGAGCAAAGTCCATTTATAGCCTCTTGATGCAATAAGACCATTGAACTTCTTCACCATGTCGGCATTATAGTTCTTTGTCTCAGGGTCAATAGGCATCATACCAGAAGCATCGCCTACGCCAAGTACCTTTTCGCCTGTGAGTTGCCAATGAATGTAACCTGCCAATGTCGTTTGGAAGGCAATATCCTTAACGTGGTCTTCACCATTGAGAATTGCTTGATATAGGTGTGAAATACTCCAACGAAGTGGAATGTTGTAAACAAAGAGTTTAGACAACTCTGCTGCTGCCTTAGCTGTATTTGTATTACGCCATGTGCGGAATGGAACAAGGATTTCTTCCTTGTCGTTGAAAGCCATGTATCCATGCATCATAGCGCTGATACCGATAGCTGCAAGCTTCTCTATTTCACAATCGTATTGTGCCTTAACATCCTTGCGGAGATCAGCATAGCAATCCTGCAAACCTGACCAGATGGCATCAATGCTGTAAGTCCAAAGGTTGTTGACGAGTTGGTTTTCCCACTCGTGGCTACCCTGTGCTATAGGCTTGTTCTCTTCGTCGATGAGAACAGCCTTGATACGGGTAGAGCCAAACTCGATACCGAGAATGGCTTTACCTGATTCTATTGTTTGTTTTGCAGTCATATTGATTACTTGAGAGCCTTGTTAAGCATGTAATAAATCTCGTTGTTGCGAAGCTGCTGCTTGAAGCTGCTGATAGTGGTGTTCTTGTCGATGTTTACATACTCAATACCAACTATCTCTGCGAAATCCTCCCAGTATTCAGCTGTGATGTCGTAAGAGAATGCACTATGGTGTGTACCACCTGCGAGAATCCATGCTCCTGCGCCAATCTCGAATGTTGGCTGTGGAACCCAAAGAGCTGAAGCAACAGGGAGCTTAGGCATTGGCTTTGGCTCGATGCACTCTACTTCGCTTGTGATAAGACGGAAGCGGTTGCCAAGGTCAACAACTGTAGCCTTGATACCATGACCTGTCTTTGATGTGAATACAAGGCGAGCTGTCTGCTGCTTACGAATACCGATGCCAAGGAAGTGAACCTCGAGCTTTGGCTTATCTGTAGCAATCAATGGACAAACCTCGAGCATGTGGCTCTGGAGTGAAGATGTGCAGTCGGCAGCAAAGTTCAAAGTGTAGTCCTCAAGGAATGAGCATCCCTTTTCAAGACCCTGGTTCATAACCCAAAGTGTGCGATAGAGACAAGCTGTCTTCCAGTCGCCCTCAGCACCGAAGCCATAACCCTCAGCCATCAAGCGCTGTGAAGCAAGACCAGGAATCTGGTCGAAACCGCAGAAGTTTGGATCGTCGATGTTTGCATCGCCAAGGTCATCAAAGTTTGTGGTGAAAGCTGTAGCGCCCTCATCTTCGAGTACACGACGGAGAGCGATTTCTGCCTTAGCAGAGTTCTTGACCTTCTCCCAATATACTTCTTCTCCCGACTCGTCAATCTTGATGGTGTAAGCCTTCTTATATTCTTCAACGAGAGCATCAGCCTCTGCATCTGTAACCTTCTTATAGTATTCCATCAATGAAGATACTGGATAGTAGTCTACATGATAGCCAAGACGCTGTTCGAACTCTACACGGTCGCCATCGGTAACGGCAACATTATTCATGTTCATACCAAACATCAAGCAACGTACGTTGTGAGCATCTGCAACTCCTGCAGCAACACGTGCCCAAGTAGCAATCTGCTTCTGAGCAGCTTCGCTCTTCCAGTAGCCTACAACAACCTTGCGAGGTACACGCATACGAGTACAGATATGACCAAACTCAATGTCGCCATGTGCAGACTGGTTGAGGTTCATGAAGTCCATGTCGATGTCGTTCCATGGAATTTCAGCATTGTACTGTGTATGGAAGTGGAGGAGAGGCTTCTTAAGCGATTGAAGACCCTTAATCCACATCTTTGCAGGCGAGAATGTGTGCATCCATGTGATAATACCAACACACTTCTCGTCGTTATTAGAAGCCTTCATGATAGCCTCTACTTCGGCAGAAGAATTTGCTGTGCCTTTATAAACAACCTTAATAGGAATGATTCCACTATTGTTGAGTCCATCGACCATCTCTTTAGAGTGACCATCAACAATTTTTACTGTTTCGCCTCCATAAAGAAGCTGTGCGCCTGTTACGAACCAAATTTCTAAGTTCTCAAATGCTTTGATCATAGTTTTAAGTTTTTAATGGTTTATTATATTGTTATTATTGTTTTATAGGTAGGGGATTTTATCCCTTTTTCTTCTGGCCGTAGTAGGCATTAGGACCATGCTTGCGGCTGAAATGCTTCTCTATGAGAAGTGGGTTCATGGTGGTGTTAGGATTTACAGAGAATGAGATGAATGCCATCTTTGCAACCTGCTCCATTACTACAGCATTGTAAACAGCATTATCAGCATCTTTACCCCAAGAGAAAGGACCATGGTTCTTTACTAAAACGCCAGGAGTGTGGACTGGGTTGATGTTTCCTTTTTTGATACGCTTAACGATAACATTGCCTGTCTCGAGCTCATATTCGCCCTTTACTTCAGCTTCTGTCATGTCGTCGGTGCATGGAATGCAATCGTGGAAGTAGTCGGCATGTGTAGTTCCTATGTTAGGAATATCCTTGCCTGCTTGTGCCCATGCAGTAGCGTAGGTAGAGTGAGTATGTACGATACCTCCTATTTCAGGGAATTCACGATACAACACAAGGTGGGTAGGTGTGTCGGAAGAAGGGTTTAGGTCGCCCTCTACAACTTTACCAGTTTCAAGATCTACTACTACCATGTCGGAAGCCTTCATAGTGTCGTATGAAACTCCTGAAGGCTTGATGACAACAAGACCCTTTTCGCGGTCGATTCCGCTAACGTTTCCCCATGTAAAGATTACAAGGTTGTGCTTAACCAAATCGAGGTTTGCACGGAAAACTTTCTCTTTGAGTTCTTCTAACATAATAATATGTTTAAATAGGTGTTATATATAAATTTGATAATAAGTTATTATTGTAGTTTAAACGAAGGGTCTTCAGCATACGACTTCTTATTGAAGCGGTATAGTGCAGCACCTCGTTTAGATGTTTTCTTGTCAATGAGTTCCGTCTTTTCTATAAAGTCGATCTGCTTTATGCGCTTGCGGAAATTGCGCTTATCAATTTCACTTCCCAATACTGCTTCATATACATGCTGTAATTGTGTGAGTGTGAAGAGATCGGGTAGGAGCTTAAAGCCTAAAGGCTCTGTGCTAATATTATGGCGAAGAATGTTCAATGCTGTTTGAACCATCTTGTTGTGATCGGAATAGAGCTGTGGCATTTCTTCGAGACTTACCCATGTAAGATTGTGCTCTTGACGAAGTTTATCGTCATAGTCTTTAACGTTTATCAAAGAATAGTAAGCAATAGAGATTACACGTTCTCCTGGGTCACGATCAACAGCACCGAATGCTGCAACCTGTTTCATAAAGGCATTCTTCATGCCTGTTAGATTGTACAACACTCTACTTGCTGCCTCGTCTATGCTCTCGTTTTGTTCTACGAAACCGCCATATAATGACCATTCATCAAATCCTGGATCCATTTTTCGCTTACCTATAAGGAGCTTTAACTTACCTTCATCGAATCCAAAAATAATACAGTCAACAGCAACGTATGCTTTATTATGTTGAACATAGAAATTTGTCATAGTTCTAAGTTATATTAAAGGTTTAGTAATATTAGAGGTGTAGGTATTTTTTTAGTGAATAGGTTTTGATGGGGTGTTTAAATGTTTTATAGTTTAATATTGGTGTCTTGAAGGTGCTTTACCTTCAAGACACCAAGTTTGTTGTTTACCAGAAGTACCAATAGAATGCTGCACAAAGACCGATAACGATGAGTGAACCAACGATATCGAATGTGCCCCAACTTTCACGAATAGACTTCTTGAAGTCTGATGTGAAAGTAATAGCTTCTACCTGTTCCTTGCTTGGAGCTGGAGTGAAGCAGCTCACTACAACCATGAAAGCAATTAGGAATACGAGCAACCAGCACTCAAATACCAACCAGTTTGTCTGCCAGAACCATGAGGTAGCATCCCAGAATGCACCATCCATTGTTGCTTTACCTGTGTCTGTGATAACATTGGTAACGAGACGGAGCATACCGATAAGGAAGCCTACAATCATGGTATATTCACCAGCTTTAGGTGTAATCTTCTTGAAGAAGATACCCATAGCAAATACTGCTACCATAGCAGGAGCCAAGAGTGACTGAATACCCTGGAGGTAGTTGTATAAGGTGTCCATCTTCATCATGATAGGCAACCATGCAAATCCAAGAACTACAACTACTACTGTTGCAATACGACCAACGAGTACATAGTGTGCCTCAGACATTCCTTTCTTCAATGGTTTGTAGAAGTCTTCAGTGAAGAGTGTTGCACAGCTGTTGAAGAATGCTGCCAATGAAGCAACAAGTGCGCAGATGAAACCGATAGTTACAATACCCTTAATACCTGCAGGAAGTACGCTCTTTACCATAATGGCGAAAGCTGCGTCAGTTTCATTCATCTGGATTGCACCCTTCTGAGCCAAAGCTGCAGCAATCATACCAGGAATCAAGAACATGAAGCAAGGGAGAACTTTGAAGAAACCTGCTGCGATAGTACCACGACGAGCACGCTTCATAACTTCAGCATTGCTCTCGCCAGGAACCTGACCAAGTACACGCTGAACGATGTGCTGATCTGTACACCAATACCAGAAACCGATGATGGTTGCACCCAAGAATACTACGAAACCAGGATATTCCTGATACATAGAGTCGCCAGCTTCCCAGTGGAACATATGTGTAGTACCATAGCCGTTATTCAACTTTCCGCAGTAGTCCATCATATCAGCCCAACCTGCAGCAATGCTACCACCACCAAGTGTCGAAAGACCAAGGAAGAGTACCAAGAAAGAACCGATTACAAGGATTGGGGTCTGGATGGTAGACAATGTCATCACACCCTTCATACCTCCAAACACTGTAAAGATGGTTGTGAGAACAATAAGTCCAATGGCTCCTGCCCAGAAATTCAATCCCCAAAGATATTCGAAGAAGATACCACCTGTTAGTGCTGTTACACTTACCTTGGTAAGGATGTAAGCTACAAGTGTAATGATTGAAAGCCATGAACCTGTACGCTGTGTATAGCGGAACTTCAAGAAGTCTGGCATGGTGATAATCTTACCCATCTTATTGATGAGCAACTGATAGAATGGTACAAACAACCATCCTAAGATAAGGATCATCCATCCCTGCATCTCCCAGTGAGCCATACCGACACCACTCTTGGCGCCTGTTCCTGCCAAGCCTACAAGGTGTTCTGAACCAATATTGGCTGCAAAGATAGCCATACCGATTACATACCATGGTTCACCTTTTCCGAATAGGTAAGCTGAAGAGTCTTCACCCTTCTGTGCTTTTCTGTCTTTAACAATCGCATGCCATACTGCCCATATAACACCGATTACACCAATGGCGAGTACTGCCCAGTCAAGCCATACGAACTCTGTTGAATTCCAATTCATTGTTTTTAATTGGTTAGGTTTATTTTTTTAGTTGATAATAATTATTTTACCGAGAATTTATAAACTACATGACTATGATATTTCTCTCCTGGTTTAAGGTTTGCTGAAGGGAAATTCTTTTTGTTTGGAGCATCAGGATATTTCTGAGTTTCCATACAAACGGATGCATGTACTGGATATTTATTGCCATGCTTGCAAGCAATACCTGTGCCCTGGAAATTTGCAGTATAAACCTGTATACCTGGCTCGTTAGTGAACACCTCAAGATAGATACCTGTGTTAGGTGCATAAAGACTTGCTGCTACCTTCTTATCGTCTCCCATACCATTCTTATAAGTGTTCAAACACCAGTTGTGGTCATAGCCATTAGCATTCTTTATTTGCTGGAATGCAGTGTCGCCAATACATTCGTAGAGAGGACGACGCTTGGTGAAATCCATAGGAGTACCATATACATCCTTGATTTCTCCTGTTGTCATATATGTAGAATCTGTAGGTGTGTACTTGTCTGCATTTATAAAGAGTACCATATCTGTACCAGGCTGTGAAGGGTTGCCTGTAAGTGTAAAGTATGAATGGTTACACATATTGATTACAGTCTCTTTGTCTGTTGTTGCCTCGAATGTGCAGTCTAGTGCATTGTCGTCTGAAAGCTTATATGTAGCTGTTGCAGTAACAGTTCCAGGGAAACCATTATCTCCATCCTTTGAAACCAATTTGAGCTCAAGAGTTTGGTCATCAATCTGTGTTGCATCATAAACCTGATACTGCCATCCTGAAGGTCCGCCATGCAAGCAATGACCAAAGTTATTAGTTGGCAACTGGTATTCTTTACCAGCAATAGTCATCTTACCTTTATTAATACGGTTTGCATAGCGACCGATTGTAGCTCCGAAATCGCTTGGACTATTTACAGTATCTGCATACTGCTTAATGTTGTCGTATCCCAAAACAACGTCAACCATTTGGTTGTCTTTGTTAGGAACCATCATTGAAACAACTCGACCACCAAAATTGGTGATGCAAACTTCCATACCATTTTTGTTGGTAAGTGTGTAGAGAGCTACTTTCTTACCATTGATAGTGGTGTCGAACGCTGTTGGGTTTAATCCCGAAAGAGTTTGATTGCCTGAGCATGATGCCATTAATGCAACGGCAACACCTGCTCCGAGAATTAGGTTTTTTAAGTTACTCATAATTATTTTTCGGTTGTTAGTTGTAATAAAGTGTTTATTCAGCGTCAAAGATACAACTATTTTTTTTAAACCAATAATGTTTCTTTAAGTTTTTATGTCCAAAGTGTTTTTTTTACACTATTTAAACAAAAAAGGTCTGCAAAACAAGCGTTTGCAGACCTTTTGTTAGTATTATTAAGCTAATAATATTGATTTCTTATGAATTAGCAAATCTTTCTTGAACCATCGTTGATAACAACGTTAATAACCTCTGGTTCATGTCCATATTTCTCGTTGAACTTAGCCTTTGCTGTAGCGATGAAGTTGTCATAAACTTCGTCTTTAACGAGGTTGATGGTGCAACCACCAAAGCCACCACCCATGATACGGCTACCTGTGACACCATATTCCTTTGCCAAGTCGTTGAGATAGTCAAGTTCTTCGCAGCTTACTTCATATTCCTTGCTAAGACCATAGTGTGTTTCGAACATCTTCTTACCTACAGTCTCGTAGTCACCCTTTTCAAGAGCTTCACAAACTGCAAGTACGCGATCCTTCTCGCCGAGTACGAAATGAGCACGTGTGTAGTCTTCCTCACTAACCTCAGACTTTACAGCCTCAAGTTCATCCCAATCAGCATCGCGAAGAGTCTCAAACTTCTTGTTAGGGAAGTGGGCAGCAAGAGCCTTAACAACATTCTCGCAAGAGTTGCGACGATCGTTGTATGGAGAACCCTTCAATTCGTGCTTAACCTTAGAGTTGAGCAATACGAGCTTGTATCCCTGAGGATTGAATGGGAAGTATTCGAATTCGCGGCTACGGCAGTCAAGGCGCATAAGTTTGCCCTGCTGACCAAACACACTTGCGAATTGATCCATGATACCACAGTTTACACCGATATAGTTGTGCTCTGTAGCCTGACCTGCGAGTGCCATGTCCCACTTTGAAACCTTGTTGTCGCCAAAAAGATCGTTGAGAGCATATGCAAAGCAGCTTTCGAGAGCTGCACTTGAAGACATGCCAGCACCGAGAGGAACATCACCAGCAAATGCTGTATTAAAGCCCTTTACATCTACACCGAGCTTTTTCATCTCCTGAACGATACCATAAATATAGCGAGCCCATGTTGTCTTAGGTCCTACAGGATCGTCAACCTTGAATTCAACTTTATCCTTGAGGTCGATAGAGTAGGCGATAACAGTGTTAAGTCCGTTTGGACGAACCTCTGCCATGATACCCTTGTCTACTGCGCCTGGGAATACGAAGCCACCATTGTAGTCTGTATGCTCACCAATGAGGTTGATACGACCTGGTGACGCATATATGTTTCCTGTCTTACCGTCGAAGTGCTTGATAAATCTACTTCTTACAAATTCTATATCCATAGCTTTAATGTTTTTAAAGGTTTAACTTAGATGGTTTTATTTAAAACTTAATTATTAATCAAATTGATTAGTCTACCTTGATATCCTTATTCACATTCTTGCAACCCCAGATAGAGTAGAAGAGAATGTAAGCGAGCATGGCAACAATGAGCCAATATGAGTTAAGGTAGCTAATACCGAGTTGCTGTACGAGAACGAGATCCTGGAAGAATGGCATCATGCCACCACCAAATACCATTACCATGAAGATACCTGAAGCCTTTGCTGTATATTTGCCAAGACCCTCTGTTGAGAGGTTAAAGATACCTCCCCACATAATAGATGTACAAAGACCGCAGAGGAAGATAAATACACAAGACAATGGAACTGTTGCATTTTCAATCTTGATGATACCGAGATCGATATTAAGAGTTGTAGTAAAGTCGCCTGTAAATATCGCAGCAACTATGAGGATAATACCTACTGTAGAAACTGTAATCATCTGAGTGCGAGTAGAAACCTTACCAGAGATGATAGTAGAAGTAAGACGACCACAAAGCATCAAGAACCAGTAGATACCAGCCAAAGATCCTGCTACTGCAGCTGCTCCCTCGAAGCCACCTTCGCGGCTAATCCATTGGTTCATCATACCAGGAGTTGCAATTTCGATACCTACATAGAAGAAGATAGCGATAATACCGAGCAAGCAATGACGGAATGCAAGTGGAGATCTTTCGTAAGTTACGTTTTTAAGGTCACCCTGTGGCTCCTTAATCTTGATGAACGAAATGATGCAGAATGCAGCAAGGAAAATTACAATACCTGTAATGATAAGAGGAGCTACATCAGGGAAAGAATCCTTAGTCAAAGTTCCTACGAGGAAACCTGTGAGGACTGGAGTTGCTGTTGCTGAAAGAGAGTTAAGAGTACCACCGGCCTGTACAAGCTGGTTACCAGTGTTGCCACCACCACCAAGAAGGTTGAGCATAGGGTTTACTACTGTGTTGAGCATACATACACAGAAACCGCAGATAAGTGCACCAAGCAAGTAAACATAGATGTTGTTTACTACACCAGAGAGCAACTGAATACCAAGACCTACAGCACCAACGATGAGTGCGATAAGAGCAGTTTTCTTGTATCCGTACTTGATAAGCATGTTTCCTGCAGGAATACCCATAACGAGGTAAGCTGTAAAGTTCATAAGGTTACCAGCCATACCTGCCCAATTGTAGGTCATACCCCAGATGTTACCGAAAGGCGCAGCCATGTTTGTTACAAAACTAATCATGGCGAAAATAAAGAACATGGTGATAATAGCAACAATGTTCTTTTCGTTTTTTGTTTCTGACATTGATTTAAGATTGTTTTATTAATGTTGATAATTTATTGTTTAGAATTTAAGTGCGCTTATATCTGTACAATATCATATATGAGCTACTATATATAATAATGTATATGTATATTCACGCAAAGGGGTGGCTGATAAAAAATCAGCCACTCCTATTATGCTGTTATTGGTTATTTAGCTACACCAAATTTATAGATTGTCTTCTGTTTATACTGGTCACCAGTATTAAGAACTACAGAAGGGAAATATGGATGATTTGGTGAATCTGGGAAATGTTGTGCTTCAAAGCAAATACCTGAGCGACGTGGGAATGTTGCACCATTCTGACCTGCGTAGCCATCAGCCCAATTGTCAGTATAAAGCTGAACTCCTGGTTCTGTGGTGTAAACTTCCATAGTTCTGCCACTTACAGGCTCTGTAATCTTTGCAGCAAAGCTTAATTCTCCTTCCTCTTTCTTATTCAGAACATAACAATGGTCATATCCTGCACCATTCTTAATCTGCTCATCGTCAGCATCAATATCCTGACCAACAGGCTTAGGTGTACGGAAGTCGAAAGGTGTACCCTTTACGAAGCGAATTTCACCTGTAGGAATACTTGTCTCATCAATAGGGAGATAGTAATCTGCATTGATTTCGCAAATCAGGTTGTCGATAGTTGGGGTAGGGTTGGCAATACCTGATAATGAGAAGAATCCATGACTTGTTAAGTTAATAATGGTCTTTTTGTTTGTTGTAGCCATATATTCAATAACAAGCTCATCGTCGTTAGTGAAAGAGTATACAACTGTTACTCTAACTTCGCCAGAATAACCCTCTTCGCCATAAGGGCTAACGTACTTAAGAACCAATGACCAATCGTTCATCTGGAGAGCGTCCCAAACCTTAGCGTTAAAGCCTTTCTTTCCACCATGGAGAGAGTTAGGACCATTGTTGATTGGAAGGTTATACTCCTTACCGTGAAGTTGAAATTTACCTTTGCATATACGATTACCATAACGACCAATCAAAGTTGAGAGATATGGTTCTGGAGAATTTATTACATCCTGTATGTTATCGTGACCCTGGATCACGTTTGCCAACTTGCCTTCTTTATCTGGCACCATGATAGCAACCAAAGCACCACCATAGTTTGTTATAGCAACTTCATGTCCCTTATCGTTTCTCAAAACATACAAGTCTGTCTGCTTGCCATTTATTGTGGTCTGAAAATCTGCACGTTTCAGACCACAGATGTTTTCGGTTTCGTTAGTATTCATAATTAAATAGTTTTTAGTTACTCTTTGATATCTGCAAAGTAACTAAAAATTAATTAGAATTGCAAACGAAAAGCCGAAAAAATCTAGTGTTTTGTACGTTAAAAACTATTAACGTGACAAAAATGTTAGTAGGTCGGCTACAACATAACTGCTACCTCCTACAAAAACAAAGTCATCATTATTAGAATCTTTGAGCGCTTTTGTATACGCAACTTCAACATTATCAAACATTTCGCCTCTCAAGTCATGTTTGATTGCCAGTTCTGCAACCCTTTCAGCTTTAATGGCTCTTTTAGATTCTGCTTGCGTCCAATAATAGATAGCGTTTTTGGGCAAAAGACACATAACGGAATCAATATCTTTGTCGTCTACCATACCAAACACAATTCTTAGCTGATTACATTGCTGACGTTTTATCTGTGGAGCAAGGTAATTCCATCCGCCTACATTATGACCTGTGTCGCAAACTACGGTTGGATTGTTTTGAATTGTTTGCCATCTTCCCAACAGTCCAGTATTCTTGCAAATATTAGTTAGTCCTTTAGCGATGATATCATCATTTTTAATAATATTCATTTGCTTTAGGATGTTGCATGCGCAAAGAATGGTATTCATGTTACGCTCTTGGTAGTCGCCGGAAAGTTCACCTATCAAAGTGCTATTGTTTGAAAGATTGTATATTCTTCCTCCATCAGCTATAGGTGTGGATGATGTTACAATTGCTTTGTCTTCAGCAAATATGATATCGGTGTCTACTTCTTTGGCTTTAGATTGGAAAACAGGACGTGTTTCTTCATTTGCTTCACCTATTATTACAGGTACACCTTTTTTAATAATACCAGCTTTCTCTCCTGCTATCTTTGCAAGAGTGTTGCCTAAGAATTGCGTATGATCAAAGCTGATGTTAGTGATGATGCTTAGTATTGGCGAAATGATGTTTGTACAATCCAATCTGCCGCCAAGTCCAACTTCGACAATAGCTATGTCTACTTTTTGTTCTTCAAAATATTTAAAGGCTAAAGCAGTAGTCAATTCAAAGAAAGAAGGATGTAAAGGTTCGAAGAAATCTCTTTCGTCTTCAACAAACTTCACAACTCGTTCTTTACTGATACACTGACCATTAACTCTTATTCGTTCACGAAAATCTACAAGGTGTGGAGAAGTGTATAATCCAACTTTGTAGCCTGCTTCTTGTAATATAGAAGCAAGTGAATGTGAACAAGAACCTTTGCCATTTGTTCCTGCAATATGAATTGTCTTAAAGTTGGTATGCGGATGATTAAAGTGCTTGTCAAGAGCAAGAGTATTTTGCAACCCCTCCTTATACGCAACAGCACCCACATGTTCGAAAACAGGGGTGCTGTTGTATAGATAGTTTAATGTTTCTTGATAATTCATGTTTATCTATTTTCTGTGAAGAAGTTCCTGAACTTCTTGAATATAGTCTGCTTGGTGCTGGCATCGCCCTTGAAGTTGTCACTATTCTTAAATTCTTCAAGTGCTTCTTTCTCCTTTTTGTTCAAAGTCTTTGGCACATAAACGTTTACGTTCACTATCAAATCGCCTATGGAACTTCCGTAGCCCTGAACTGCCGGCAGACCTTTTCCTCTAACTCTGAGAGTTGTTCCTGGTTGTGTACCTGGCTTAATGCTGATTTTAATCTTGTCGCCAGAGATAGTTGGAATCTCTACATCTCCACCAAGAGTTGCAGTAGGGAAGTCGAGCAATAGGCTATAGATAACATCCTGTCCATCTCTAACGAAGGTATCGTTCTTTTCTTCGCTAATCAAAACTTGGATGTCACCATTAATGCCATTGTGCTGACCAGCATTTCCCTTGCCTGGTACATTCAATACCATACCTTCAGCAACACCAGCAGGAATCTTTATTTCAACAACCTCTTCTCCATTAACAACGCCAGTGCCATTACATTCTTTACACTTATTTTTTATAACAGTACCTTCGCCATGACATGTTGGACACTCCGACTGAGTCTGCATCATACCGAAAACAGAACGTACGGTACGTGAAACAACACCACTACCATGACATGTTGGACAAGTTTCCGGTTTGCTGTCACCTTCAGCTCCTGTGCCATGACAATGCGAACATACTACCTGTTTACGAACTTTGAAAGTCTTGGTAACACCAGTTGCAACTTCTTGTAAACTGAGCTTTACTCTCAGTCGCAAGTCTGCACCTCTATATTGTGCATGACGTCGACCGCCACCATTACCTCCGAAGCCACCAAAGCCTTCAAAACCTCCGAAACCTCCGTGTCCTCCAAAGATATCTCCAAACATGCTGAAGATATCTTCGGTATTGAAGCCTGCACCACTAAAGCCACCATTACCACCGAATCCACTAGGACCATTGAAACCAAACTGATCGTATTGCTGTCTTTTCTTTGCATCGTGGAGAACATCGTAAGCTTCAGCAGCTTCTTTAAACTTCTCCTCAGCTTCCTTGTTGCCAGGATTACGGTCAGGGTGATATTTGATAGCCAATTTACGGTAGGCTTTCTTTATTTCGTCTTCTGAAGCGTTCTTGTCAACACCAAGCACTTCATAATAATCTCTCTTAGCCATTGTTCTTTTAAATTATAGTTTGTTTTAAAAGTTATTGACCTACAGCCACTTTTGCATGTCTAATCACTTTGTCGTTCAAAGTATAGCCTGTCTGTACACAGTCTACAACTTTGCCCTTCTTGTCATCACCCATGCCTGGAACCATAGCTATAGCTTCATGGAAGTCTACGTCAAATTCCTTATCGTCGGTATCAATCTTCTTAACTCCCAATCCTTCAAGAATAGATCTGAGCTTTTTGAAGATTAGTTCCCAACCTTCTTCTACAGCTTTCGCAGAATCTGCTTTATCAGCATTAGCAACAGCACGCTCCATGTCGTCAAGTACTGGCAAAATGGCAGTAATAGTCTTCTCGCCACCATTCAGCACGAGTTCTGTCTTTTCTTTCAATGAGCGTTTTCTGTAGTTATCAAATTCGGCTACAGTTCTCAGATACTTATCTTTTAGGCTTTCTAATTCCTCTTGAGCCTTCTGTAGAGGGTCTTTTTCTTCAGTTTTTTCCTCAGCAGCAGCCTGTTCCTTGTTGTCGCAAGCTTCTGTGTTTGCTTCTGAAGTGTTTTCTGTATTATTTTCTGCATTTGCTGTCTCATTGGCAGTCTGTGCAGTATTCTCTTTCTCTTTTATTTCTTCGTTGTTCATAATTAGATCGTTAATGTTTTTTATGTATTACAATACAAATATTGTGCCATATAATATAAATAGGTGGATGTGTTAGCACCCACCTATATAAAAATATGTTTATTTATAGTTTAAACATTATACATTTTTTCCTTTTGAGCCTTGATTTGAGCATCATAGATATACTCATCGTAAGGCATAAGCTTATCGATAGTTCCACTTGGAGTCAGCTCAATGATGCGGTCCGCAACTGTGCGGATAAACTCATGGTCGTGAGAAGCAAACAAGATATTACCCTTAAACTGTATAAGGTTGTTGTTGAATGCCTGGATTGACTCAAGGTCGAGGTGGTTGGTTGGAGTATCGAGGATAAGACAGTTAGCATTCTGCAACTGCATACGAGCGATCATACATCTCATCTTCTCACCTCCAGAAAGTACATTCACCTTCTTCAACACCTCTTCGCCAGAGAAGAGCATACGTCCAAGATAACCCTTCATAGCAACCTCATTACCAGGACCATACTGTGAAAGCCACTCTACGAGATCCATATCAGAGTTGAAGAACTCTGTGTTGTCCAAAGGAAGGTATGCTGTAGTGATTGTAACACCCCACTTGTATGTACCTGCGTCAGCATCTCTGTTGCCATTAATAATTTCGAAGAGAGCTGTCATCGCTTTAGGGTTGTGAGAGAGGAATACTGTCTTCTGACCCTTTTCGATGTTGAACGATACGTTATCAAACAATACTGTACCGTCTGTATCTACAGCCTTCAATCCTTCTACTTCAAGAATCTGGTTTCCTGGTTCACGCTCCATCTGGAAGATGATGCCTGGATATTTACGGCTTGATGGACGAATTTCTTCTACGTTCAAGCGTTCAAGCATCTTCTTTCTTGATGTTGTCTGACGGCTCTTTGCCACATTGGCAGAGAATCTGCGGATAAATTCTTCAAGCTGCTTGCGCTTTTCTTCTGCCTTAAGACGCTGGTTCTGAGCTTGACGAAGAGCCAACTGTGAACTCTCGTACCAGAATGAATAGTTACCAGAGAATACTGTAATCTTACCAAAGTCAATATCCACAGTCTGAGTAGAAACAGCATCGAGGAAGTGACGGTCGTGGCTAACCACAAGAACTGTCTGCTCAATATTGCCGAGGTAGTCCTCCAACCACTCAACTGTCTCAAGATCAAGGTCATTGGTAGGCTCATCGAGCAACAAGTTGTCTGGATGACCGAACAAAGCCTTAGCAAGCATCACACGAACCTTCTCGTTATTTGAAAGCTCGCTCATGTGCTTTGACTGCAACTCCTCCTTGATACCAAGGTTCTGCATCAGTTGGGCAGCTTCACTCTCAGCTTCCCATCCGTTCATTTCAGCAAATTTCAATTCCAAGTCTGCAGCACGGTTGCCGTCTTCTTCTGTCATTTCTGGCTTAGCATAAAGAGCTTCACGCTCCTTCATGTTCTGCCAAAGTGGCTGATGGCCCATCAATACGGTGTCCATCACGCTGAACTCATCATATTTAAAGTGGTCCTGCTCCAATACAGACAGACGTTCGCCTGGTCCCAATTCTACAGTACCCTTATTAGGCTCAAGGTCGCCACTAATAGCTCTAAGGAAAGTAGACTTTCCCGCACCATTTGCGCCGATGATACCGTAGATATTGCCGTGTGTAAACTTAAGGTTAACGTCTTTATACAAGACTCTCTTTCCGAATTGGATCGCAAGATTGGTTACTGTTATCATTTCTGTGTATACCTATTTATATAAAATTTGAATTTTGCTGCAAAGGTACGAAATATTTTCTTAATAGGCAAAAATATCTTATTATTAGTAGTTTATGCTTGTTTTTCATTTTTTTATTTTAACTTTGCAGTTGTCAAAGACATTGCGGCTATTATAGCCCTGTTTTGTATGAGAAAAGTACCTTTATAGAAAAAACTTCTTAAACATCTTAAATATTATGAGTAAAGACATAAGCTCCAATACCACTACTATGCGGTATTTTCAGCGTTATAAGGATTTGTTTTTTATCACATTCGGCATTTTGACCTATTCTATAGGTTATACTGCCTTTATTCTTCCAGAGAAGGTTGTGATGGGTGGTGTGGCAGGTATATCAGCCTTGCTTTTCTATGCTTTCAACTTGCCACCAGGCGTGATGATTTGGGTTTTGAATGTGATGATGCTTATCCTCGCGTTTAAAGCATTGAACAAGCAGTTCGTTATTCGAACAGTTATCGGTGTGAGTATCATGTCATTGTTTGTTGGTGTGTTACAACCTTTCTTCGAAGCACATCCTATTATCACAGTAGGCGAAGATAAGTTTATGCACGTTCTTATTGGTGGTGCGCTTGGTGGAGCAGGCTTAGGAATCGTGTTCTCCCACAACGGTTCTACTGGTGGTACCGATATCATCGTGGCTTTGCTCAACAAGTATACCCGTATGAGTTTTGGAAGAGCAATGCAGGTTATCGACTGTTGTATCATTTCTTCATCATACTTGTTGTTCCACAGTACAGAACTTATAGTATATGGTGTCGCATTTACTATTGTTGCCAGCGTTTGCTGCGACTATGTTATCAATGGTTCGCGCCAGACAGTTCAATTCCTTATCATTTCAAAGAAATATGAAGAGATTGCCGACACCATCAACAAGGCTGTAGATCGTGGTTGCACCGTCGTTAATGGTAAGGGATGGTATTCTAAGGGTGACGTACATATCCTTATAGTTTTGGCCCGCAAGTATGAGTCGCAAGAAGTTTTCAACCTCGTAAAACGTATTGACCCTGTAGCGCTTGTTTCGCAGTCGTTCTGCCAAGGTGTCTTTGGTGAGGGCTTCGATAAGATTAAATAGAAAAGCTCTGTTTTCATGTTGAAAATTACGTTTGCTAGAAGTCAAACGAAGATTTGATAGTAGTCAAAGGTAGATTTGGTAGTAGTCAAACGAGGATTTGACAGCAAGCATAAACCCGAGTTAACAGGTATCGTTGACGGCTGAAGCAGTATTGGTAAAGCTTTGAAGCCAACCTCGGAATAGTGATAAACAAAATGGCTAGATTCACATAGAATCTAGCCATTTTTGTTTTGTCTGCTTATTTGTTAAGATGCAGTATTATAATATCCTTACATTGCAAAGATGTTGAAGCCACCATCTACTACAGCTACAGTACCTGTAACAAACTTAGAGGCATCAGAGATGAGGTATTGAATGGTGCCACATAATTCTTCTGGTTCACCCATTCTACCAAATGGAGTCTGGCGGATAACGTCCTTGCCACGTTCTGTATACGAACCGTCAGGATTTGTAAGCAATGAGCGGTTTTGTTCTGTAATAAAGAAACCTGGAGCTATAGCATTTACGCGAATGCCTTCGCCAAACTTCTTTGCACACTCATGAGCCATGTAGGCTGTAAAATTAGAGATACCAGCCTTAGCCGCAGCATATCCGCATACACGAGTCATAGGACGGAAAGCTGCCATAGAAGAGAAGTTTACTATTGTTCCCTTGCCTTGCTTTACCAAAGGCTCGAGAAACACCTGAGTAGGGATAACGGTACCTGTGAGGTTAAGATTCAAGACTGTTTGGAACTGTGCTGGGTCGAGATCAAAGAAGTTTTGATCAGGACCTATAGTTGCACCCTTCATGTTGCCACCAGCAGCGTTTAGTAGAGAATCGATGCGACCATATTTTGCCAAAATATCCTCACGGTTCTTAATCAAGATCTCCTTATTCATTACGTCGGTCTTATAAAAAGAAGCCTCGCCACCATTCTGTTTAATCTCTTCAACGATAGCGTTGCCAACGTCCTCTTTTCTTCCAAGGATGGCAATCTTAGCTCCTTGCTCTGCTAAATATTTTGCAATAGCGCGACCAAGAACTCCTGTTCCACCTGTTATTACCACAACGTGGTCTTTAACATCGAATAGATTTTTCATTATATTAATATTATATTTTAAAGATTTGTTTTATAGAGATTGTTATTCAAAGAATCCTGGCTGATGATATGGAATGCCAAGTTCGCGGTCAACTGTAGCAAGGATACCCTGTACTTGTCCCATGGCAAACATACGACCGAGGAAAGAGTAGCCTGCATTATATCCCTTTGTCTCGTCGCCAAGCATGGTCATACCATGATCTACACGCATAGGAAGTTTAGGATTTGTACTCTCGAAGATGCGAGCAAGTTCTATGATGTCGGCGCGTCCGCCAAGATGACTTGCTTCGGTGAAGTCGCCATTAGAGAAGATATGGCATGAACGTAGGTGTACGAACCATGTGCGACTTGCGTATTTACGAGCAAGAGCAACAACATCATTGTGTTTGCCTGCTGAAAGCGAGCCTGCACAGAATGTCAAGCCATTATGAGGGTTGTCAACAGCATTGAGGAACCATTCTATGTCTTCGTCGCATGTCACGATACGTGGCAAACCGAGGATAGGGAATGGAGGGTCGTCAGGATGAACGCACATATACATATCACACTCTTCGCAAACAGGCATGATGGCGTTGAGGAAATAGCGCATGTTTTCGCGGAGTTGCTCCTTAGTGATGCCTTTGTATAGGTTTAATAATTGACGGAACAATTCAACAGGATGCTCGTCGTCTTCCTTAATATTACCACTAACAAATCCCTGAGTCTTTACGATAATATTATCTACCAACTTGTGGTCGTCGGCAGGAGTCATCTTAGCTTTCAACTCTTCCACTTCGCCAAGGATGTCGCGATTAATCTTTTCGCCCATAACCTTCCAGTCTTCTGCAGCATTCTCACGCTTCAAGATATGAATATCGAAGTATGCAAATTCTGGATAACTGAAATAAAGGTTTGTTGTGCCGTTAGGGTTTGGATGAGCAAGGTCTGTACGTGCCCAGTCCAATACAGGCATAAAGTTATAGCAGATTGTATGTATACCTTCTGCTGAAAGATTACGCAAACTCTGCTTGTAATTTTCGATTAGTTGATCACGGTCGGCACCTGCATATTTTATACTTTCTGACACAGGCAAACTTTCAACAACACTCCATCTCATACCATAGCTTTCGATATAAGTTTTGAGGTCGTTAATCTTTTCGCGAGTCCATACCTCGCCATTAGGTACATCGTGTAGGGCAGTTACAATTCCCTCCACGCCAATCTCGCGTAGCATGGCAAGAGTTATCTTATCATTCTTACCAAACCATCTCCAAGTTCTTTCCATATTTTGCTTTTTATAGTTTGTTTAATTGCTAGTGCAAAGTTAGCGGTATTATTTATATTTAAGGTGCAATATCGTACATATTACTGCAAAATAGTACTAATATTGTCTATATTTCCATCGTTTTTAGACTCCTTGATACCTAAAAGGTGACAGACAAGGGAATAAACATTAACGTTGGCAAAGTGAGGGTGTTTGATATGTTTGAAGTCTGGACCAACAGCTCGAAACAAAGCATGAACATCGCTATATTCAGGATCGAAGCCATGAGCTCCACCTTCGTTTGCTTCCTTATCTTGTATCAGCCATCCTAAATCAGGGTCTACAATCACATCGCCTACGCGACTATTTGTACCATAGTGAAGACGAGCTGGTATGTTATTTCTCTTCCATACTCTTGCATGTTCGATACCCTGCAAAGCATTATATACAGAATCCTGGCATCCTGGTTTTACATAGATATTGGCAGGAATATTACCCTCAATCTTTACCAACCATTCGTCTTTCAACAAATGGCGTATAGGCACATTATTACCTTTTGCCACCCATGCCATACCATGGTCTGAGAGGATAATAAGGTTTATATCATTGGCAATAGGAAGAGCTTGCATACGTTTATAAAAGTTTGTTAGCATAGAGTCAACCTTTTGTACCATTGCTTTTGTCTGTTTTCCTTGTGGTCCAAAGTTGTGACCATTGCCATCGGGTTCTTCCAAATATCCCATTATAAGGTCTGGACGCTTCGTTTCCGGCAACGCTAATTGCTCAATTATTTTATCCAGACGTTGTTGCATAGTGAGTCTTGGTTGCTTGTCATATATATAATAGGTGTTAGGGTAGCTGCCACCTACGCATACATCAGAACCAGGCCAATAGAAAACTGCAGTCTTTAGTCCTTGACGTTTAGCAGTATTCCATATAGGGTCGCCACCATAATATACAGGGTTAGTTTTCTGTTCTGTATTGCCTAAAGAGAATGATTCACCAGTCTTAACATCGTAGAAATTGTTAGCCACTATGCCATGATGGTCTGGATACAATCCTGTAGCCAAAGTGTAATGATTTGGAAATGTTTTTGAAGGGTAGGAAGGGATAAGTCCTGATTCTACGCCTTTTTCTGCCATCATATCCATAAATGGAGTATTATACCATTGAGTATAATCCCATCTGTAGCCATCAAGCGATAAAACTACGGTATAATGTTTCTTAGCAGAAATGCTGATAGCTACAAAAGCCAATAAAATGGTAGTTAAGAATAGTTTTTTCATGATTTCTTGCGTTAATCTATATTGTGTAAAGATAATGCAAAGTTAGACAAAACCTGTGGATTAACAAAAAGATATCAAGCTTTTCTCACGATATATTATTATATGTATACCATAAAGGTAGCCTTAATCAGCATGTAGTTTAATGGTATGTTGAACACATAATGGGAATGTAATAATTGCGGTGTCATACTTTTTGCTTTTTTAACGATAAAAAACTATAAAAACTTTTTATATTAAAGAATAAATGCATAAATTTGCAGAAAGAAATATTAATAATTAAAAGGTAAAGATCATGGCAAAGTATAACATTACTGAACGCAAAGAGAAAGAGGCTGCCTATCGTACCTTGGTAAGCCCAAAGTTAATGGATGAGCTTAAGGAGAAAATCCTAGAAATTATTCTTATACAAAAGAAGTATAAGGACAAGGATTATTCTGCCAAACAGCTTGCAGAAGATTTGCATACTAATACTCGTTACATTTCAGCAGTTGTCAATGTTCGTTTCCACATGAACTACACTTCATTCGTCAATAAATATCGTATTGACGAGGCGATGACTTTGCTGGTCGACAAACGTTACCAAGACCTAAACATGGAGGATATCTCTGATATGGTGGGTTTTGCTAACCGTCAGTCATTCTATGCGTCCTTCTACAAGTTTAAAGGTATGACTCCTCGTGAATATAAAATGGCACATCTGGCTCAACATCCTCAATTAGCTGAAAAGCCCAAGAAGAGAGGAAGAAAACCAGGTTCTAAGAATAAAGTAAAAAATGCAACAGCAGAATAGAAATTCAGAGTTTGATGGTTTTTGCTATTCTGGCGAGCGTTTTGCAGACATACAGATGCTACGTTATCGCCTCAATGGTTTCGAATCTTTGTCTTTAAGACAGAAACTCTATGTTTATTATTTGAGTAAAGCAACATTGGCCGGTAGAGATATCACTACCGACCAATTTGGTTTTTATAACCTCGACATCCGAAAGGTGTTAGAGGCCGTATATGTTAATTATCAGGGTAACAAAGAGTGTGAAGACTTCATAGCTATGACTATATATCTTATGCGTATATGGTTTAGCAATGGTATTTACCATCATTATGGTTCCGAGAAGTTTGCTCCTGGGTTCTCTCCAGCATTCCTTCTTGATGCTATGAAAAGCATCGAGCCTTCTTTGTTACCATTAACCGAAGGTGAGACTGTTGAAGGTTTGTTTGATAGACTTAAGTTTGCAATCTTCGACCCAAGCTTCCAGCCAAAGAAGGTTAATAAAGCTGACGGATGCGATCTTGTGGCAACTTCGGCTTGCAACTTCTATCATGATGTTTCGCAAAAGGAAGTAGAGGACTATTATTCTGCGCTTAAAGCTACAGTCGACAAGAATCCTCCTTCGTTTGGTCTCAACTCTCGTTTGATAAAACAGAATGGAGAATTGATAGAGCAAGTATGGAAAATAGACGGCATGTATGGTAAGGCTATAGAAACAATAGTGTCTTACCTGCGTCAAGCTGCCGAATATGCAGAAAACGAGCAGCAGCAAAAGATAATATCTCTGCTTATAAGTTATTATCAGACAGGCGACTTGCGAATATTTGATGAATATTCTATCGAATGGCTTAAAGAGCAAGATGGAAGAATAGATTTTATTAATGGCTTTATCGAAGTTTATAACGATCCGCTTGGATTAAAAGCTTCATGGGAAGGCATCGTAGAATATAAAGATTTAGTAGCAACTCGTCGAACACGTACTATTAGCGATAATGCTCAATGGTTTGAAGACAACTCGCCTGTAGACCCTCGTTTCAAGAAGAAGACTGTGAAAGGTGTAACAGCCAACGTTGTTTGTGCGGCAATGCTTGGTGGCGATGAATATCCATCAACAGCTATCGGCATTAATCTCCCTAATGCTGACTGGATAAGAGCAGAACATGGTTCGAAGAGTGTTACTATAGGTAATCTAACAGACGCTTATAATAAGGCTGCAAGAGTCAATGGTTTTGATAAAGATTTTGTTATAGACGAGCCAACTCGTTCAATTATTGACAAGTATGGTAATCTCTGCGATGATTTACATACAGATTTGCACGAATGTCTTGGTCATGGTAGTGGTCAACTTCTTCCTGGAGTAGACCCTGATGCGCTAAAGGCGTATTCCAACACAATAGAGGAAGCTCGAGCAGACTTGTTCGGATTATATTATATTGCCGATCAAAAGCTTGTAGACCTTGGACTTGTTCCAGATTCAGAGGCTTATAAGTCGCAATATTATACCTATATGATGAATGGCTTGATGACTCAGCTAGTTAGAATCAAACCAGGTCATCAGATAGAGGAAGCCCATATGCGTAATCGTGCATTGATAGCTCGCTGGGCTTTAGATAATGGCGACGGTGCAGTAGAGCTAAAGAAGATTGATGGCAAAACTTATCTTATTGTAAACGACTATCAGAAGCTTCGTCAAGCCTTTGCTCATCTGCTTGCTGAAGTGCAGCGAATAAAGAGCGAAGGTGATTTCTTGTCAGCAAGAGAACTTGTAGAAGCCTATGGAGTGAAGGTTGATGCAGAACTTCACAACGAGATTCTTGAGCGATATAAAACTCTTAATATAGCACCTTATAAAGGATTCTTAAACCCTTGGCTTAAAATTATTTATGCAGACAATGGTGAAGTAAAGGATGTAGTAGCAGACTACACCGAAACTTACGAGCAGCAGATGCTTAGATATAGCCACGAATATGGCTTACTATAAATGATTTCTCAGACGTATGCTATCGTCATCAAGACGTATGGCATACGTCTTAATTATGTTAATACATATTTATATATTATGACTGAAGAGAAAAACGAAATACTGAAAGAGATAAAGCGCTCGTTCCGTTCTATGATGAATGGAGTTGCGAGCCACTCTATGAGAGAGAAAGGTGTAGAATATAAAATTAACTGGGGAGTAAACCTCGTTAATCTTAGAACACTTGCTTCGAAATACGACAAAGATTTCGAATTGGCTATTGCACTTTGGAAAGAGAATATCCGTGAGTGTAAGATACTGGCAACAATGCTCATGCCTGCCGACAAGATGGATGCAGAGATTGCTGATATATGGATGGAGCAGGTGGTGTCTCAAGAAATGGCAGAAATGCTTGCTCTCAATCTTTTGCAGTATGTAGATTACGCTCCTGAGATTGCATACAAATGGATGGCTTCTGAGAAACCTCTATATCAGCTTTGTGGATTCAGTATTGTTGGCAGACTCTTTAGTAATGGACAAGAACCTAACGAGCGTGGTATTAATGAATATGTAGACCAGGCAATAACAGCTCTACAAGGAACTAATGTCGGTGTTGCACATGCAGCAATGAACTCATTAGTTAGATTTGCAGACTTAGGCATAGTATATGAAAGAATTGCCAAGCATGCAACTAAAGCCGTAGGACTAGATATTTTATAGTTTTTTGTTCTTCGATGCTACTTTTTGTTTAGCTTTGCATGGTTTTGAATAAAATTTGTTACCTTTGCAATCAAGTTTATAAATAATAGTCAACGCCTGTAAAAAGGACAATGGCTAAACATCAATATTTTATCATAAATATAACATGAGAAGCAGAACATCAGATTGGTACGAAACCAAGATACGCTACGAAAAGACAATGGAAGACGGCATGCAGAAGAAAGTTTCTGAGCAGTATGTTGTCGATGCTCTTAGCTTTACAGAGGCTGAGAACAAGATTATTGAAGAAATGTCTTCATATATTAGTGGCGAATTCACTATAACAGACATCAAGCACGCTTCGTATAAAGAGATTTTCTTTAGCGAGAATGTCAACGATGATCGTTGGTATAAGGCAAAACTTCAATTCATCACTATTGATGAAAAAACAGAGAAGGAGAAGCGTACTGCAGTTTACTATCTCGTTCAAGCAAGTTCATTCCCTGGTGCTGTAAAGCATATCGAGGAAGTAATGGGTACAACCCAGATTGACTATGTCATCTCTAATCTTGCAGAAACAATGATTATGGATGTATACGAGCATGTATCTACAAAGAAGCCTGCAGAGCGCAACGATGTGCCAGAATATGAACAGGCAGAACAACCAAAGGAAGGAGAGCAGGTATGATAAATGTTGATGTCGCACAAAATCTTCACGAAGTGCTAGGCAATTTGCCTGATGGCGTGAGATTGGTTGCCATCAGCAAATATCACCCTTCGGAGTATATCATGGCAGCCTATAATGCTGGACAAAGAGTCTTTGGCGAAAGTCATGAGCAAGAGCTAAAGCAGAAGGTAGCAGAATTACCTTCTGATATTGAGTGGCATTTCATAGGTCATCTGCAGACTAATAAGGTGAAATATATCGCACCTTATATCTCGATGATAGATGCAGTAGACTCATTGAAGCTACTTCGCGAAATAGAGAAACAGGCAGCTAAGCACGACAGGGTTATTAACGTACTTCTCGAACTCCATATAGCGCAAGAAGCTACAAAATACGGACTCTCACTCGACGACTGCAGAAAGCTACTTGCCGATGGTGAATGGCGCAGTATGAAGCATGTTCATATCTCTGGACTGATGATGATGGCATCAATTACTGACGATGAAAATCAAATCAGAAGCGAGATGAATACAGCTGCCGACTTTTTTGAAGAAGTAAAGGCTGCATATTTTGCCGACGATGATTCTTTTTGCGAAAGATCATGGGGCATGAGCGATGACTATAAGATTGCTGTCACTTGTCGTTCTACAGAAGTTAGAGTGGGAACATTCATCTTTGGTCCGAGAGTTTATTAGTAAGCTATACATATATTAATATGAACAACGATATCAAGAAACGAATGAAAGCTATCCTTGATAGCTACATCGAAACAAACCATTTCAGGCATACTCCTGAAAGGTACGCTATTCTTGATACTGTATGTGACATACGCGGACATTTCACAGTTGAGCAACTTAGCGACAAACTGGCTGAAGTAAACTTTATCGTTAGCCGAGCCACATTATATAATACTCTTAAACTGTTTATCAAGTTGAGGATTATCGTTAGACATAAGTTGCCCACGGGTACTCGATACGAACTTTGCGATGTTGCCAACAATCATTGCCATCAAATCTGCACAGTATGTGGCAAGGTGACGGAACTTAAATCGCAAATCGTAATAGATGCCGTCAACAATACCAAACTTTCGCGATTCCGCAAAGAGGGATTTGCATTATATATATATGGTATATGTTCGTCGTGCATGGCTAAGAATACAAGAAACAAAACATTGATGGAACATCATAAATCAAATACGAAGAAATGAATACAGGTAAAGTTGATGTCCTGCTCGGATTGCAGTGGGGCGACGAAGGCAAAGGTAAGGTTGTCGACGTGTTGACACCTAACTACGATGTTATTGCACGTTTTCAGGGTGGCCCTAATGCAGGTCATACCCTTGAGTTTGAAGGCGAGAAGTATGTCTTGCGTAGCATCCCTTCAGGAATCTTCCAGGGAGGCAAGGTAAACATCATCGGTAATGGTGTCGTATTGGCTCCAGACCTCTTCATGGGTGAAGCCAAGGACTTGGAGAAGAGTGGACACGACCTCAAGAGTCGTCTCTATATCTCTAAGAAGGCTCATCTTATTATGCCAACCCACCGTGTACTTGATGCAGCTATCGAGGCTTCTAAGGGCAAGAACAAGGTTGGTACAACTGGTAAGGGCATTGGTCCTACTTATACCGACAAAGTAAGCCGTACTGGTCTTCGCGTCGGCGATATTCTCGACAACTTCGGGGAGAAGTATGCAGCACACAAGGCTGCTCACCTCAAAACTATCGCTAGTCTTGGTTATACAGACTTCGATATCACAGAGGTTGAGAAGACATGGATGGAGGGTATTGAATACTTGAAGCAGTTCCAGCTTATTGATAGCGAAGTTGAAATCAACAAGGTGCTCCACTCTGGCAAGGATATTCTTTGCGAGGGTGCTCAGGGTACAATGCTTGATGTTGACTTCGGTTCATATCCTTTCGTAACTTCTTCTAACACTATTTGTGCAGGTGCTTGCATCGGTCTTGGCATCGGTCCTAACCGCATCGGCAATGTATATGGTATAATGAAGGCTTATTGCACACGTGTTGGTGCAGGTCCTTTCCCAACAGAACTCTTCGATGAGACAGGTGCCAAGATTCGCGATCTTGGTCATGAGTATGGTGCTGTTACTGGTCGTGAGCGTCGTTGTGGTTGGTGTGACCTCGTTCAGCTCAAATATTCTGTTATGGTTAACGGTGTTACCGAACTTATTATGATGAAGAGCGACGTCCTCGATGGTTTCGACACTATCAAGGCTTGTGTAGCTTACAAGCTTAAGGATGGTTCTGTAACAACAGACTTCCCTTACGAGATAGATGACGTAGAACCTGTATACAAGGAGTTCAAGGGATGGAAGACAGATATGACACAGTTTACTTCTGAGGATCAGTTTCCACAGGAATTCAAGGATTATATTGCCTTTGTTGAGGAATTCCTTGAAACAAGAATTGGTATCATCTCTATCGGTCCAGACCGTGCTCAGACTATCGTACGTAAATAAATTCACACTAAACATTAATTAATGGCTCAGAAACCAAGCATACCAAAGGGTACGAGAGATTTCGGACCTTTGGAAATGGCTAAACGAAATTATATCTTCGACACCATAAAGAGTGTTTACGCTCTTTATGGTTTCCAACAAATAGAAACTCCAGCCATGGAAACCCTGCAGACTCTTATGGGTAAATATGGCGAAGAGGGAGACAAACTACTCTTCAAGATTCTTAACTCTGGCGACTTCTTGTCGAAGGTAAGCGAGGAAGAGCTTCAGGAGCGTAACCCACTACGCCTTGCTGCACGATTGTGTGAGAAGGGATTGCGTTACGACCTCACCGTGCCTTTTGCACGTTATGTCGTTATGCATCGCGACGAACTTCAGTTGCCTTTCAAGCGTTATCAGATTCAGACTGTATGGCGTGCTGATCGTCCTCAGAAGGGGCGCTATCGTGAGTTCTATCAGTGTGATGCCGATGTTGTAGGCTCAGACTCTCTTATTAATGAGGTTGAGCTTATGCAGATTGTTGATACTGTGTTCACACGCTTTGGTGTTCGCGTATGTATCAAGATTAACAACCGAAAGATTCTTTCAGGTATTGCTGAAACTATTGGCGAAGCAGACAAGATTGTAGACATCACAGTAGCTATCGACAAACTTGATAAGATTGGTCTTGATAATGTTAACGAAGAATTGCGCAACGACGGCATCAGCGAAGAGGCTATAGCAAAGCTTCAGCCAATCATCTCGCTCTCTGGCACTAACGATGAAAAGCTCAACGTTATTGCAGAGGTATTGAAAGACAGCGAAATCGGACTCAAGGGAGTTGAGGAAACACGCTTCATTCTTGATACATTGAAGTCTTGCGGCTTGAATAATGAGATAGAACTCGACCTTACTTTGGCTCGTGGTCTTAACTATTATACAGGTGCAATCTTCGAGGTTAAGGCTCTTGATGTTCAGATTGGCTCTATCACTGGTGGTGGTCGCTACGACAACCTAACTGGTATCTTTGGTATGCCAGGATTGAGTGGAGTAGGTATCTCATTTGGTGCAGATCGCATCTATGATGTTCTTAACTCTCTCGACCTTTATCCAAAAGATGCTGTTAATGCAACTCAGTTGTTGTTCATCAACTTTGGTGACAAGGAGACTGCTTATTGCATGCCTGCTGTTGCCAAGGCTCGTGTTGCTGGCATTCGTACAGAGATGTATCCTGATTCTGCAAAGATGAAGAAACAGATGAGCTATGCTAACGCTAAGCATATTCCTTTCGTTGCACTTGCAGGCGAGAACGAGATGAATGAGGGTAAGTTTACCTTGAAGAATATGGAGACTGGCGAACAAAAGCTTGTTTCTGCAGAAGAACTCATTGCTGAAGTATTGGCTTAATTTAAACTTATATATATAAATGGTGGAGCTCTAATATGGCTCCACCATTTTTATACTTTTAGCAAAGCCTTTATTATAGTATTTAAATAAAGCAAACAACAAAAAAACTATTATGAAACTATCGACAATTATCAATTCCTTGCTTCTTTGCGTAGCTGCTATTTTATTTGCTTCAAGCAATAAGCAGACTACTGTATTTATTGTTGGTGATTCTACTGCTGCCAATAAGTCTCATCCAGAAACTAATCCTGAGCGTGGTTGGGGTATGGCATTACAAGGATTCTTTGATTCTAAGATTCGAGTAGACAATCATGCCTTAAATGGTCGCTCATCAAAGAGTTTTATAGGCGAAGGTCATTGGGCAAAAGTGCTCGACCTCATCAAACCTGGCGACTATGTAATAATTCAGTTTGGTCACAACGATGAAAAGAAGAAAGCAGATAGATATACAGAGCCAGGCACAACCTTTGATGCAACTCTCGCTCGTTACGTTACCGAAACACGTGAAAAAGGAGGTATTCCTGTATTAATGAACTCTGTAGTTCGTCGCAATTTCTTCCGCAAGTCTGACAATGGCATTGATGATGAATCTCTGCGCAATACTGTATATACAGACGAGAAAATCAATTCCGATACACTTATAGATACTCATGGAGCTTATCTTTTATCACCGCGAAATGTTGCTAAAAAGATGAATGTACCATTCGTAGATGCTAACAAGATTACTCACGACTATGAGCAGTCGCTTGGCATTATAGGTTCTCGTAAACTTCACATGTGGTTCAAGCCTGGTGAAATAGCTTCTATTCCTAAGGGACGTCAAGACAATACACATTATAATATATATGGTGCTCACAATGTTGCTTCACTCCTTGTTGATGCTTTAGCTAAGGAAGTGCCAGCATTTAAGAAGCATGTGCGCCATTATGACTTTGTTGTTTCTAAGCGTGGCTTTGGCAACTATATGTCATTGCAAAAAGCTATCGACAAAGCTCCTTTAGGTAAAACCACTCGCATCTATATTCTTGATGGTAAATGGGATAAGTCGAAGATTGATACCAAAGGTAAGAAGATTCGTTTTGACTTATACCCTGGAGCCGAACTTAAAAAGAGTAAATAGTAGTTTGCTCATAAACGCAAACGATGCTTAATATCTCTGCAAGTCTTAACTAAATGTTGTTAAAGACTTGCAGAAATATCAAGTTTTTCTTCTTCTTCTCATCAAAATTAGGTATTTTTGTAAGTGATAAATACATCATGATGTATAATATCAATATAATAATACAATAATACAATAATACAATAACCTAACATAAATTTTTATAACTATGAAGAAGAAATTCATTTGTACCGTTTGCGGCTACGTTTATGAAGGAACCGAGGCTCCTGAAGTATGTCCATTGTGTAAAGCTCCACGTAGCAAGTTCAAAGAGATAACAGATCCTTCTGATGCTCCTGAGTTTGCAACTGTTCACACTCTTGGCGCTGCTCGCAATGAGGATGCTACTCCAGAGATGATAAAGGATCTCGAGGCTCACTTCAATGGCGAATGCTGTGAGGTTGGTATGTATCTTGCAATGTCTCGTCAGGCAGATCGCGAAGGATATCCAGAAGTTGCAGAGGCTTTCAAGCGTTATGCTTTTGAAGAAGCTGAGCACGCAAGTAAGTTTGCTGAATTGCTCGGTGATGTATTGAAAGATACTAAGAGTAATCTTGCTGCACGTATTGAGGCAGAGCGTGGTGCTTGTGAAGACAAGTTCCGTATTGCTAAGAATGCTAAGGCTGCAGGCATGGATGCAACTCATGATACAGTTCATGAAATGGCTAAAGACGAAGCTCGTCATTGTGCAGGCTTTATCGGTCTTTACAAAAGATATTTTGGTGAGTAATTTATTCGAACCAAAAAACATTCCAGCATAATAAAGCGACCAGTTGTAGTGATACAACTGGTCGCTGTCTTTTTTATTCCTCAATAATACCTGCTTCCATCCATTGTTTTGCAAGTGTTGTTGCATCTTCAAGGGCTGTGGCATTATCGATATCGTATTCTTCGGTAAGCATTGTTGCCATAGACTCAGGAGTAAAAGAGTCTTCACCAATTTTATCCCAAAGATAAGCAGAACTCTCGTTCATAGCTATGATACTGCTGAAGTCGATATTCTCTTTGCCTTCTGCAACTATTATATTCTCTCCACATACTTGTCTAAGTACGAAACCTGATTTCTTTTTCATGTTCAATATGGTTTAGTTTTGATATTTCTATTTAGTATTACAAGTTTGTTATCTCTAAACAAACACCTTACGATATATGAATAGCAAATAACGGCGAATAGGGTAGAGCCTGGTCCAAATAGCCGAATACATCTTCCACTTTCTGCTGTCTATGCTATCCAGAGTTTTGCGTCCTTTGCGATAGAAACCTACAGCTAAAGCTTTCACATCTTCCTGTCGGCATGTTTCGTTATTGATATTACCATCGCCACGCAAGGTAACGATGTTGTTCTTGGTGTCTATATCAATAATTCTGTGCAATACAAAAAAGTCTTTTCTAACTTCTGCTAATACAGGGTCGCCAACTCTCAGAGCTTTTGGCTTTGCAAGCAATGCTTTGTCGCGATTGTCTTCCAAGAATGGGCGCATAGAGAAACCACGAAGTTGAATTGTGCAAGTATGTCCCTCTTCTACAAGCTTCACTACCTCTGGCAGAAAATCAGCATTAGTAAACTGAAGTTCTTTTATTTTGATATTGCTTTGTTGCATATTATAGCCGCTTCTTTATTAGGCAGGCAATGAAGGGTGTATATGCCTGTTGTTTCTACTATTTTAGTTACTATGTTGCAAAGATTGTTGAAGATAGTACTATCCCATTTCATTGTCGAGCATGCTGGCAATACATTACCAAAAGCTTCGATTGGAGAATTCTTTTCAACA
This sequence comes from uncultured Prevotella sp., assembly GCA_934254985.1. Classification (GTDB taxonomy): domain Bacteria; phylum Bacteroidota; class Bacteroidia; order Bacteroidales; family Bacteroidaceae; genus Prevotella. The sequence continues at coordinate 17,267 of CAKQMS010000013.1, read as the reverse complement.
CTATTCTCCAACGCTCTGTTTATATGAACAATAGCACCAAGATCTGCTTTTACATCCCTATAGCAAGGAGTCTTTCCACTCCATGGACCACCATATATATATGGTTTGCCATCAATGATTCTTATAATAGGGTTATCATCATTCATTAGATCGCAACCAGGCAGATGCTTTAGCCACAATCCCACATGCGTACTCTTACCAGTTCCGCTCTTAGCCGTAAAAGCATATCCTTTACCATTCTGTCTTACCAACGATGCGTGTATAAGTGCTGTATCTTTAAAACTTCCGGCAAAAGCATAAGCCAACATCAATGCATTGTTCAGTCCAAACTGTCGCATGCTATTGTTACCATTCAACGCACATCTACATTTATCGAAGGTACTATTTGTGATAAGCAAGCAACATGAATAGCCGTCTATATTCTTGATGATAAACTGATAGCCACCATCGTCAATCTTGTCAACGATAGTATCACCATTGCCAGTATCGAAAACCCTTATACGCTCGCGTCTTGTTTTATCAACAGGTCGAATATTGTCATCTACCAGCATATCGATAAACAAGTCATCACCCACGCCGCCTTCCTTTTCTATTCTGAAAGGCTTCATCGATGGCAACAACTCCATACTGTTGGTATCAGACTTTGCAAACGTGAGTCGAAGGTTATGTTCTGCTATACGGTAAAAGAAGGTAGCTGTGTCCGTCTTAAGTGTCATTATTCTCCCTGTACTTTCTGTTCCTTCTTAGCAGCTTTCTGCTCTTGTTTTGCAGCTTTCTTCTCTGCTTTTTTAACTTGCCTTGGTGTAAGATTCTTCGACTTAGAAGAGTCTACATATACAGTTTCTTCGTCAAATTCAACTGGAGTATACTTAAAGTCACTAACGCTCAAGTATTTGATATCATATTTTCCTTTAACAAGATATTTATTTCTTAGTTTCAAGAATTTCTCTTCAGCTTTCTTCTTTGTATTGGCAAATCCTGTTACGCATGTAGGAGCATTCAATCCTTTAGCCTTCAGATAGTCACGTAGCTGGTACGAATATGAATCACGACCATACAAGAATTTAGTCTTTGAGTCTACCCAAGCATCATCAAGTAATTGAATTTCAGCAAAATATACAGTAGAATCGTTGAATGAAGTGGCAAAGCCATACAAATAAGTAGGCTGTTTCTCATTCTTTGCTTCCATTGACATGATGCTGAGAAACAGCATTGCCAACAACATTATTTTTTTCTTCATATTTGTATATATGTGTTTATAAGTGCATTTTATCTTGCAAAATTAGTAATTAATTCTTAGGCTCCCAAATATTTCGCCATGCATCTTGTGAAACTTTATTAAATAAATATTTTGTTGGTTAAAATATTGGTTGTACCTTTGCATACACTTTAACACACATCTTTTTTATTGCGCAAGTATAAATGGTATAAGCGTAAAAGAGCAAAGGGTAAAAAGTAAAAGATTACAAGGATAAAATAACACAAAGAATATTTGTTCAATAGTAATTAGTTATGGTACAAACATTTGATTTCAAGCCAAGATTGTTGCATTGCTTGAAAAACTACAATCGTAAAACATTTGTTGCCGACCTTATGGCCGGAATTATCGTGGGCATCGTTGCTCTGCCTTTGGCTATTGCCTTTGGTATTGCTTCTGGTGTTACCCCCGAGAAGGGTATCATCACAGCCATCGTTGCAGGCTTCGTGATCTCAGCTCTTGGAGGTAGCAAAGTTCAGATTGGCGGTCCTACTGGTGCTTTCATTATCATCATCTATGGCATCATCCAGCAATATGGCATGGAGGGTCTTACAATTGCAACTCTTATGGCAGGTGTATTCCTCATCCTTTTTGGATTCTTGCATCTTGGCACCATCATCAAGTTCATACCATATCCTATAGTCGTAGGTTTCACAAGCGGTATTGCTGTTACCATTTTTACAACTCAGGTAAAAGACCTCTTTGGCTTGAATATTGCCTCAGTACCTTCTGACTTCATCGAAAAGTGGATATGTTATTTCAATAATTTCTCAACTGTCGATCTATGGAGTTCTGTTATAGGTATCGTGAGTGTAGTAATCATTATGCTAACACCAAAAGTGAGCAAAAAGATTCCTGGTTCGCTCGTAGCAATCATCGTGATGACAGTAGCAGCATTGCTTCTTAAGCAATTTGCAGGTGTAGAGAGCATCGAAACTATTGGCGACCGTTTTGCTATTAGCAATTCACTTCCAGAGGCTACAGTTCCAGCACTCTCATGGGAAACTATCAAGAACCTTGTATCTCCTGCTATCACAATTGCCATCTTGGGAGCTATCGAGAGCTTGCTTTCTGCTGCCGTAGCAGATGGTGTCATAGGAGACCATCATAATTCTAACACAGAGCTTATTGCTCAGGGTGTAGCCAACCTTGCTTCACCTATCTTTGGTGGTATCCCTGCTACAGGAGCTATTGCCCGCACTATGACAAACATCAACAATGGTGGTCGCACACCTATCGCAGGTATTGTGCATGCTGTTGTGTTGTTGCTTATATTCCTATTCCTCATGCCTTTAGCCAAGTATATTCCAATGGCATGTTTGGCAGGTGTGCTCGTTGTAGTTAGCTATGGTATGTCAGGCTGGCGTTCGTTCCTTGCTTTGATGAAGAATCCAAAGAGCGATGTCACAGTATTGCTCATAACCTTCTTCCTTACTATCATCTTCGATCTCACCATTGCTATAGAGGTTGGTCTCATCATCGCATGTTTGCTCTTCATGCGCCGTATGTCAGAAACTACAGATGTTCATGTCATCTCTAATGAGATTAATCCAGACGATGAAGATAGCGATATGCATCTTGGCAACATAGAGCATCTCACTATTCCTAAGGGTGTTGAAGTATACGAAATCAATGGTCCTTACTTCTTTGGTGCCGGTAACCGTTTCGAGGAGATTATGGCAACTCTTGGCGACCGACCACAAGTACGAATCATCCGTATGCGTAAAGTTCCATTTGTTGACTCAACAGGTATCCACAACCTTACTAACCTTTGTGAGATGAGCCAGAAGGAAGGTATACAGATTGTTCTTTCTGGTGTAACCGAGAAAGTTCACTCTCAGCTCAACAAAGCAGGTTTCTATGATATTGTAGGCCAAGACAATATCTGTAGCCATATTGACATTGCTCTTGATAGAGCTAAAGAGATTATCAATGCATAATAGTATTATAGAATAATTGCATAAAAAACAAGAAAGTCCGACATTAACAGGTTTGAATCTGTTTTTGTCGGACTTCCTTTTTTATTTGATATTTATCTTAAGCCAAGACTTAATCCTATTAAGTCTTCTTTAAGTTTATTGTTTATTCTTCGTTCAAAGGTACAGCGAAGTAACCCTTCTTACCAGTAGGATAGATACCCTGGATGTAGAGAACAGGATCCTTGCTTGTAGATGCTGCCTTTACAATCTTCTGCAAATCATCGATAGTCTTCACAGTTTCATCGTTGATACGCTGAATGATGAAGCCACGAGAGATGTTAGCATTCTGTAGCGCACCCTTGTTAACCTTCATAACCTCAAGACCGTAGTTGATGTTGAGCTGCTTCTTCTGCTCGTTAGTAATCTCGCGGAAGTTGCCACCAAGTACATCCAAGTCAGCAGGCTTAACAACAGCTGTCGTACCCTGTTCGTTCTTCAATGTAACGGTCTTTGTAGTCTTCTTCTTATCGCGCATATATGTTATAGAAAGCTTGTCGCCAGGGCGCTTGCTTGCCATAACTTCTTGAAGTTCTGCCATCTTGGTAACGTTCTTTCCGTCAACTGCTACAATAACATCACCTTCCTTAAGACCTGCAGAAGCACCAGCACCATCGTCTTGAACCTTAGCAACATATACACCTTCGTTTGTACCAAGGTCAACATCCTTGCCCTTTTCTTTCTGGTCGTTGATGTAGTTCAATACATCGCCACCCTGTATACCGAGCAAAGCACGCTGCACGCTACCATACTTCTTCAAGTCATCAACAACCTTGTTCATGATAGTTGTAGGAATGGCAAAACCATAGCCGCTATATGAACCAGTAGGAGAGTAGAGCATAGCGTTGATACCTACCAACTGACCTTCTGTATTTACGAGAGCACCACCTGAGTTACCCTGGTTTATAGCAGCATCAGTCTGAATGAAGCTTTCCAAACCATTAGCACCAAGCGAACGAGCCTTTGCACTTACGATACCTGCAGTCACGGTGTTATTCAAACCAAATGGATTACCTACGGCAATCACCCATTGACCAACCTTTAACTTATCAGAATCGCCAATAGGTAGAGTAGGGAGATTCTTGCCATCAATCTTTATAAGGGCAAGGTCGGTAGTCTTGTCGGTACCTATAATACGAGCAGAAAATTCGCGGTTATCATTTAGAGTTACTGTCAATTCGTCAGCACCTTCTACCACGTGGTTGTTTGTTACGATATAACCATCTGTGCTAATGATAACACCCGAACCTTGAGCTTCTTTCTTAGGAGTCTGCACCTGGCGCTTACGTGTGCCACCACCTTGTGGATTACCAAAGAATCCGAATGGATCAGAGAAGAAGTCGAATGGATCTGCCTGTACGTCTACAGTCTGTACCTTTGAGTTCTGCACATATTTAATATGTACTACTGCAGGTAATGCCTTTTCTGCTGCATAAGTCAAATCTACAGGCTGACCAGCAATCTGTGTTGCAGGACTTGCTGCTTCAACCTTAATAAAAGAGCCTGCCGATAGAGCCAATGAAGCTACACATACTCCTGCAAGCAAATAGTTTGAATACTTTTTCATATCTTCAATGTTTTTTGGTTTTACATATTTATTATCTCTGTCATATTTAGCATATCGGAAAACCGTATTAAGTTAAATCCAATCGTGCTTTATATGATTTTGCATGCAAATATAGAAGCAAAAATCGTAATTATGTCAAAAAGTCATAGATGTTTATCTGAATTTAACATTTCGATTTAACGTATTAACGGCTCTTAATCTGCACGCTATAGTATTTAATAGAAATTAGATATTCTGTATTCTTTTATGATGTTTAAGAAAAATAAATGTTGCTATAGTATATGATTAAGCGATATTTTTGTTAACTTTGCACTTTGTAAGGCAGCGGTCAGGCTTTGTCGCTGGCATCCATTAGGGTGCGAGAGGAAAGTCCGGGCAGCATAGGGGCTCCACTTCCGAAAATAGAAGCTATTGGTGACAGTAGGCTAAGGTAGAAGAAAATAACCGCCTATCTTTCATGGTAGGTAAGGGTGAGAAGGTGGTGTAAGAGACCACCAGCCAATGGGTGACCATTTGGGCTGTATCAGCTGGAGGCTGCAAGTTCATGTATACCATCGTTGGAGGGTTCCCGCCCGATACACCCTTTGAGGAGTAACGATGGAGGGTAGAACGCTTGAGTTGCAGGGCGACTTGCAAACTAGATAGATGACAGAGCACCTGCGTTCTTGCAACGTAGGAAACAGAACCCGGCTTACGTGACCGCTGCCTTGCTTTTTATATTTTGAGATCAATAATCATAGTTCGCTCTCATATTTATTAATTTGACCATTTAATATCCTAAACATTATGAAACCAATTGAAGAAGAAAGCTACCAGATGTATATTCTTAGAAAGATAAGTCGCCATGACATAACTCCAGATTTTCCTAAGCTTGATGATTTTGGCATTACTAAATCTGAGATGGAAGACTATCTCTCCGAAAAGCAAGACGTTATGGATATTCCAGGCACCCAAACCCATAGAATGACAGTTTTTGCAGGTATCATATTAGTCAGCATGCTCATCTTCTCTGCCTTCGACCATATCGATACTGCTCTTGGCACTAATGCTTCATTAATAGGTATGGGTGTTGGTGTGGTATTATCGTGTATCTGGTTTTTCATCGTAAAGTTCAGAGTCAACAGCAAGCTCAAGGCTCTATACAATGAGAATGTAGAAAACTATCTTGAAGCAGTAGAAAATTATTAGTCTTTCTTTGTTAAACATCCCAATTCAGCATTCACCAATAAACATTAAATATATGGATAACTTACCTGATTTTATGAAGTATAAGGACAAGTTCACCGATAGTGGATTTGTCGAGAAAATATCAAGAGTTGCTAAGAGCGCTGGCGCTAAGTTGGTGTATGTGGCTTTAGTTCTTTATTATACTTTGCAAAGCGACAAAGTTTCCCTTAAGGACAAAGCTATCATTATCGGTGCCTTGGGCTATCTTATTAGTCCATTAGATGTTATTCCAGATGCATTTCCTATAGTTGGTCTTACCGACGACCTTGGTGTTCTCGTCTATGTTTTGCACAAAGTGTGGGGTGATGTGTCAGAAGACATCAAAGCAAAAGCCTACGCAAAGTTGGCTCAATGGTTTGATGACGACGAAATCGAAGAAGCTAAAGACGTTATGAAATAATCCATTTATAACATCACAAAATAAAAGGATGACAAGGTTGCCCCTGTCATCCTTTTTGTGACCTTATGCAAAGATTTATTGTACTGTAGCCTTAACAAAAGGTTTTCCTGCTGGATTTTTCTTATCTACTTCGTATAGTTTAGAGTATTTGCCAGCAGGTAAGTCCATTAACACAAAGGCATTGCATTTTCTTCCGGCAATCACCTTATCCGTTGCTGCAGTATTTATAGCTGTGGCTGCAAGATTGATTAAAGCACCAAACATACCACCTCCACCAGAGTTGATGCTTGTATCTACCGATATGTTTCCCTCTCTAGTATATAGAGTTTGTCCAGTTTTTGTTGATCTAAGAGTATATTCTACATCAACTTGCAGTTTACCTCCCAAGTTGTTTCTGCTCCAATCTTTAATAGTGGTAAACATCACAGCATCTGCGCCCAATACCTTATTAAATATAGATAAATCACTCTCAATAAACATTTCTGCATCATACGCACTCTCTTGCTGAAACATTTCCATTGTCAGATATGGAGAATATACATAATATCCTTTCTCGCATAGAGGTTGATACATAGTTGTATAGAAATAGTCCTTAGCTTCAGCGTGAGTTGTCTTGTTGATAGGAGGCATGATAGCAATCGTTGTAGGCTTCTCCTCATACATTGCAGGATACTGTTCACCCATAGTCTTAGGTGTTGAACATGACACAAGAGCAAGTGTAAATGCAATTAGTGTAAAAGACAATATCTTTTTCATTTTTCAAGCTGTTTAATGATACGTGATATATAAGTATTTGACTCTGGGTATAGTTCGATTTCTTTTTTCAAGAATCCCAATCCTTGATCTTTCTTACCAGTCTTATAGAGTAGGTAGCCATATTCAGCATACATTCCTGGAGGAACCACACCTCTAAGCCCTTTTTGCTTATCAGTTACTTTCTGGTATTGTTCAAGCACCTTAAGTTGCAGTTCATCTGTAGTCTTCTTGCTGTACTGATAAGTAGCATCTTCATAGTCGTACCATGAATATAGTGTTTGTGGCGACGAGCATGATGTGGCAAACATAGAACCTACGACAATGCCAATTGAAAATAATAGTTTTTTCATTTCTATGGTAATATTATTTGTTTAACTTCTTGTGTTGATACGAATATATTCTTCTGATATAGTGTTTTACCTTCACTCTTTACAACGAGCTTTCTGTTGCCTGTACCAATAGCATATTGAGTACCACGTCTGTTTGCTTTCTTCGATTTCACTACCTGAGCAGTAAAAGGTTGACCATTATCTATCGTCACCTGTACATCCTTGCCGCCATATACATTCTGACCAACAAAAAGTAGATATGCCACATCGTCTTTCCCTGATTGTTGTGCTACCGGGAAGTTAGCTTTGCATCCTGCGAATAATAATGCAAGAGCAAATAAAAACATCATAACTTTTTTCATTTCACTTGTTCTATTATGTAGTTAGACATGTTTTCTGAATTGATAGTTTCATTAGAAGTAACCTCTACAAACGAGTATTCAGTCTCTGGTGTATCACCACCCGTAGCTATAACCTTTGCTGTACCAACGGTTTTGCCTGGTAGGGTAATCAAAATTCCTGTCTGTGGATTTTTCACTTTCTTACCTTGAGTTTTAACGTTGAAAACCATACCTTCCTTTATACCTTGACTTGTTCCGCCAGCTATCAATACAGCATCGCTATCATATGATAGGAAATATGTTCTCCAAGGACTGTTAGTACATTTGTTGATGATATTCTCTACCAACTGTCCTATAGCTTCAGATATAGCCTTATCGCTAAGTGTTGCGTCATAGCTTGCTTGTCCTCCAACACCCATAGTCGTTTTCGTAGTCAATTCTGCCGATCCCTTTGCTTCGTCAGAATATATTATCAACCCAGTAGACACATCCACCAGTCTAATTGCAACAGCAGCCTCTACAGTTTGAGTTTTTTGTGAAGAGAACACCCCATTCTTGCCAGTATTTTTTCTACCAAACTCTGTAATAGAACCTATAATCATATAATCGGCTCCAATAGTCGATGCTTTAGCTCCACCTTTCTGACATTCGTCTAGGAGTGTGCTCAAGTCGCTTCTTTCCAACAAAATAAATTTACCAGACGATGCCAATTTTGAAGAAAGAATATCAAGAGCCTGCTTACCCATAGGGTCATTTTCTTTGTCATAGAAGATTCCTTTGGCATATTGTGTTTCATTAGAGAAACGACCAATAGCAACTTTTCTTTTCAACACCATTCCATCATCCTGTACATTCTGTACATGCGATTCTACGACTTCAACTTTACGTTGAGCTGATGCGTTATAGCTTACAGCTAACAGCGCTACTAAAAAACAGATTTTTCTCATATACTTTTAGTTTGATAACTTTAATGCAAAAATAGAAAATCTATTTGAAACAGCAAAATTATTACAAAAAAAACAAAAAAAATAATGCAATCCTCAATTGAGAATTGCATTAATCATTATTTTATCTTTGTAAGTCTACTTTAGGAAATCTTAAGAAGGGCACATTTATATAAAGTACTTGTAGGAGCACATTATTTATTAATGTAATCCAATATTTGTTCTGCATGAATCTTGGTTTTAATCTCCTTTGGAGTGAAGATTTTCTCAATTATTCCTTCTTCATTCACAAGGTATGTAGTGCGCAAGATTCCAATAGTTCTTCTGCCGCAAGCCACCTTCTCGCCCCAACATCCAAGCTCTTGCAATAGGGTAGTCTCGGTATCGGCAATAAGAGGAAACTGCAATCCTTGAGCATCAGCAAACTTTTTCTGAAGCGCTTGCTTGTCCTTGCTCACACCAATAATCTCGTAGCCAGCTGCAGCAAGCTCTTCTTTATGTGCCTGCAACGAGCAGGCCTCGGCTGTGCATCCGCTTGTGTTAGCCTTTGGATAGCTGTATAATACTATCTTGCGACCACGATAGTCGCTTGCCTTAATCTCACGTCCGTCTTGGTCTATACCAAGAATCTCCGGTATTCTATCTCCGATATTCATAGCTATATTATTTTTGTTTGTTTTAATCCATAAACTTAATCATATCATCGCGTCTTGGCTTAGCCTTTGGTGTTTCTGCAGGATAGCCCAAGGCTATGCAATATAGCAACTTGTATCCCTTAGAGAAAGCCATACGGTCAAGATATGGTTTTGCAGAAGGAGAATCAAGAATCCAACGGGCAGAACTACCTAAGCAGCAAGAGCCAATACCTTTTGCCCAGGCAGCAAGGATGATGTTCTCGCCAAGCAGTCCGCAATCTATTTGTGCCATATCATATTGAGTATCGCAGGCAATGCAGACTACACAAGGAGCATTTACAAAGATATTCTTGAAACCATCGCGTTCAGCAATCTTAGGATTATCCTTTACTACAGCCTGAGTTATAGAGTCGATAAGGGCAGGAGAATCGATAACTCTTATTTCGTAAGATTGCAGATTCTGTCCATTAGGGGCATTGATACCGTATTTCAGAATCTCGTTCAATATCTCACGGCTAATTACCGAATCTTTATAAGCACGAATGCTTCTACGACTCATCATCAAGTCGTTTACCACACTTGCAGTATCTATATCTGCTGTTTGCTGCAGCTGTTTGTTCTCGTTGCAAGCTGTCATAGAGAGAGCAGCTGCAATACCTAAAAGAAGTTTTTTCATAATTGTAGAAATTAATAATAACCGATTGCAAATATACAATTTTATTTTTATATTACTCCAAAATGCATAAGCGCATTCTTTATTCCGTCTTCATCAACACTTGTGGTTACATAGTTGGCATGCGCCTTCACATCGTCGACAGCATTTCCCATTGCCACGCCTATGCCTGCAGCCATAAGCATCGATTTATCGTTGCCACCATCACCAAAAGCCATAGTTTCGCTTATATCGATACCAAGATGCTTGGCTATAGCTCGTATGCCGTTGGCCTTGTCGGCTGTTGCTGATGTTATATCGGTAAATGATGGATACCAACGTGCAGAGGTGCAACCAGGTAGTTGGGGTAGAATATCTTTCTCTTGTTCGTCGGTTATGAACGATGTTATCTGCAATATTCCTTGGTCGATAACTTCTTCCAAAGGCACATCATATTTATTGTATGTCACCTTTAGCATGTCGTACAACACATGGTTCACCATCTCGTTGCGATTATATATTTGAATATCCTTCTTGCCCACAAAGACGGTTGGAATATTGTTCTTACTGCAATAGTCGACAAAAGCCATTACTTCATGATGAGGAATAAAATCTTCGCGAACGGTGGTATCGCCATAAATACACAAGGCACCTGTGGCGAGAATATAGCCGTCCATAAGGTGCTGCACCTCTGGAATATTGTTGAGTAATTGCAGAGGGCGACCTGTAGCTGTAAATATCTTAACTCCTTTGTCGTGAGCCATTTGTAGAGCCTTAATAGTAGACTCCGGTATCTTGTGGGTGTTGAAGCTAACGAGTGTGCCATCAACATCGAAGAATAATGCTTTAATCATAAATTGTGAATCCTTTATATTTAATCCTGAATTTGTTTATTATAAATCTTTAGGGCAGAGAAGGGTAGAGATGTATATCAATCCTGCAAACGTTGAAGCCTGCAAAAAGCCAAATGATACCTGCTATAAAAGCGAGCGATTTTGTTTTCATATATAGAAATCATTATCTATTTTTGCAAAGGTACGAAATAGTATTGATAAGTTAGGAAAATGAAATGGAATTTATTACTATAAACATCAATAAAATAATAGCAGGACAAAATCTAAGTTTGTCCTGCTATTGCTTATTTGTACCTCTAAATATTATTGAGGTTAACTTCTTTCTTTATTCCTCTACAGGCGAAAATTCATCCTTTCCTACAGAGCAGAGCGGACACTCGAAGTCTTCTGGAAGATCTTCAAAAGCTGTACCTGCTGGGATTCCTGCCTCTGGCACTCCTACTGCTGGGTCGTATTCCCAACCACAAACGTCGCATACATATTTCTTCATAATCAGTTTATTGTTTAATGTTTATTGTTTAATGTTTATTTTATAGCATTGGGTCTAATGTTGCACGAAGGTCGTTTATTCTCATAGCTCCGCTTTGTCTCCACACCACCTCTCCTTTCTTAAAGAGCATCAAGGTTGGAACCGACTGAATGCGGTATTGCTGCGAAAGAGCTTCGTTCTTGTCAACATCAAGCTTCAAGATTCTAATCTTGTCGCCAAGTTCTTCCTTTAGCTGTTCCAATACTGGGTGCATCATCTTGCAAGGTCCGCACCATGTTGCGAAGAAATCAACCAATGTAGGTTGTTCGCTATTTATTATTTCAGTAAACTTATCCATATTATTGTTCCTTTCTTTGTTTTCTGATGCAAAGATAGCAAGCAATATGCAGACAGACAAACTATTTTTTCTATGAGAATATAGACATAATCTATTATGGTCAAAAAGTTAACACCTTATATATTTATACCTCCGAATAAATCAATTCTCCATTAATCCGCTCAGATTTCATTACGTATATCCTTTCTATACGGATGGATACTTTAGGCACTTCAATATCAGTAACTTTTTGGTTGATTACTCTCTCACGAAATGAGGAAAAGCCTCTTCACCCAATTGCGGTGCATATTCAAAGCCTTCGTAGCTGAAGGCGGTTAATTCATCTGTCGTAAGGAGTTGGTTGTTTAATATAAATCGCACCATAGCTCCACGGCACGACTTTGCCCATACAGCCTGCATCTTCAGTCTGCCATCCTTCTGTCGAACATAGAATAGTGGCTGTATCACTCTCACCTCCTTGCATACTCTCTTCCAATCAAATAGATGTTCATATTCTTCGGTAGAGAGATGAATAAGAATGCCATCATCGGCTTTTACGCTATCTATAAGCACATCAGTAAGTTTGTCTTTCCAAAATTGGTTTATTGGCTTGTCGTTGGTAGCTTCAAGCTTCACGCAATGTTCCATACGATAAGGCACGATGCCATCCATAGGACGAAGCAATCCATATAGAAAGCAAGTTATCCAAAGGTGCTTTTGTGCATAGTCCAAAGCCTCATCATTGAGACTGTTAGCCCGCAGATGCTTATAAGCCTGACCATTATAAGCAAGTATGGCTGGTAGCTTGTCGGCAACCATAAAGTTTTGATAGCGCTTCCAGTTCTCGGCAGCTATCTTTATGCTGCAATCCAGTTGCTGGGCAAGCTGCTCAACATCCATCCTTGCCATTTCCGTAGCCAACTTGTCGGCAACAGATTCAAAGAGTGGAGTAGAGCATGGGGCTTTATCAGCCTTATCATACATTATTTTGGCATTTGCTAATAGTATCTGCATGTTTCCTATATCGTTCTAAATTCCTTCAAATATCGTTTTAATTCACTACAAATGTAATTCTTATCTTTTACAATATCCATATTTGTTTTATTAAAATACATTAATGCTCATCAATAATAGCCTATTATGGTTTCATAGATGTAAAAATGATTCGATGATTATTCTCGGTATTTTTGCTCTTTTTTGCAAATAGCTTAAAATCTTGTTCGAAGCTATATTCAAGCGTCATAACAGCTTGTTTACCAGACGTTTGAAACAAACTTCGTTCGATTTATGCTTTCTGTCAAATCTATCTATGCTTTCTATCAAAGATAAATTTGCTTTCTCTCAAATCCAACTTTGCTTACTAACAAATGAAAAAATATTTCAAATCTCCTTTGAAATATAAAACTATTATATTACCTTTGTAGTTAACAATTGAGACTAAGCTTAAAAAACGAATATAATCATGATAAAATACAAATTACTTAAGACGAAACTGACTGGTGATGTATATGCACAACAAGTTGAATCACATCCATTTAGTTCAAAAGATCTTAGAGATAAGTTGAAGAAGGAATATGGCTCTATTGCTATAGCTGTTTTGGACGACACATTCAGCATTATTACCGAAGAGTTGGGCGAAGGCAAAACCGTCTCGCTCGACGAATTTGGCTCGTTCTCAATTCGACTTGGAATAACCAAAAAGGCTGTAAAGGATTTCAAAGAGGTAAATACACAGGATATAAAGATTAAGGGAATAAGATTTAAGCCTTCGAAGGTGCTTAAACGCAAATTATATAGTCAGGAAATACACCTACAAAAAGGAGATACAAAAAGACGTAAGAATACAACCGACGACCGTTGGGTGGCATTATATAATTACATACTTGAGCAAATGAACACCTATGGGAAACCACGCGAAGACATCGTCATCACAACAACTTTATACCGTCAGCTCACAAACTGCACCGACTATGCTGCACGAAAAGAGCTCGCTCAATTCTGCCAAGAAGGTTCGCTACATAGAATTCCTACAGGCAAAACATTATTATATACGTTGGCGATATAATATTTAATATTATTATTACTATATCGATAGGGCAGACAAAATTATAAACTAATATAATTTTGTCTGCCCTAGTCATAGAGTTCTTGTTACCACAAAATTATTTCATGTGAGTACAAATATTATGGCAACTATATTAATAACTCGTATTCTGTTTTAATTTCTTATTTAAATCCAAACATCTTTGTGGTATTGGGAATACTGTTGTAAATCCTGTAAATTCGTTTTCTAAAGGCGTCCTTTGGTCGTATGCCTTGGTATATTTACCAAAACGAATTAAATCTTGACGTCTCCAACCTTCCCATACCAATTCCAGCAGACGCTCTTTTAGTATGTTGTCTAAATTGGCTTCCACATGAGGCATTCCTACTCTGTCTCTTATGGCATTCAATTCTTTTGAACCATCTTCTCCATTTCGGACTTTAGCCTCTGCTTCCATCAATAGGGCATCGGCATATCTGAATAGCACTATATCGTTGTCAACTTGTTTGCCGTCTGAATAAGCGGTTCTGTCAACTTCGTATTTACCTACACGGGCTCCAGCCGTTTGTTTATACGGACTATCACTTAGATTCAGCTTCAATTTCATTGGCATATATACCAAAGGGTTTCCGTTGTCAAGATATATCTTCTTGCCGTCAACAAACACGGTATCGGCATAGAAGTTTGTCTTGAATCTATTGTCAACATGGTTAGTTCCGTAACCGAAAGCCTTGACGGTTGAGACCGTTGCACAAGTTCCATTTTCGGAAGAACCACCATAAGCCCCGCCATGTTTGTAGTGGCGCGAGCGGAACAGATAGTGGTATTCGTTCAAATATAAGTTCTTATCCAAAGGGATGGTGAAAATATTCTCCTTAGAACTTTCATTGTGAACAGCGAAGTTTGAGGCGTAATCGCTTTCCAACTCATAGCCTTCTTGCCGCAGTTGCTCGCAATACCAAATGCAGGTATTCCAAGCGTTCATCTTCTCTCCATTAACATTAAAGTAGATGTTATTGCCATCCTGTCGCTTGCCGTCTGTCCAGTTGTCATCAGAATATATTTCTGCATTAAGTGCCAATTTTGCAAGCAAGAAGTTGACTACAGGTTGTGTCACTCGTCCGTAATAGTCTCCCTGTTTGTTGGAATGCTCATCGTCAAGTTGTGGTAACACATCTTGCAATTCTTCAAAAATAAATTTAAACACCTCACTTCTTTCGCTTTGCGTTACTTGCTCCAATTTCACATCGTATGACGTCACGATAGGAACGCGTCCGAACATATCCATCGCATAATAGTAGAATAAGGCTCGTACCGCTCTCACCTCTGCCGTGAAAGCTTTAATCTGCTCTGGTGAAAGCTGACTCTTATGGCTATCAATGACTGAAAGCGACTGGTTAGATATAACTATTACCTTGAAGAGGTATTTCCATACATTATATAAGTTAATATCATTGGCATTCCACTTATGTTGATACAGATTCTCCCACAAACCGCCATCATACCAGTCTCCACCACGGATCGGAATCATCGCCTCATCGGTAGTTACAGTATTGTAGTCGTAAATACCACGACAAGTTCCTTGAAGACCTTCAGACTCCTGGTTGCTACCTATGTAGTTGTATAAGGAAGCTACAGCATTTTTATATATATTATCTGCATTGTTGTAGATGGCCTCCTGGTCAATCTGATCTTTAGGATGTTCATCAAGGCAGCCATAAAAGCAAAGCGTTAACGCTACTGCCAATATGTATTTAATAATCGTCTTCATGCTTTTTTAGTTTTAAAATTGTACACTCAGTCCCAATGAATAAGTACGATATAATGGATAATTACGCTTGTCGTCAATACCCATCGTGCTGTTAACAACATAGCTGTTAATCATAGGGGTCAAACCTTTATAGCCAGTGATAGTACCAAGGTTGCTTATGTTGCATGATACACGCAAGGATCGTATAATATTGCTCTTCAAAGGCACATTATATCCTAATGTCAAGTGCTCAAAGTTCAGATAATCGCCCTTTTCGAGCCAATAGTCTGATACTCTCTGGTCTACAATATTCTTCCGTGGGGCATCCTTTAAAACATTGTAAGCAGGGAAGGAAGCCATACTCGTATAGGCTAATCCCGTTCCATTGAATATCTTGTGTCCGAATGCTCCATTCATCTGTATGGCGATATAGAAATTCTTGTATCTGAAACTGATGTTTGAACCAAGAATTACTTTTGGTGTGGCTTGTCCAGCTATGTATCTGTCGCCACCATCGCTCAAATCAACATTGCCGTTATGATCGAGATCCTCTATGTCATAAAAATATCTGCCGTTATCACCTTTAACAAGTCCTTTACAATGTGGAAGGTAGAATACACCAAGTGGTTGACCTACAATCTGGTAAACCACATTGTTGTCGCCACCATTCTGACCAGCACCATTCAATGAGCCAATGGCAGTAACGTTCGCGGCCGACATACTCATTCCCTTATATTCTCCACTTAGCGAGATAAGTTTGTTGCTTTGAAACGACAGATTCATATTAATGTTAAGATCCATATCCTTCTTGCTTATTGGCTGTACAGACATGCCCAACTCAAATCCTCGGTTAGACATGGAACCGATGTTTGCCAATAATGTGTTGTAGGCAAATGGCGGAACAGGAACCTCATAGGCATAGAGCATATCGGTTGTCTTGGAATAGTAATACTCTGCTGTAAGCATAAGCCTGTTGGCAAAGAATCCAATGTCAGCACCTATATTAAATGTTGTCTTCGTTTCCCACTTCAAATCAGGGTTGTTGTTTCTTACCATGCCAAGGGTTACAGTTGGTGAACTCTTGACAGGAACAATACCCGTTTGCCTGACGGTATTCATAGTCGTATATGCAGAGATACCTCCAAGATTGCCTGCCTGTCCCACGCCAGTACGTAGTTTTAACATAGATAGCGGCTGTACGTTGTTGAGAAACTTCTCCTTTTTCAAATCCCAAGTGAATGATACAGAAGGGAAGAATCCCCATGTATTGTTGTCACCTACCATTGATGATCCGTCACCACGTGCATTTACCGCTAAGGTATATCTGTCAAGCAGATTATAAGTAATGCTTCCCATTACAGAAGCCAATGACTGGTCTTCGTATGTGCTTTCAGTACCGCCGTATGGACGGGCTGCAGTAGCCCCAAGATTATCGTAATGAAAATCGTTTGTCGGTATGCCCTTTGCATATACCCAGAAACCTGTTTTTCTCAGCTTGCGGTATTCGCTGCTTATTACTGCCGAGAGCTTATGAATGCCGAAATCCTTGTTGAAATCAAGAGATACATTGCCAAGCCATTCCTCTTTCTTGAACTCGCCACGATACACGTTGCCTTGTGCCCAAACCAATGTCGGACAGAATTGTCCGTTCTCGGTAGAGCCATACAGGTAAGAGCCGAACGTGGATACACGCCAGTTCTTATTGAAATCGTAGCTCAGCTTTATGTG
>CAKQMS010000012.1 GCA_934254985.1 uncultured Prevotella sp. | reverse complement strand
TATAAATAAGTAATAACTGAGTCAACTCGTATTATAAATAAAGCTTAAAGTGGTCAACTAAAATCGTTAAACCACACATCTTTTATCGCGATAAATCATCCTAAAAAAATGAGGCTAACTTAAATAGCCAACGAAGCCTGCTTCAAGTGCCAACGAAGCTTGCTTCATTTGCCATTGAAGCCTACTTCATTTTTTGAACTAAAAATGACAAAATAAAAAAGCGTACCAATCCAAGGATTGATACGCATAAATATGAATATTCAGTATAAATTAATAACCGAAACGATTCTTTAGCTCAACAGCACGATCGTCGTTGTAGCTAAATACTGAACCATAGCATACATAGAGGAAGTAGCCCCAGTTGTTGTTGTTGTCTGGATCAAGTTCCTTTGCCTTCTCAAGGAGTGGCAAAGCCTCTTTGAAGAGTTCCTTCTGTGCATTACGATCCTGAACGAGACCAGCCTTCTTGCAGAGACACTGTCCAAGACCAGCATAAACGAATGCCTGATTCTTGTCGCTTGCATCAAGAAGTTTCTTGTAAGCCTCGATAGCTGGATCCCAGTTCTGGTTTTCTTCCTGACGAGATACAGCATCTGCGATGCTCTGTGTATGATAAGCCAAAGCCAAGAAGTTTGTAGGATTCTTCTTCAACATATCTTCAACAAGTGCGTTGAGTTCAGCAGTCTTGTTTGAAGAGCTATAGAGCTTGCACAATACGCTGAAAGCAGCCTCGCTATTCTTCTGTGTGTAGAGATCCTTAAGCTGACCGATGTAACGGAGAGTATCAGCCTCAGTCTTAAGGTTCTTACCAGCTACTTCAAACTTAGCATTCTCAGCCTTCTCTGCCCACTCAGGATCCTGCATAGCAATATCGAAATACTGATTTGCCTTATCAAGCTTGTTAGCACGCTCAGCATAAGCACCTGCATAGAAAGCGACCTGACCCAAGAATGGTTCCTTCGGCAATGACTCGAACAAAGGAGTGTTGCGGCTCTCGAGGAACAACCCCCAATACTTCAACAAACCAGCCTCGTCGTTCTTACCATCAATCCATTGACCGCCATTTACCAATTCCAAGCGAGCCTGTGTAAGCTTCTGAAGACGAGTCTCGTCTTTGCGGTAAGCAATCTTTGTTTTGCCCTTAGCGTCTGGCTGACCATCATACTTATCGCACTCTACTGCAGCCTTAACTGCATTGTATGCGCTATTGTAGTAAGCAGCTGTATCATAAGCCTGCTGTTCAGTCTTCATAACTGCAGCTCTCTGATTTTCAGCTATTACAGCAGATACAGTTTCGAAATCCTTCATAGAAAGCTCATAAAGCTTATTGTAGGCTTTAGCTTTCTCCTGTGGAGAAGCCAACTGGTCGAGAGTGCTATTAAGCAAAGCCTCTGCCTCGGCGTAAGTCTTAGACTTAGTGATAGCCTTCAATGGCTCACTATCGCCAGCATAAGCTGCAGATACTCCTAGTACCATGGCAGCCATTACAAAAATTTTCTTCATAGTTTTATAAGTTTAAAATTATTGATTATCTTCTTCTGGGTTTTCTACCTGTGCAGAGTCTACCTCATCAATAGGAGCTTCATCTTCGTTTACAGGCGATGATGTATCCTGCTTCATCTCTTCACTCTTCTGAGAGAATGCAGAGCGACTCTCCTCTTCAACCGATGCTTCAAGCTCTGACGACATCACCTTACAAACGCTTGCTATAACGTCGTTCTTCTTAGCAAGATTGATGAGGCGTACACCCTGGGTAGCACGACCCATTACACGGCAATCAGCTACAGCAAGACGGATAACGATACCACTCTTATTAATAATCATAAGGTCGTTGTCGTCGGTAACATTCTTAATAGCAACCAATCGGCCTGTCTTATCTGTAATGTTAAGAGTCTTCACACCCTTACCACCACGGTTGGTCTTGCGATAGTCTTCTACCTCAGAACGCTTACCATAACCCTCTTCGCTAACTACCATAACGGTCTCATTCTCAGAGTCGTTAATAACAATCATACCAACAACAGCGTCGTCACCGCCATCAAGGCGCATACCACGAACACCAGTTGCTGTACGACCCATAGTGCGGATTGTCTCCTCATCGAAGCGTACTGCACGACCATTGCGGTTAGCCAAGATAAGCTCGTTGTGACCATTTGTAAGACGTACGTCTACAACCTCATCGCCTTCAGCAATGTTAATAGCAATCACACCATTAGCACGTGGACGAGAGTAAGCCTCCAATGGGGTCTTCTTAACGGTACCATTCTTTGTTGCGAATACTATATAGTGAGAATTGATGAATTCTTCATCCTCAAGACCACGACCACGAAGACGTAGGAATGCATTAACGCTATCATCAGAATCGATATTCAAAAGGTTCTGAATGGCACGACCCTTCGATGTCTTGTCGCCCTCAGGAATCTCGTAGCAATGGAGCCAGTAGCAACGGCCCTTCTTAGTAAAGAAGAGCATTATCTGGTGCATTGTTGCTGGATAGATATACTCTGTGAAGTCCTTGTCGCGAGTATGAGCGCCCTTAGCGCCTACACCACCACGAGCCTGCTCACGGAATTCAGACAAAGCAGTACGCTTGATGTAGCCAAGGTGACTTACTGTGATAACAACAGGGTCGTTAGGATAGAAATCTTCTGCGTTAAACTCATGTTCGTCAGGGATAATCTCTGTACGACGAGCATCGCCATATTTCTCCTTAACCTCATTAAGCTCATCCTTCATAACCTTCTTACAAAGTTCTGGATCGCTCAAAATCTGCTCAAAGTAAGCAATCTGACGCTCCAACTCCTCGTATTCAGCATGAAGCTGATCTACACGCAGACCTGTGAGCTGAGAGAGACGCATATCTACGATAGCCTTCGACTGGATGTTGTCAATCTCAAAACGCTTCTCCAAGTTGATTTGAGCCTCGCTTGGAGTCTTGCTTGCACGAATGATGTGTACCACCTCGTCAATGTTGTCGCAAGCGATAATCAATCCTTCAAGGATATGAGCACGCTCCTGAGCCTTACGCAATTCGTACTTAGTACGACGGATAGTTACATCATGACGATGCTCAACGAAGTATTTAACACATTCTACGAGAGTAAGAGTGCGTGGACGTCCCTTAACCAAAGCGATGCAATTCACAGAGAATGAGCTTTGTAGGGCTGTCATCTTAAAGAGCTTATTGAGAATAACGTTAGCGTTAGCATCACGCTTCACATCAACAACGATACGCATACCCTGACGACCGGTCTCATCGTTTACGTTAGAGATACCCTCAAGCTTGCCCTCCTTAACGAGTTCTGCTATATATTCAATAAGCTGCTGCTTGTTGACACCATAAGGAATCTCGGTAACAACAATTTTGTCGTGGCTTTCATCACTTTCGATTTCAGCCTTTGCACGCATAATAATACGTCCACGACCAGTCTCATAAGCATCCTTTACTCCCTGAAGACCATAGATATAAGCACCTGTTGGGAAGTCAGGAGCTGGGATATACTGCATCAACTCCTCAGTAGTCAGCTCTGGATTGTCGATATAAGCGCAGCAACCATTAATTACTTCTGTAAGGTTGTGGGTAGGAATATTAGTTGCCATACCTACAGCAATACCATTACCACCATTTACGAGGAGGTTAGGAATCTTGGTAGGCATAACAGTTGGCTCAACCAAAGAGTCGTCGAAGTTGTTTGTCATGTCGACAGTCTCTTTGTCGAGATCGTCCATCACCTGCTCACCCATTCTTGAAAGTCGACACTCAGTATAACGCATGGCAGCTGGTGAGTCACCGTCTACACTACCAAAGTTACCCTGACCATCAACAAGCTTATAGCGCATGTTCCATTCCTGTCCCATACGCACGAGTGCACCATAAACAGAAGAGTCGCCATGAGGGTGGTATTTACCCAACACCTCACCTACTACGCGGGCACATTTCTTGTATGGTTTATCACTTGTGTTTCCAATACCGAGCATACCGTATAAGATACGACGGTGTACAGGTTTGAAACCATCCCTGACATCAGGAAGCGCACGAGCCACGATAACCGACATGGAATAGTCGATATACGACGACTTCATTTCCTCCTCAATATTAATTTTGAGGATGCGGTCGTGGTCAATTGTTAGATTTTCGTCCATTATTTATTACTTGGTTATTTTATGTCAAAATCAACGAGAATGCCTTTTTTTTTCGTTCTAAGGCGTTCTTGCATTTTAATTTGGGTTCAAAATTACTTATTTTTATTCAATAAGTAATTGTTTATAGTGTTAATTTTGGTTATTACAAGAAATAACCATGTAATAAATCATTCAGAACGTAAAAGAGCAGCCACTTGATGTTTCATTTCCTCTTCAGCCATAGAACCCATACTAACAGTAGGCATTCCTTTAGCTGGTATAAACATAAAAGTAGGAATAGACTGAATCTGCATCCAATTAGCAAGTTCACCTTCTTCATCTACATCTACACGATAGAAATCGACTTTGGAGGTATACTGCGCTGCCACCTTATTATATATAGGAGCCATTTGGCGACATGGACCACACCATGTAGCATAAAAGTCTATAACGACAGGACGCGCGCCTTTAAACTTCCACTCGTTTGGCGACGAATCAAAATCCATGATTAGTTGCTTAAACTCCGCCGAAGTAAGGTTTTTAACTACATCTTTTTCAACCTCTGCATGTTGCTTCAACTCTGCATTTGATTTTTCTATAGGCTCATTCTGTACAACTGTTCTACTTTGCTTATAGACACAAGATGTTGTTACTAGAAAAAAAGATGCCACAAAGAATATCCTTGTGGCATTTTTGTAGGTTTTAAACATAGGTTTATAAATTAGGATATTATTAAATTCTTAGCGATTTCAGTATCTCCGCCATCTTCTGAAGTGTAGACACCTTAGTTGGCACCAAAGGAAGGCGAAGCTGATTCTCAATGAAGCCCATCTCATGAAGCAACGCTTTTACTCCTGCTGGGTTTCCGTCTACAAAGAGCAGAGAATAGAGCTCGGTAAACATATGGTGTATCTTGCGAGCTGGCTCATACTCACCTTGGAACTCCAAGCGAATCATACGAGAGAATTCCTTAGGCAAAGCATTTCCAATAACCGAGATTACGCCAGCAGCACCACTCGCTACCATCGAGAATGTCAAAGCGTCGTCACCACTAAGCACATCAAAACGCTGAGGCTTATTCTTGATTATCTCGTCTACTTGTTCCAACGAACCAGATGCCTCTTTAATAGCAACGATGTTTTCACAATCGTTAGCAAGACGTACTGTAGTTTCAGGCTTGAGGTTGATACCCGTACGACCTGGCACATTATATAATACTACAGGAAGTGGACTTGCTTCAGCAATTGCCTTGAAATGCTGATACAATCCCTCCTGAGAAGGCTTATTGTAGTATGGACACACGCTCAATATTCCATCAATACCCGACCAATCTGCAGTACGCAATTCCTCAACTACGGCTGCAGTATTATTGCCTCCGCAACCTTTCAAGATAGGGAGTCGTCCATGGTTAACATCTTTAACGAGTTGTGTTATCTTTTCCTTCTCATCTTGAGTAAGACAAGGAGTTTCGCCTGTAGTGGCGAGGATACAAAGGAAGTCGGCACCATTATCTATCTGATACTCCACAAGACGCTTAAGTGACTTATAATCAACTTGTCCATCTGGAGTAAATGGTGTTACCAACGCTATACCTAATCCTCTGAATATATTACGTGCCATAAATAATTATGTTATTGTTTCAATTATTTGTGCAAAGATACTGTTTTTATATCAGAATGCAAACACTTTGCCCACAAAAATTATTAATCTGTGACGATTTTGGTAAAATACAGCTATCACAGTTAACCAATGCAGCCTATATTTCTAACCACAGATAGCATTTTATCGTGAACCAAGATAGAGGAATATCATTCCTAATAGCACAAAGGCGAGGTCTACGAACTTCGACTTTAGATTCTTTTCATGGAAAACAGCTGCACCAAACAAGAAACTTACTATTACGCTACCTCTTCGAATCATTGATACAATAGAAATCATTGCTCCAGGCAGACTCAAAGAGTAGAAGTATACGAAATCGGCAGCACTAAGGAATATTGATATT
The DNA here is from genome assembly GCA_934254985.1 of uncultured Prevotella sp. Taxonomy (GTDB): domain Bacteria; phylum Bacteroidota; class Bacteroidia; order Bacteroidales; family Bacteroidaceae; genus Prevotella. The sequence goes on along the minus strand of CAKQMS010000012.1, from coordinate 58,413 downwards.
CCGATGATAGTCCAATCCCAACGGAAAGGAGTTGTCTTCTTACGTACAGGCATCCATATAATAAGGAGCATCGCACCCATCATAAACATCTGATAGATATTATACCAGCTCTGTACCATCATCTTATCGAGTCCCACCCCCCCATTCTCTGGCGAAGCCATGAGGTATTTGTCATATAGTCCGCTTACTGCACCAAGCACGGCAGCTATAACAATACAATATATCCATTTGTCATGTTTGAAGTCGATACCTTCTTTCTTTCCGCTACGGCTAAGGAGAAGAAACGAGATAACAGCAAGAACAACACCTATCCATTGATAAAGGTTTAGCTGCTCTCCGAATACCAGCAATGCACCTACCAACACCATAACAGGTCGAGTAGCATTTATTGGACCTACAATAGTCAATGGCAGATGTTTCATTCCAAAATAACCTGCAAGCCATGAAGAGAGAACAATGCAACTCTTCAAAAGAATGTATTTATGCACTTCCCATCCACCTGATGCTACATGAAAGATAGAACCATCAAGAGTCGTAGAACCATACGAGAGGATGATGAAAGGAATAAATATTAAAGACGAAAAAACAGTATTGAGAAACAATACAGGGATCACGGCATTGCCCGACAATGCCTTTTTCTTGAACGAATCATAAAATCCCAGCAACGTGGCTGAGAGAAAAGCTAATAATAACCACATATTATAATAATGTATATTCCTGAAAAACTTTTCAAGTTACCTATTTGATTAATTATTCTAGAATCAATACTCTACCTCCCAAAGGAACAATCCATGAGCAGGCATGCTTTCGCCCGCATCGCAACGAGTACCTTCGTAAACCACACTTCGCATTTTGTCTATCGACATTCTGCCTCTTCCTACTTCGATCAGCGTACCAACTACAGCTCTTACCATATTTCTTAGAAAACGATTGGCAGAAATCTCGAAATACCAATGACTATCATCAATCTGCACCCAACGAGCTGTACGAACATCGCACAAAGTGGTCTTTGCATCATGATTGGATTTACAGAAAGCTTTAAAATCTTCTGCATCAAGTAGCATCTTTGCAGCTTCGTTCATCAATTCGAAGTTGATGGGATAATGCATCTCAACAGAATGATCACGACAGAAAGGGTCTCGTTTGGTATGAACGAAATAGCGATAAGTGCGATTGGTCGCAGAAAAGCGAGCATGCATTTCTTCATCCACAGGATATATACTGTTAATAGCAATATCTGTAGGCATCACCCTATTCAATCGATAACACAACTGATTAGCATCTATAGCTTCAGGGTTGTCAAAATGAGCCACCATACATCGAGCATGAACACCAGAGTCTGTTCGTCCTGCTCCCATCACTTCCACTTCTCGACGAAGCAAAAGACTTAGTCCGCGTTGCAACTCCTCCTGTACAGAAATACCATTAGGTTGGAATTGCCAACCATGATATCGTTTACCATCGAAACTAAGGTTTATAAAATATCTTTGCATAATCTATATTCTACATTGAATAAGCGAAACCGAACGAGATATACTCCTTCAGCTGAAAATATCCATAATCTTTATCCCTCTTCTTCGAGTCATCGAAACGAGGATATACATAAAGCATAGAAGAAATATACTTATTGAACTGGAACGAGAAGGTGTTTTCCCACTCCATCTCAGCACGCTCATAAGTGGTATAACCATACAGACGAGAACGCCATTTTATCATGCTCGACATCTGCCAAGTAAGGTCTATAGTAAGCTGCGAACCAAAGTCGTTAAGTGCTTGACGGTCAGACTCTATACCATATCGAGTATTAAGATTCTTACGGTCTACAAACTTAAGGTTGTAAGCCAAAGGAGCCAAGTGGACGTTACCAGTCAACTTACCTTTAAAATATGAAGGCTTATAGTCCATACCGATAGAAAGGTTGAAGGTAAGAGGCGAAAGGAAATCGCTCAACACTTTGTCGCTATTGCCGCCAAAACCACGAAACATCTGCGTGCTGGCAATACCCTGTATGGTATAATACCATTTCCTTGTTGCCTGCAATCCCAAGCGAGTAGTGAGTCGCATAAGGTCTGTATTTGTCTTCACCTTATGAATAGTGTCGCTCGAACTTGTTTGAGCGCCGACCTTAAGTTCCAACTTATTGTCCCAACGCACCTTCTGCTTGTTGTTGTAGTTGGCTTCTAATGTCGCACTTGCCAAAAATGAATAGTTTTTCTCACCACCTTTATACCAGTTGCCCGACACATAGTTTTGCATAAACTGAAGGAAGTAGTCGCCCTTGAAAGACCAGAAGTTTGGCTTCAGCAAAACAATCTCAGGCTCTGGAGCTTCGATGATATCATTAACCTCTGTTATATTATGCTTCGACTCACTTATTGGCGCTGCAACAACTATTGGTCGAGTATCTACAGGAGGTTCTATTTTGTCAATCTCAGTTTCCTTACTCTTCACAAGGTCAGGACGAGATAAATATATGTGTAACAAAGCATCATCGAGCAAGGCTGCCGAACAGCTATCGGCATCCTCGTCGAGGGAGAAAAGTCTATGGGCTACACCTTTATAGAATGTTAGAGGCATAAATAATCTTGCCTCTTGCTCAGGAGCAAGCGAATCAATATTAGTAAGAGGCATTTCTGCCATTTTATGAATATTCTTTATTTTGTAAGCTGCATCTTCATCTTCTTCCTCATTAAAGGCTTGTTTGGCAGAGGCTTGCAAAGCAAGAAATGAAAATAATAACAGTAAGTATCTTGAAACCATCTTTTTTTGTTTTTGCTTGCAAAGATAATAAAAATATCGTAACTTTGCACCATCATAAACACAAATAGATAAAAAAGTGACTGAAACTAAGTACATTTTCGTTACGGGTGGTGTAGTTTCCTCGCTCGGCAAGGGAATTATTTCGTCTTCTATTGGTAAGCTTCTTCAAGCAAGAGGCTACAATATCACCATCCAAAAGTTTGACCCGTACATCAATATTGATCCGGGCACGTTGAACCCATACGAGCATGGAGAATGCTATGTGACTGTGGACGGTATGGAAACAGACCTTGACCTCGGACACTATGAGAGGTTCACAGACATTCAAACCACAAAGGCGAATTCGCTGACTACTGGTAGAATTTACAAGGCAGTAATTGACAAGGAACGCCATGGCGACTACTTGGGAAAGACCATACAAGTAGTTCCACACATCACCGACGAGATTAAACGCAACGTGAAACTCTTGGGAAAGAAGTGTGGCTACGACTTTGTGATAACGGAAATAGGTGGTACTATAGGCGACATTGAGAGTGCACCATATATGGAAGCTATCCGACAGCTGAAATGGGAACTCGGTAAGAATGCCTTGAATGTACACTTGACATACGTGCCTTATCTTAAGGCTGCAGGAGAGCTTAAAACCAAGCCTACTCAGCATAGCGTAAAGGAGCTTCAGAGTGTGGGTATACAGCCTGACATCTTGATACTCCGAACAGAAAAGCATCTAAACGATGATATAAGGAAAAAGGTTGCTGCATTCTGTAACGTAGATTTCGACTGCGTGATACAGAGCGAAGACCTACCAAGTATCTACGAGGTGCCTGTCAACATGCAAAACCAAGGTCTCGATACAGCCATGCTTAAGAAGTTTGGTATAGAGCCAGGTGAAAAGCCTACTCTCGGTCCATGGAAAAGCTTCTTGGAACGTCGCAACAAAGCAACTGAAGAGATTCATATCGGACTCGTTGGCAAATATGATTTGCAGGATGCCTACAAGAGTATTCGTGAAGCTCTATATCAGGCAGGAACTTACAACGACCATAAGACAGTTCTGACATTCATCAACTCTGAGAATCTAACAGATGAGAATGTTGCAGAGAAGCTGGCAGGACAAGACGGTATAGTAATCTGCCCTGGATTTGGTCAACGTGGTATAGAAGGAAAGGTTGTCGCAGCCAAATACACCCGCACCCACAACATACCAACATTCGGTATCTGTTTGGGTATGCAGATGATGGTGATAGAGTTCGCTCGCAACGTGTTGGGATACAAAGATGCCAACAGCAGAGAGATGGACGAAAAGACTCCACATAATGTCATCGACATCATGGAGGAACAGAAGAATATCACCGACATGGGTGGCACTATGCGACTCGGAGCATACGAATGTGTGCTAAAGCAAGGTTCAAGAGTATGTGATATATATGGTAAGACTCATATTCAGGAACGTCATCGTCATCGCTACGAATTCAATAATGATTTCCAAAAGGAATACGAGCGAGCTGGCATGATGTGTGTAGGTCGCAATCCAGAGAGCGATCTCGTAGAGATTGTTGAGATACCAGGACTAAACTGGTATATAGGCACACAGTTCCATCCTGAATACCAAAGCACAGTATTGCATCCTCACCCTCTATTTGTGGATTTTATAAAACACTCAATAGACAATCAAAAAAAAGTAAATGGATAAAAACAACATCATTGGATTTGCGCTAATAGCGCTTGTTCTAATTGGTTTCAGATGGTATCAGCAGCCCTCAGCAGAAGAGCAGAGAGCTGCTTTTGTTCAAGACTCTATTAACAACGTAGCTAAAAAGAAGGCTGAGGCTCAAGCGGCTCAGACTAAAGCTGCTAAGGAAGCAGCAGAGAAATTAGCTATTGCGTCTGACACCACACGTCTCTTCTATTCTGCTTTGAAGGGCGAGTCGAAAACCGTAACTCTGAAGAACCAGAAGGTTGAGCTTTCGTTCAATACTAAGGGTGCTACTGTAGAGAAAGCTGTTATCAAAGGTTTCGAAGATTATAAGGGTGACAAGAATGTTACTCTCTTCGATGGTAAGGATCAGCAGCTCAACTATACCTTTGGAGCTAAGGAGACAAATATCTCTACATCAGAACTTTATTTTACTCCTTCAAATGTTACAGACTCTACCGTAACCTTTACAGCTCAGGCAGCAGAGGGTAAGACTATCACCATTAGCTATCAGCTCGGTAAGGACTATATGCTCCACATGCAGATGACTGCAAATGGTATGGCAGGCATGTTTGCTCCTGGCACACAGAGTGTAGACGTAAACTGGAAGGACAAGTGTCGTCAGCAGGAGAAGGGTTTCATGTTTGAAAACCGTTATGCAACTCTTACATATCATAAGGTAGATGGTGGTACTGACTACCTAAACGAGACAAGCGCAAAGACCGATGAGGCTGTTGAAGATAAAATTGACTGGGTGGCTTTCAAAAACCAGTTCTTCTCTGCTGTAATGATTGCAAAGAACGACTTTGAGGCTAATGCTTTGATGACAAGCGTTCCTCAGGAAAAGGGTTCTGGCTATTTGAAGCAGTATGAAGCTAAAATGAAGGCTTTCTTCGACCCTTCAGGTAAGAAGGCTACAGAGTTTGACTTCTACTATGGTCCAAACGACTTCCGTTTGTTGCAACGCATGGAGAAGGAATGCAACTTTGGCAAAGATTTACAGATGGAGCGTTTGGTTTATCTTGGATGGCCTTTGTTCCGCATCATCAACCGTTGGTTCACACTCTACGTATTCGACTTCCTTACAGGTTTGAATATCAACATGGGTATCGTGCTCATCCTTATCACACTCTTGCTTAAGTTCATCACTTTCCCTATGGTGAAGAAGAGCTACATGAGTTCGGCTAAGATGAGAGTATTGAAACCAAAGTTGGATGCAGCAACAGCACAATTCAATAAGCCTGAGGATCAGATGCAGAAGCAGCAGGCTATGATGGCAGAATATAGCAAATATGGTGTTAGCCCATTATCAGGTTGTTTACCTATGCTTATTCAGGCACCTATTTGGATTGCGATGTTCAACTTCGTGCCTAATGCAATCCAACTTCGTGGCGAAAGTTTCCTTTGGATTAGCGACCTTAGCACATACGACCCAATCATTGAATGGAACACTAATATTTGGCTCATTGGCGACCACTTGTCGTTGACATGTATCTTGTTCTGTGTTGCCAACGTGCTCTACACATTGATGACTATGCGTCAGCAGCGCGACCAGATGGTTGGTCAGCAGGCTGAACAGATGAAGATGATGCAATGGATGATGTATCTCATGCCATTGATGTTCTTCTTCATGTTCAACGACTATTCTGCAGGTCTTAACTTCTACTACTTTGTATCGTTGTTCTTTAGTGCAGCCATCATGTGGTTGCTCCGTAAAACTACCAACGACGAAAAGCTTCTTCAGATTCTTGAAGCTAAGTATGAGGAGAACAAGAAGAACCCTGGCAAGATGTCGGGTATGATGGCGCGTATGCAGGCTTTGCAGGAAATGCAGCAGAAGCAGATGGAAATGCGTCAGCAGCAGATGAACCAAAGAAGAAAATAAACCATTTTATATAATACCTATATTTATATAAAGCGGTTTAATGTTGTAAGATTCTAAACTTACTAATATAATGAATATAGTTAAAACCTTAACGATAGCTGCCGCTCTGACAATGAGCGGCAGTTTCGTAACTGCACAAGACATGATTCAAAAGAACAATGTCACCCTAAAGAGCGACGTCATGACGCCTGAGGCTCTTTGGGCTATGGGACGTATCGGTGGATATTCGGCTTCACCTTCTGGTAAGCAGATTGTCTATCAAGTTGGCTACTATAGTGTAGAGAAAAACAAGAGCCACCAGATGCTCTACATCATGAATGTAGATGGTTCTGGCATTAAGGCGCTTACTACAGATGCAAAGAGCGAGACCGATGCTTCATGGATTGCTAATGGCACCAAGATTGCTTTCCTTCGTGAAGGCGAGATATGGACAATGGATGCCAATGGCGAAAACCGCAAGAAGCTTTCTGATACCGAAGGAGCTATTGAGGGATATAAGTTCTCGCCCGATGGCAAGAAAGTAATCTTGCTTAAGAGTCTCGACTATCATGGTACTATAAAGAAGAATCCTTCAGACCTTCCTTTGGCTACAGGACGATTGGTAACAGATATGAACTATCGTCATTGGGATCACTATGTTGAACAGATATCACATGCTTTTGTTGCTGATGTAACAGAAAATGGTATTGCCAACGTGGTTGACATCCTTGAAGGTGAACCATATGAATGTCCTTTGGCTCCATTTGGAGGTATTGAGCAACTTGATTGGAGTATTGACTCTAAGCTCGTAGCTTATACCTGCCGCAAGAAAGAAGGTGTAGACTATGCTATCTCTACAGATGCCGATATATATATATATAATGTGGAGACTAAGCAGACTCGCAACATTTGCAAACCTGATGGATATAAGGAGCCTAAGATTGACGCAACAAAGTCGATGAAGAACCAGGCTGTAAACCATCAGCATGGCGACATGAATGTCGGCTACGATGTAAATCCGAAATTCTCTCCTGACGGTAAGTATATTGCTTGGCAGAGCATGGCTCACAACGGATATGAGAGTGATCGCAACCGTTTGTGCGTTTACAACCTTGCAACAGGCGAGAAGAAATATGTCACAGAAAGTTTCGACTCTAACGTAGACGACTATTGCTGGAGCGACACCAAGGATGCTCAAATCTATTTCATTGGTGTATGGCATGCAACAGAAAACCTATATGCCGTAACTCGCAAGGGCGAAGTAAAGCAGCTTACCGATAATTGTGCAGACTTCGGTTCTTTGCAGATGCTTGGAAATGGAAAGCAGATTATTGCCGAGCGTCATAGCTATGGCGAACCTGCCGACCTCTACTTGATTACTCCAGGCAAGGATATCAAGAAGACTGCCATTAAGCAGATTACATTCGAGAACAAACATATCACCGACCAGCTCGGTAAGATACAGGTAGAGAAGCGTTGGGTAAAAACAACGGATGGCAAAGAAATGCTTTATTGGGTAGTATTGCCTCCTCACTTCGATGCCAACAAGAAATACCCTACCCTATTGTTCTGCGAAGGTGGTCCACAGAGTCCTGTTAGCCAGTTCTGGAGCTATCGTTGGAACTTCATGATTATGGCACATCAAGGATATGTTGTTGTAGCTCCTAACCGTCGCGGTTTGCCAGGTTTTGGTAGCGAATGGAATGAAGAGGTTTCAGGTGATTGGACTGGTCAATGTATGAACGACTATCTAACAGCTATTGATGATGCAACAGCCAACTTGCCTTATGTAGACAAAGACCGTTTGGGTTGTGTAGGAGCTTCGTTTGGTGGATTCTCTGTTTATTATCTTGCAGGTCACCACAACAAGCGTTTTAAGTGTTTCATTTCTCACGATGGTGCTTTCAACCTTGAGTCTATGTACACAGATACTGAAGAGGCTTGGTTTAGCAACTGGGAATACGAAGACGCTTACTGGAACAAAGACATATCGGCAAATGCTAAGAAGACATACGAGAATAGTCCTCATAAGTTTATCGATAAGTGGGATACTCCTATCCTCTGCATCCATGGTGAAAAAGACTATCGCATCAATGCCAACCAAGGTATGGGAGCTTTCAATGCAGCCCGCCTACATGGCATACCTGCAGAACTTCTCATCTTCCCAGATGAAAACCATTGGGTATTGCAACCACAGAATGGCATCCTTTGGCAGCGTACTTACTTCAACTGGCTCGATAGATGGTTGAAGAAGTAATAGAGCTGAAGAAAAAAACAATTTGAATAATAAACAAATAATAAAAATAAAAATGGTTCAGAAAGTTAATCAACTGTTGAATGATAAGGCTTGGGCTCGTTGGACAGCTCTTGTACTTATCGCTTCAATGATGTTCTTCGGCTATATGTTTGTCGATGTAATGTCACCAATTCAGGCTCTTATGGAGAGCGAAAAAGGATGGGGTCCTGATACCTTTGGTACATATGCCGCATCAGAGTATATCGTAAACGTGCTGGGATTCCTCATCATCGCAGGTGTCATCCTCGACAAAATGGGCGTACGCTTCACAGGTGTATTGTCAGCCTCGATGATGTTTATCGGAGCTTTGATTAAGTTTATCGGTATCACCGACTGGTTTGCAACAACAGCTTTTGCTGATTGGCTCAACTCATGGTGGGTAACTCTACCTGCAAGTGCCAAGATGGCTTGCTTCGGCTTCATGCTCTTTGGTTGTGGTTGCGAAATGGCTGGTACTACAGTATCAAAGGCTATCGCAAAATGGTTTAAGGGTAAGGAGATGGCTCTCGCTATGGGTCTTGAGATGGCTATCGCACGTGTAGGTGTGTTTGCAATCTTCTCTATCTCTCCAATCATTGCAAGCCACTTCGGAACTGTTGTTGCTCCTGTAGCATTCTGTACAGTTTTGTTGCTCATCGGTCTTATCACTTTCATCGTATTCACATTCATGGATAAGGCTCTCGACAATCAGATGGGTGTATCAGAAGAGGCTGGAGACCCAGAGGAAGAATTCAAGTTCAGCGACCTTGGCAAGATTTTCTCTTCACAGGTATTCTGGATTGTAGCTTTGCTTTGCGTACTCTACTATTCAGCTATCTTCCCATTCCAGCGCTATGGTGCCAACATGTTGCAATGCAACCTCGATGGTATCTCACCAGAAGATGCATCAAACATCTTCCGTTGGTTCCCTATTGGTGCTGCTGTCATCACTCCATTCCTTGGCAACTTCCTCGACCGTAAGGGTAAGGGTGCGACAATGCTTATTGGTGGTGCATTGCTTCTTATCTGCTGTCACCTCGTATTCGCTTTCGTTTTGCCAGCAACAAAGAGCCCATTGATAGCATATTCTACTATCGTTCTCCTTGGTATCTCATTTGCTCTTGTGCCTGCAGCTTTGTGGCCAAGTGTGCCAAAGATTATCGACGAGAAGATTCTTGGTTCTGCATACTGCCTTATCTTCTGGGTTCAGAACATAGGCCTTTGCTTCGTACCAAAGATTATCGGTAACCTTCTTGCTTCAACCAACGAAAACAATCCTGCTGTTATCGCCGCAAAGGAAGCTGGTGCAGACTTCATTCCTTACGACTATACAATTCCTTTGATTGTCTTCGCATCATTCGGAGTTTTGGCTCTCCTATTCGCTATCTATCTTAAGGCTCTCGACAAGAAGAGAGGTTTCGGTCTTGAGGAACCAAACATCAAGAATGCTTAATAGCAGAGTTGATAAAGATAAGCTATAAAAGCTATTTTAAATACACATTATTATATATAGGGTATATCATCGCATGATGGTATACCCTCTTTTAGTATTAGACCATAAAGAAGCACGCAATCAGGCGTGATTAACAAGTCTGCCAGTACCGTTTTAATTACCTGTAAGGTGGTACTGGAGTTTCACCTTGCTGGTACTGCAGTTTCACCTTGCTGGTACAAGTGTGATACCAAGGTGGTACAGGCAACGCAACTAATTGCCTTTTTCAAGTTAAAAAGAAAGGTATGTTCTGCCACCTTTATTAAAGCCATTAATTGGTATAAAAAGAATATATGACAATACATTAAATGGTATAAAAACGAGCACACAAAAGCAGAAATACCTACTTTTAGACATACAAAAGTGATAATACATAACTTTTTTATGTTTTTATATTAAAAAAGATGACTTTTTGTTTGGTATTTACAAGAAAAGCTATAACTTTGCAACTGTAAACGTAAACAACGATACAAACACCTATTTAAAGGGATAATTAACAACCAATAAACATAAGACAAACATGAAAGCAACAGAAGTTGTAGAAACTCTTAAGCAGAGATTTCCAAACGAGCCAGAGTACATCCAGGCCGTTAGTCAGGTATTAGGAACTATTGAGGAAGAATACAACAAGCACCCAGAGTTTGATCGTGCAAACTTGATTGAGCGCCTTTGCATTCCAGATAGAGTAATCCAGTTCCGTGTAACTTGGACAGACGATAAGGGTAACGTTCAGACAAATATGGGTTACCGTATTCAGCATAACAACGTTATTGGCCCTTACAAGGGAGGTATTCGTTTCCACAAATCAGTAAACCTTTCTATCTTGAAGTTCCTTGCTTTCGAGCAGACATTCAAGAACTCATTGACAACATTGCCTATGGGTGGTGCTAAGGGTGGTTCAGATTTCTCTCCACGTGGTAAGAGTGCTGCTGAGGTAATGCGTTTCTGCCAGGCTTTCATGACTGAGCTTTATCGTCATATTGGTCCAGACGAGGATGTTCCTGCTGGTGATATTGGTGTAGGTGGACGTGAGGTTGGCTTCATGTTCGGTATGTACAAGAAGCTCACACACCAGTTCCAGGGTATGCTTACTGGTAAGGGTCAGGAGTTTGGTGGTTCAAACATCCGTCCTGAGGCTACAGGTTATGGTAATGTATACTTCCTTGAGAATATGCTCAAGACTCGCAATATCGACCTTAATGGCAAGACTGTTCTCGTATCAGGTGCAGGAAACGTTGCTCAGTATACTATTGAAAAGCTCCTTCAGCTTGGTGCTAAGCCTCTTACATGTTCAGACTCTGATGGCTACATCTACGATCCTGACGGAATCGACGAAGAGAAGTTGGCTTACATCATGGAATTGAAGAACGTTGAGCGCGGACGTATCAAGGAATATGCAGAGAAGTATGGTTGCAAGTATGTAGAGGGTGCAAAGCCTTGGTTTGAGAAGGCAGACATCGCTACCCCATGTGCTACTCAGAACGAAATCAACGAGGAAGCAGCTAAGGCTCTTGTTGCAAATGGTGTAATAGCTATTTCTGAAGGTGCTAACATGCCTACAACTCCTGAGGCAACTAAGGTGTTCCAGGATGCTAAGATTCTCTATTGCCCAGGTAAGGCAAGCAACGCAGGTGGTGTTGCCGTATCAGGTTTGGAGATGAGCCAGAACTCTGAGCGCTTGAAGTGGAGCCGCGAGGAAGTAGATGCTAAGCTTCATGAAATTATGAATAACATCCACGAGAATTGTGTTAAGTATGGTACAGAGCCTGATGGTTATATCAACTATGTAAAGGGTGCCAACGTAGCAGGTTTCTTGAAAGTTGCTAAGGCAATGATGGCTCAGGGTGTTATTTAACCAAATACGCACACAAGCACAAATTTTCTATCTAATATACACATAAGAGATAACATTAAGCTTGTACTTATTAAAAAAGTATTGGTTTAGACTACACAAACACAAGATAGATCAAGACCGCATGATTGTAGAAATCGTGCGGTCTTTTTATTGTTGTGTGTTTGTGTTTTTATGTTCTTGTGAGAAAAAGTTAAGGCACATGAAAAATATATTAAAAATAAACGCCATAAAACTTGTTTGTCTCGAGGAAAATGCTTACCTTTGCATCGTTATCCTGAAAACAATCTTTTTACCTTAAAAGAAGACTAATACCTATTGAAGATTAGGAGCGGTTGCCTGTGAAGGTATCCGCTTTTTTATTATATGCAAAGCACATAACAAACAGAATAGAATAATTGTACTATAAGAATATAAAGAAAACACACAGTTGGTAAAAAGTTTGCACCCGATATAATACAATCCCAAAACTTCTCTAAGGTGTTAACCTCGCCACCTACAATTCCATATATCATAGATAGCACGAATAGCTCAAAGCATATCATAGGCACCAAACCGCTTGAGAAGCTACTTGGAAATAACGCTCCTGTTACGCTAAGCAATATTGCATGTGGCATAGCAGAAATAAATATGACTCCAGCAACAAACAAGACGAATTCAATAAGCATTATTCTGAAAGCAAACTTTTGTTGCATGAATGATTGCTTTTTAGCCATAACACTTGTCACGCATGATATAAGACCACTCTTAACTATAGCAGAATATGTTATTGAGCACAGAATGATATAAGCTAATAAAGGCGAGGCAAGATTATTGGCAAAAGAACCTATGAACCATCGTAATCCTCCAGAACCAATAAGGGCATGAATAGGATATGATGGAAATACAGCAGACACTATCCATGAAGCAAGGATTAGCAACAGCTGTAGTCCCATCAATACTATAGAGAATATTGCGCAAAATCGTTTCATTCTTCGTCGGGTACAAGATTGTCGATATCAAGAATATGAAGTTCAAAGGCACGCACAACGAGTCGTGTAGCATTTATTCCCATCTTGCCATTACCACCAGGGAAAAGTTTCTGAACCAGCTCATTCTGACGTTTCTCCAAGCTCTTCACACCAAAAGGCATGCCACGAAGATTTGTTATCTGCTCCTTGGTATATCCAAGTGCTAAATGACGTAGAAAGCGCTCATCATATTCATCAATCTCGAAGTTTACCAAAGCTTCTTGCTTTAATATCTGACTCTCAACACTCTTCTTGAATCTCTCTACTATGCGCTCGAGGATTGGCTGATTGAAAACCAATCGCTTGCCACTCATCACACTTGCCACGTCTGAGCGAGTGAGCAATTCGCCACTCTTCAAGATTATTCCATCACAACCAGCATCCAAAACGTCTACCCACAACTTCTCGTTGAGTATCTCGCCTGTGAAGATAAGCACCTTTACATTAGGATACATATCTTTAGTATGACGGCAAATCTCCACACCTACGGTTGTAGAACCACCAAGCCCAAGGTCGAGCAACACAAGGTCTGGCACCTGTTGCTTAATTAGTTTCCAATATGCAGGCTCGTTGTCGGCAGTACCGAGGATATGAGCTTCAGGTATGTCGTTGCGTATGATTCCTTCTGTACCCTTGAGTTCTAGGGCTACATCTTCAACGATTATGATATTAAATTCTTCCATATTGCTTTTGGTATTGTTATTTCAATTATATTATCAGCAGTAGCAACGATGCCACATGCTCTAAGGTTTGTTACTTCTCCTAATTCACGAACAATCTGTCGACAGATAAGGAAGTTTACATCCAGGGTTAAAGGTGTGAAGAGTTGTTGTGCTTGCACCCTTGTAAGATTAAGTGATGTCATGGCAAACGCCAATTGAACATAAACACTATCTTTCTCTTTGACCTGACAATCAGGTTTGCAACCTCCATTCAGTTTCTTCAGTAAGTCGAACAGATATCTCATAGTATCCCTATCAACTTTATAAGGTCGATCTATCTGTCGCATGGCCTGTGCACTAAGCAATGAATATAGCTGCTTGTAGTATGTCACAAGTTCTGCAACAACCTGTATGTCGCAATCTTTTGTCTCTATGGACTGCTTAATGCGCGATGGGAAATACATCGTCTCATGTTTCAAAGCTGAAAGACAATTATCCAACACGCTATTATCAACATACAAGATATTATTCTCTCTTTCTGCTTGTCTAAGCTCGTCGTTAGCATACTCTAATTGCTCAGCCTTATGTTCTGACGACTCCGCATTTGCGCGAAGGGTTGCCAATATCTGTTCAACAACCTTGTCAAGAACTGCAATGCCAAGATTACCTGTTTTGGTATTGAATTCCTCTACACACCTTAGCTTATCCTCATCTGTGCCATCACCAAGAAGAATTTCATTTATGGCATGAATTCTCTCTACACACACCTTATAATATATAATATGCCGATAGTATACCATATAATATATAGGTGGGATGCTAAAGAGCAGCAAAACCAATATTACTATAGCTACCCATTTGTTGTTTTCAGCTTTTTGCATAGTCTGCACATAGTGAGGCAACGAAGCATCTGCATAGCATTCATGGAATAGGCGCGTATACACCTTATTATTATATCTATATAAGTCCCATTTATGTAGAGCTAAAGCAGCTACTGCAGTCTCGTTTCTAACATCAAGGATTACAGCATAGTCGCTTTCAATCTCTTTGTGAAACCACAATATTTCAGCAGGTATGGCAGATGACGTTGTAAACAAAACCATCTTTGGCATATCCATATTGCCTTTTGCATGTGCGTAGATATGCATATTGAGATACTTAATACAACTATCTGCGCAAGCCAAAGTGTGGACATACGTACCATTAAGGTTTGAATAATATGCGCTATCAGCAAATCGGGCAGCATCATTAAGATGTTGCTCTTGCGTATTTAGGCGAGATATTGTAGGCTTCTTACTATTACTTCCAACTTTATCGTTGCCTACGGAGTATGAAGGCATAGTAAAGCCAAATACCATAACCATCAAAGCCATTATCATTCTGACCACACCCTTAGGCAAGCGGAAAGCGAAACGACTACCCTTGCCTACCGAAGATGCGGCATTAATATCGCAAACATTAAAGATGCGGCTTATCTTCTTATAGTTCTCTATAATGCCTTTGCAATTCAATAGTCCGAAACCATGACTTTGTGCAGATGTAGTTCCATCATCGACAATATGTTTATTGTCGAATACATGAGCAAGTTTATTTTCGTCCATACCACAACCTGTATCCGAAATACTTACCTCTACGTAGTCAGGCTTTTCTTCAGCTTTAATTGTCACCTTACCTCCTGCAGGTGTAAACTTACGAGCATTATCTGCAAGAGTGTTTATCATGAAGAGAGTCAATACTCTATCAGCTTTTACAACAGCCGTAGATGGCTCTACGCATAGATTTATTCCTTTTAATGAATAGCTCATCTTAGATTTAGCCACTATATCGAAAAGCTCATTTATAGAGAAGCTCTCGATACGCAGACTAACCCTGCCCTGTTGCATCTGAATCCATTGAGTAAGCACGTTGTTATACTCGTTGATTTCTTCAGTAAGTTCAGAAATATATTTTAATCGTTCTTCTCTAAGTTCTGCATTCTCATGTCGGCTATTGAGCTTATTTATCTCATTAATAATACGATCAATAAAAGGAGTTATACTATTTACCAAAGCTAACTTTGCCCGTTGTTCAAGATTTCGTTGTTTGTTTTTCTCCTCAGAAAGTCTAACCAAAGCTGTCTGCTCCAGAACTTCTTCCAACTTATCGTCAAGAGCTGTCAGCTTTTTATTGTTTTCAATATTCCATTTCTTCAATGGCAACAAGAGATCGTTTATATCTACGGTTGCACCTTTTTGTTTTCTCTTTCTTGCAAAATACACAAGAACAAACAGCACAACAGCAATCATAAACAACACAGCCACAATCATCACATTCAATGTCTTTGAAGAGTTATCAAGCTGGTATGCTCGAGCCTCAAGCTGTTTGTCTTGTCGAGTCTGCTCCTGTAGGTCGAGATAATAGTTGCGATTGATATCGCTATTAACCTTATCATTCTGAGCCGAATATACCAAGCATAACTGCTCACGAATAGAAGCAACCAAATCGGGTGCTCTATTTATAATGGTATCTGCTTCCAACGCACTATTTAGGCATATCAAAGCTGAAGGATAATCGTCTATTTCCCAATAGCAACTAGCCAAAGTACGATAAGCACCAGCCGTTTGATACACATCCTTATATTCTGTAAATATGTTGAGCGAACGTTGTGCAAGATTACCAGCCAACAAAGAATAATCCATGCCATCTGTATTTATATAATCAAGGAATGGACGATAGTTTGTTATCAGCATTTGTCTTGTTGAAGGCGACAGAAGATGTTCGCTTATTGCTTGCAACGCTTGAGCTTTCCAATAAGGGTAGTTGCGCTGCGAGGCAACAACATAACATTGGGTAAGATAATTAAACTCTTCGTTAGCAACAACATTAGCATCTGCATTTGTTATGATGCCACCAGCACCCACATTATACAGATAATTAAGATATTGTGCAGTATCTTTTTGTATTTCTCCTTCTGGATCAATACACTTCATCGTTTCTATTGAAGGTTCTACCAATCCTACATAATAATAATATGCAGAAAGGTTGATATAGTATTCTGATTGAGCGTAGATTAATCGTTTGAGTTGATGGTTATTAAGAAGATTTTTATCTTCTATAATTCTATCTAAATATTTCTTTGCTTTTTCTTGATGAATATAGAAAAGCTTATTGTGGGACTGTCGTTGACACAATCGCATATATTGTATTTCGGCAACCAATAGTTCTACTTGGTTGTCGGTAATATTGATGGCACTATCCAACTGTTGAGCAGCCTTTCGGTAGTCCATTCTTGCGATATTAACAAAAGCAAGATTGTTAAGAGCCTCCGCCTTACCTGCATTATAGCTTTCAGAAGCAGCGAAAGCCTTGCTGGCATACACCTCTGTAGAATCCAGAGAGCGATAGTGGTAAGCATACGAAAGGGTATTCAGCTTGTCAGCAACTTCAGAATCATTTGACGAACAAGCTGAAAACAAAAGAATGCTCCATAGGCTAACAAGCCAAATGGAGCATCCAAAGAGTTTTATATTATGCACGAGCCTTAGCAATGTATCCAAGAGCTTCTGCACACTTATCAGTAATAGCCTTCCAGTTCTTAGCTGCAACTACGTCGCTTGGGAACAACTTTGAACCCATACCAACGCACAATACACCAGCCTTGATCCAAGGAGTGAGGTTTTCTTCTGTTGGCTCAACAGCACCAGTAACCATGATGTTGCTCCAACGCAAAGGAGCCATTACATTCTTTACGAATGAAGGACCACCTACGTTGCCTGCAGGGAATACCTTTGTTACGTCGCAACCAGCAGCCTGAGCGTTGTTGATTTCTGTAACAGAACCACAACCTGGGCTATATGGAACCAAACGACGGTTGCAAACAGGTGCAATCTCAGGGTTGAAGTTAGGACCTACGATGAAGTTAGCACCAATCTGGAGATACAAAGAAGCTGTACCAGCATCAACAACTGTACCAGCACCGAGAATCAACTCAGGACACTCTTTGTCTGCCCACTTTACCAACTCGCCAAAGATTTCGTGTGCGAAGTCACCACGGTTAGTGAACTCAAATACACGTACACCACCCTCGTAGCAAGCCTTGATTACATTCTTGCAAACTTCTACATCCTTGTGGAAGAATACAGGTACCATACCGGTAGCCTTCATGGCTGCCATAACCTGCATTTTGCTAAACTTTGCCATTATCTATATAATGTTTAATGTTTATTGTTTAATGTTTAATTAGGAAGAGTAAAAGAGTTGACTAAACAGCCGAACATTCTACTCTTCCTTTTACTTTATTTAGCGCTGAACACGACCATTTGCGTTACCGCCAGCAAGGCTCTCTACCTCTTCTACAGAGACGAGGTTGAAGTCGCCAGGGATAGTGTGCTTCAAAGCTGAAGCTGCAACAGCAAACTCAAGAGCCTCGCCCTGAGTCTCCTTTGTAAGAAGACCGTGGATAAGACCACCAGAGAATGAGTCACCACCACCTACACGGTCGATGATAGGCATAATATCATAGTGCTTGCTCTGATAGAACTCCTTACCATTATAGATAAGAGCCTTCCAGCCGTTGTGTGTTGCAGACATAGACTCACGGAGAGTAGAAACAACATACTTGAATCCGAACTCTTCCATCATGCCCTTGAAGATACCATAGTATCCCTCAGCATCAGTCTTACCACCTTCTACGTCAGCATCTGGCTTAAAGCCGAGGCAAAGCTGTGCATCTTCCTCGTTACCAATGCAAACATCAACATACTTCATCAAAGGACGCATAACAGAGATTGCCTTTTCTGATGTCCAAAGCTTCTTGCGGAAGTTAAGGTCTACAGAAACTGTTACGCCATGACGCTTTGCAGCCTCACAAGCCAACTTAGTAAGTTCAGCAGCCTTGTCGCTAATAGCAGGAGTGATACCTGACCAATGGAACCATTGTGCACCTTCCATGATAGCATCGAAATCGAAGTCAGAAGGATCAGCCTCTGCGATAGAGCTATGAGCGCGGTCGTAGATAACCTTTGAAGGACGCATGCTTGCACCTGTTTCTGCATAGTAAAGACCTACTCTATCACCACCACGAGCTACGAAGTCGGTATTAACACCATAACGACGGAGAGCGTTGACAGCAATCTGACCGATTTCATGCTTTGGCAATTTAGAAACAAAGTAAGCTTCGTGACCATAGTTAGCCACACTTACTGCTACGTTAGCCTCACCGCCACCAGGAATGATACGGAATAAATCACTCTGTATAAAGCGGTCGTTGCCGTTTGGCGAAAGGCGAAGCATAATCTCGCCTAATGTTACAATCTTAGCCATTTCTTTTCTTTTTAGTTAATTAGTTAATTTTGTAATTCGTTTTAATTTGATTAATTCTTTCGTTTGCATTGCAAAAGTAACGATATTTTTCATATTAAGAAAATAAAATGCGGTATTTTTGCAAAAATAACCAAAATAAACGGCTGTGCTTTCGCACAATTCAACTTTTATTGCTACTTTTGCACAAAAGTCAGACTATGAACGAAAAAATAAGAATAAAGGATATAGCACTTAGAGCCGGAGTTTCTGTTGGCACAGTAGACCGTGTGTTGCACGAACGTCCGAATGTGTCGCCATCAGCTCGAGAGAAAGTTGAAAAGGCTCTAAAAGAAATGAACTACCAGCCGAATATGTATGCGTCAGCTCTTGCATACAACAAATCGTATACTTTCTACCTTCTTATCCCAAAGCATGAATCAGAAGCTTATTGGGAAGAAATAGAAGAAGGTGCAAAGAAGGCTATGGAGACACGCCGTGATTTCCACATCAACGTAAAAATAATATATTACGAGCGCTTTAATGAAGATTCGTTTAAAGCGCAATATCAGGCTATTCTTGATTGCGAGCCTGATGGTGTTGTTATTGTGCCTGCCGATCTTGAGGTTACGTCTCTCTTTACAGACATCTTGCATGAGAAAAATATACCATTTATATTGCTCGACTCATACATGCCAGACCTCAAACCTCTTTCGTTCTATGGTCAAGACTCTTTTGCAAGTGGATATTTTGCAGCAAAGATGTTGATGCTCATAGCTTCAAAAGATACGGAGATTATGAAGTTGAAGCTCACCAAGAATGGTCGAGTACTAAGTAAGCAGCAAGCAAACCGCGAAGTAGGTTTCTGCCATTATATGCGTGACCATTTCCCAAGCATCAACATCATAGACCTTGAATTGCCTATTGATGGCACACGCAAGCAATTTAACACATTATTAGAGAATTACTTCTCTACCCACCCTCGCACACACCATTGCATCACTCTATGTTCTAAAGCACATATTGTAGGCGAATTCTTGCTAAAGACAAACCGCCGAGATGTTCAGATAATGGGCTACGATATGGTAGGTAAGAATGCTCAATGTCTTCGTCAGGGAAGTATCTCGTTCCTTATAGCTCAGCATGCATATCAGCAGGGCTTCTCGTGCATCGATGCCTTGTTCCAGGCCATAGTGCTTAAGAAGAAGGTTTCACCTGTTAACTACATGCCTATAGAGTTGTTGACAAAAGAGAATGTCGAGTTCTACAGAAGAACACAGCTTTAGGGAGTGAAGAGTGAAGAACGAAGAATGAAGAATTCTTTAGACATATTTATAAAAATACATATATTATATATATAAACATAACAAGCTAAATAAAAACAAATGGAACAAGCAAATTTCATAAAGATCAACCCTGCAGATAATGTAGTGGTTTGTCTGAAGCCATTAGCAAAAGGTGAGACTATCACCATCGATGGCAAAGTGATTACCCTACTCCAGGATACTCCTGCAGGACACAAGGTACTTCTTGAGGACAAGGCAGAGGGTGAAAACATCATTAAGTATGGTTATCCTATTGGTCATGCGAAGCAAAACTTGAAAGCAGGCGAATGGGTAAACGAGAACAACCTTAAAACAAACCTCAAGGGAACTCTCGAGTACACATATTCACCTGTAAATGAAAAACTTAACATCGCTTGCGAGAACCGCACCTTCATGGGCTATCATCGTAAGAATGGTGAAGTTGGCGTGCGCAACGAGATTTGGATTGTGCCAACAGTTGGTTGTGTGAATGGTATTGCAGAGAAGTTGGCAGAAATGCTCAAAGCAGAAACAGGTCTCAAGGGTATTGATGGCGTTCATGCTTGGCATCACAACTATGGCTGTTCACAGCTTAGTGGCGACCACGAGAATACTCGTAAAGTGCTTCGCGACATCTGCTTGCACCCAAATGCAGGTGGTGTATTGGTACTATCATTAGGTTGCGAAAACAATCAGCCTGATGAGTTCATGAAGATGCTTGGCGACTACGATAAAGACCGTATCAAACTTCTTGTAACACAGAAGGTTCAAGGCGATGAGCTTGAGGAAGGCTTAAAGCTCTTGAAGGAGATTTACGCACAGGCTTCCAACGACGAGCGTACAGAAACTCCACTAAGCGAACTTCGCGTAGGTTTGAAGTGTGGTGGCTCAGACGGCTTTAGCGGTATTACAGCTAATCCACTCGTAGGTGAATTCTCTGACTTTATCGTAGCACAAGGCGGAACATCTATCCTTACCGAGGTGCCTGAGATGTTTGGTGCAGAAACAATATTGATGAATCGTTGTGAGACTCCTGAGCTCTTCAACCAGACAGTTTCACTCATCAATAACTTTAAGGAGTACTTCCTTTCTCATGGAGAGCCTGTAGGCGAAAACCCATCTCCAGGCAACAAGGCTGGCGGTATTTCTACACTCGAAGACAAGGCTTTGGGTTGTACCCAGAAGTGCGGACGTGCTCCTGTTAGTGGCGTGCTTGAATATGGCGATCGTCTTCAGACCAAGGGTCTAAACCTCTTGTCTGCTCCAGGCAACGACCTTGTAGCATCTACAGCTTTGGCTTCTGCAGGTTGCCAGATCGTGTTGTTCACAACAGGTAGAGGAACTCCATTTGGAACCTTCGTTCCTACTATGAAGATTTCTACCAACTCGCAGCTCTACAACAACAAGCACAATTGGATTGACTTTAATGCAGGCGAGCTCGTTGAGGGTACAGATATGAAGACATTGGTAGGCAAGTTTATCGACAAGATTATTGCCGTAGCAAATGGTGAGCCTACTCAGAACGAGAAGAATGGCTATCGCGAGATTTCCATCTTTAAGAACGGAGTAACTCTATAAAAACAACAACAATATATTGTGGCGGTGGTCAAATTCTACTACCGCCACAATTATGATATAAAATGAGCAATAAGAAAGGAATTTGGGCATTATCGCCCCTGATAGTATTTATCACATTATATGTGGTAACCTCCATAGTGGCAGGCGACTTTTATAAAGTTCCTGTCACAGTTGCTTTCATGACATCAAGTATCTATGCCATAGCAACATGCGGCGGTTTCCCTTTAGCAAAACGAATCAACTTATTCAGTCGTGGTGCCAGTTCCGACAACCTTATGCTCATGTTATGGATATACGTGCTGGCAGGAGCTTTTGCCGCTTCAGCAAAAGAGATGGGAAGTGTAGACGCAACTGTCAATTGCGCCCTTCGTTTTCTTCCTTCCAACATGTTGTTGCCTGGATTGTTTATTGCAGCCTGCTTTATATCCCTTTCTATAGGCACAAGCGTTGGAACTATTGTTGCACTTGTACCTATAGCAGCTACTATGGCACATACTATAGGAGCCGACATTCCGCTCCTAACAGCCATCATCGTTGGTGGAGCATACTTTGGCGACAACCTGTCGTTTATATCAGATACAACAGTCGTAGCCACCCAAACCCAAGGCTGCAAGATGAGCGACAAGTTCAAGGTTAATGCCTTTATTGTAGTTCCTGCAGCTATCGCTATACTACTTGTATATTTCTACATGGGCTATGGTCTTAATGTTCCTCCGTTGACAAAGGATGTAGAATACCTCAAGATTTTCCCCTATCTTGCCGTGCTTATAACAGCTATTGCAGGAATGAATGTTATGGCTGTACTAACCATAGGCGTCATACTTAGTGGTGCAATTGGAATATTCGTTGGCAGCTACAACCTTATAGGCTGGATGGAAGCCATGGGAAAAGGTATTGCAGGCATGGGCGAACTCGTGATAATAGCTATGCTTGCAGGTGGCATGCTTGAGATAATACGCGAAAATGGCGGTATCGACTATCTGATATCCAAACTCACATCCCGCGTCAACTCTAAACGTGGAGCAGAACTATCTATCGCAGCACTTGTCAGCATGGTCAACGTTTGTACAGCCAACAACACGGTAGCTATACTAACTGTAGGCGGAATATCAAAGAAGATATGCGATAAATATGGCATAGATAATCGCAAAGCAGCAAGCATTCTCGACACATTCTCGTGTGCGGTTCAAGGTCTTCTACCCTATGGCGTACAGATGCTCCTTGCAGCAGGTCTTGCCAACATCAATCCTATGCAAATTATACCTTATTTATATTATCCTGTAGCTATTGGTATTGCAGCCTTCGTGGCTATTATCTTTAGATTACCTCGACGATATAGTTAATAGGTAGAATCTACCAACACCCTCAAACAACTGATTATCCACTAAAATTCAATATTCCTCATGGACATCATTAAACGAAATTTCTTCCGCATTTTGCTCTCCGGAGCCTTGGGCGAGAACGAAGCACTTGAACCTATGACACGATTCAAGTGGAACAGACTTGTGCAGATGATAAAGGCGCAAGATGTTGTTGCGATTGCCATCGACGGATTATCCCAACACTCTCACGACGAAGGCTACAATATGCCAAGCGATATTCTTGACGACCTTGCATCAAGCGATGGCAACATAGAAGATAAGCGCTTCGACTTTAGTCACCATATAGAGGTGCCGGAACTTAGCAACACTCTTCTTGACAACAGACTGAAAAAGATATTCGACGAAGAGCGCCATGCTATTGATACGAATATTCACTCTCTCCGACTATTGGCTATCCTTGTAGACAATGTTCAAACCATCCTCAACCACGGCATGTCGCTTGGAGGTATTCTATCATTAGGCAAATTCCTCCGCACCCAAGGAGGCAAAGTAGACTTCGTGAAGATTGATGATTGGCTTCAGCATATCCACATGCGACGAATGGCACAACTTCAAGGAAGCATCTTGATAAAGGTGTTCAACTTTGAGCAAGACGAAATACCATTCGTTACCAACATCGAACCATACACTTGGAAAATCATAATGCGCACAATAGACCACCAAGCTATAGATACTGCACAAGAGTGGCATTTCAAACAAACACGTAGCGGATTTGTTCAAAACAACGCCACGGTATTAAGACGCAACCTTCGTCGCAGCCTTGGATATATAACATACGCCCCAATAGAAACCACGAGCAATTTTATTAGCAATTTTGCCCGTAGCCTATCTGAAATTGAAGAATAAAAACAGAAAATGAAAAGATTTATATCATCATTCCTTACCATATTATTATCATCAGCATCTGCCTTCGCCCAATATGTTCAATGCGAAGACACATGTTCGCACATACATGGCATCGACATAAGTCATTACCAAGGCAACGTGTTTTGGGAAACTATTGGCGAGAATACCAACATGGCTTACGTATATATAAAAGCTACCGAGGGTGGCGACAGAATAGACGACAAATACGAGCGCAACATCGACCTTGCTCATCGCTATGGACTCAAGGTTGGCTCATACCATTTCTACCGTCCGCGAATACCTCAGCAAGTGCAGCTCAACAACTTTATGACTCAATGCAGACCATCCGACCAAGATCTGTTGCCGATGATAGATGTTGAGACAAAGAGCGGCCTCGATACCGAGGAGTTTTGCGATTCGTTGTTCAAATTCCTTCATCTCGTAGAGAAAGCTTATCGCCAGAAACCGCTTATCTATACAGGAGCCAACTTCTACGACCGCTACCTTCTTGGCGAACTCCACGACTATAAGGTTATGATAGCTCAATATACCGAGCGCGAACCTGTATTGAAAGACGACCTCGACTTCGTGCTTTGGCAATATACAGGAAAAGGACGCATAAACGGCATTAATGGTTATGTAGACAAGAGCCGATTTATGGGTAAACACAAATTGAGAGAAATAAGATTTAGACATAAATAATTAACTAACAAATGGCAATAATAAAATGTCCAGAATGCGGTCATCAAATTAGCGACCGCGCACCAGTATGTCCATCATGTGGTGTAGAAATAGCAGGTAAAATCACATTATGCAAGAATTGCGGAGAAGCTGTTTTTAAAGACCAGGCGACATGCCCTCATTGTGGCGAACCGCTTAAAGCGACTCCTCCTCCTGTTCGCACAACCACACAGCCTGTACCTCCAACTCCTAAGCGTCCTTCTGCCCCACAACAGCCAGCAGAAAACAAGCAAGGAAAATCGCGCAAAACTATCATCATAGCTCTTGCTATCTCTTTAGTCATTTGTGGCGGCATCTTCTATTTCTATAGTAGCGCAAAGAGCGACAGATGTCAAGAAGCTTACGAGATTGCTATGAAGAGCGACGACCCATTACTCCTTGAGAACTTCCTCAACAACTATGGCGACGCACCACAAGAGCAGATTGATTCTGTTAGTTCGCGCTTGGCTATGTTGCGCAAAGGCGATGAAGAATGGATGAACACTTTAGCAAGCGGTTCGAAGTCGGCTCTCGAAGAATACATCAATAATCATCCTGATAGTCCACATAATAGCGTGGCTCTTCATAAGATTGACTCTATTGATTGGGCAGCAGCCACAACAGCCAACACCCTTGAGAGCTACAAACTCTATATGGACGAACATGCTACAGGCGAGCATATTGATGATTGCAAGGAGAATCTTGCAACTCTAAACTCCAAGACTGTTCAGCCAGAAGAGAAAGAGGCTATTGCAACTATCTTCCGCCATTTCTTCCAAAGCATCAACTCACGCAACGAAGACGGATTGGCAAGTACAGTCTCTTCGTTCCTCACATCCTTCCTTGGTAAGAGCGATGCTACAAAGAGCGATGTCATCACCTTTATGCACAAAATATATAAGGACGACATCACCAACATGAATTGGCGTCTGAACAACGATTGGAATATAGAGAAAAAAGATGTGGGCGGCAATCAATATGAGTATACCGTCACATTTACTGCCACCCAGAATATTGAACGTACCGACCCAAGCAAGGAGAAGTCGGCAAAATATAATATCAAAGCTACCATCGGAGCCGAAGGCAAGATTTCTTCGCTCAATATGGTTAAGATATTGGAATAAAAAGCCTGTCTATAAAGCTTTAATAAATCAAGGCTTAAACTGTTCTGCCACCACATACCCCATGGTCCATGCAGCTTGCAGATTAAAGCCTCCAGTAATAGCATCCACATCGAGTATTTCACCTGCGAAATACAGATGTGGATGTTTTTTTGATTCAAGTGTTGATGAATTCACATTCGAAAGCGCAACACCACCACATGTCACAAACTCTTCCTTATACTTGTTCTTTCCAACTATGTTTAGAGTGTGATTAGTCAACAAAGCCACCATCTTGTTTAGTCCCTTCTTTCCTAATTCGCCCCATCGCATATCTTGGCGCAATCCGCAAGCATCTATCAGATAACACCACATTCTATTATTAAATCTCTCAGGCCACACACTCGATACGAGCTTCTTTTGGTTTTGCTCGGCTATTTCAGTAATGATACTCGTCACCTCAGCCTCATTAGCTTGTCCAAACCAGTTTATAGCCACTTGCGCTTTATAATCATTTTCTGCCAATATTCGAGCAGCATAAGACGACAGCTTTAAGATAGCCGGACCGCTAACTCCCCAATGAGTAATCAATAATGGTCCGAATGCCGCAAGCTTCGTTCCAACCAGTCGTGCCTGCACATCGTTAACAACCGTTCCCATCCAAGCCGTCATAGGATGATTCTTTTCAAGATTAAGGCTAAAGAGCGAAGGAACAGGACTCACAATATCCAATCCAAGTTTCTCATACATCTCCAATCCTCGTACCTGTGGACTTCCTCCTGCTGTCACTACTACAGCATCAGCCTTAGCAACATCGCCATGCGAAAAGGTTAATAAATATTCACCATCTTCCGCATCATGTTTAATATCAGCAACTCTATGCCTTGTAATGAGTTTTACGCCAAGCGAGCGCATAAGTCTAACCAAGGTGTTTACAATCTCCATAGCATCTTGCGATACAGGAAACACGCATTCGTCTTCTTGTGTAGTAAGACTTACGCCTTCCGACTCAAACCATTGATACACATCGTTATAATCGAACGTCCTAAACAATCTCTTCAACAATCGTGCACCACGAGGATAAGCCTCATCCAAGCTACGAATGCCATCAAAGCTATTAGTAAGATTACATCTTCCGCCACCAGTAACAGCAACCTTAACAAGCGGTTTAATGCCTGCTTCATATACCGTGACATTTGCTTTCGGATTGTTGCGTTTTATCTGTATCGCAGCAAAACATCCAGCTGCGCCAGCACCTATTATTGCTACATTCATAGAAGGCTATTTCTCGTCTTCTTTATAATAATCCTCCCACTCCTTCATAGCAGCCTTCCAGTCGGTAGCTCCATTCTCTATAGCTTCAGCTTCCTTGGCAGCCTCATCGCGTTCTTTGTCGCGGGCACGCTTCTCCTTCATCGAAGCTATTGTTGCATCATCCAAAATCTGTATAGCGCCACGCTTAATAGCATCACGCAATTCCGGTTCACCAAACGACTTGCCAGGCTCGTTGAAGTCGGCTATACTAAACTCAAAGTTCACTCTCAGCTGATGTCTAATCTGCTTTTGTTGAAACCTTGTGCCAGCCTCTTTTCGTCTAAGCAACATCGCAATAATATCTATCTCGTGTTGAGAAAATTTAGTTCTACCCATATATAATACTATAATTTTTGCCACAAAGCTAATCATTTTCCTTGTATTATGCAAATTTAGTTTCATACTTCGATATTTTTTCATTAACTTTGCAAAGGTTAGGCTATGCCTATTAAATCTCCAAGAATTATTAACTAAACATTAGTCATATTTTATGGCAACAGTAGACGACAAGAAAATTATATTTTCTATGGTGGGAGTGTCTAAAATCATCCCACAAAACCAGAAGCAGATATTGAAGAACATCTACCTCTCGTTCTTCTATGGAGCAAAGATTGGTATCATCGGTTTGAATGGTGCCGGTAAGTCAACTCTTATGAAGATTATTGCCGGACTCGAGCAGCCTACACAGGGTGAAGTTGTATGGAGCCCTGGCTATAGTGTTGGCTACCTGCCACAGGATCCTCCTTTGAATGAGGAGAAGACCGTTAAGGAGAATGTTATGGAGGGCGTACAAAAGGCTTACGACGCTCTTGCAGAATACGAAGACATCAACCTAAAGTTTGGTCTCGAAGAATATTATGGCGATCCAGACAAGATGGATAAGCTCATGCAACGCCAAGCTGAAGTTCAAGACATCATAGACGCTACCGACGCATGGAACATGGATTCTAAGCTCGACCGTGCTATGGCAGCCTTGAAATGTCCTCCAGGCGATTGGCCTGTCACAAACCTCTCGGGTGGTGAGCGTCGTCGTGTGGCTCTTTGCCGTTTGCTTCTTCAGAAGCCAGACGTGTTATTGCTCGATGAGCCTACCAACCACCTTGATGCCGAGAGTATCGACTGGTTGGAGCAGCACTTGCAGCAATACGAAGGAACAGTTATTGCCGTTACCCACGACCGCTACTTCCTCGACGATGTGAGCGAATGGATTCTTGAGCTCGACCGTGGCGAGGGTATTCCATGGAAGGGCAACTACTCTTCATGGCTCGACCAAAAGACAAAGCGCATGGCACAAGAAGAGAAGTCGGCTTCTAAGCGTCAGAAGACTCTTCAGCGAGAGCTCGAATGGGTGCGCATGGCACCTAAGGCTCGTCAGGCTAAGGGTAAGGCTCGTCTTAACTCTTATGAGCAGATGCTCAACCAAGAGCAGAAGGAACGCGAGGAGAAGCTTGAAATCTTTATTCCTAACGGACCACGCTTGGGCAACAAGGTTATCGAGGCTCAGCATGTGAAGAAGGCTTTCGGCGAAAAGGTATTGTTCAACGACCTCAACTTCATGCTTCCTCCTAACGGCATCGTAGGTGTTATTGGTCCTAACGGAGCTGGTAAAACCACTCTCTTCCGTCTTATCATGGGACTTGATAATGCTGATGGCGGCACATTCGAGGTAGGCGAAACCGTTAAGCTTGCTTACGTAGACCAGCAGCACAAGGATATCGACCCTGCAAAGTCGGTTTATGATGTTATTGCTCAGGGCAACGAGACTCTTCGCCTTGGCGGTCGTGATGTCAACGCACGTGCTTATATCTCTCGCTTCAACTTCTCGGGTACCGACCAGAACAAGCTTTGCGGAGTATTGTCAGGTGGTGAGCGCAACCGCTTGCAGTTGGCTTTGGCTTTGAAGCAAGAAGGCAACGTATTGTTGCTCGATGAGCCTACCAACGACATCGACGTAAACACTCTCCGTGCTCTTGAAGAAGGTCTTGAAACTTTTGCCGGTTGTGCTGTTGTTATCAGCCACGACCGTTGGTTCCTCGACCGTATCTGTACTCACATCCTTGCATTCGAAGGCAATGGTGAAGTATTCTTCTTTGAAGGTAGCTATTCAGAATACGAAATCAACAAAGCTCATCGCTTAGGTACCGATGCCGAAATCAAGAAGGGCAGATACCGCAAGTTGATGGAAGACTAAACGATAAGCGTATTAGTATAGATTTTTAGGACAACTAAGATTGTTTGTAATGGATTTACATTTCAAAGGAATGGTGATAGCCATTTCCACATTTTTAATAATAGGTTTGTTCCACCCTATAGTAATAAAGGTGGAATACTATTTTGGCACACGCCCATGGTGGTTATTCCTCGTAGCAGGAATAGCCAGCATAGGCGTAGCCTTTTTTGTTGCCGACGTGCTCATATCGTCGCTTCTCGGCATCCTTGGCGCTTCATGTCTTTGGACCATAGGCGAACTCTTCGAGCAAAAGCAAAGAGTTAAGAAGGGATGGTTTCCTATGAACCCAAAGAGAAAGAAAGAATATGAAGACTGAACTAATCGTGGTTGGCAAGACCACAAATAAGCATTTCATAGCTTCCATCAACGACTATATAGAGCGCATACATCACTACATGCCATTCTCGGTTACGGTAATCCCGGAATTGCGTAATGCCAAGAGCCTCAGCCAAGACCAACAAAAGGATAAGGAGGGCGAGGCAATACTAAAGCTGTTGCAACCTTCGGATACCGTGGTATTGCTCGACGAGCGTGGCAAAGAGATGCGAAGTATAGAGATGGCAGCATGGCTTGAGAAACAGCAGGCTACAGCTCGCCGATTGGTGTTTATCATAGGCGGACCTTATGGTTTTGCACAATCTGTTTACTCTCGAGCCAACAGCATGCAAAGCTTGTCGAAGATGACATTCTCACACCAAATGGTGCGCCTCGTCTTCGTTGAGCAACTATATCGTGCTTGCACCATCATCAAGGGCGAACCATACCATCATGAGTAAACACTCAGAAGGAGTAAACCCTCCGAATGAGTAAGCTCCATTAATGAGCAAGCTCGTTGAGGAAAGACAAGTTCTCCATATAAATCTACGACCAAACTAAAAACTAAAAAGCAATATGAAAAAACAAATCGTGACTATTGCCGCGTTGGCTATGAGCCTTAACATGTTTGCGCAGCAATGGCCAGTACCAAGTCAAGAAGCCAAACCAGGCACCCGTTGGTGGTGGCTTGGCTCAGCAGTTACAGAAAACGACCTAAAGTGGAATCTTCGCCAATATGCCGACCATGGTATTGGCGCTATCGAGATTACTCCTATCTATGGCGTACAGGGAAATGAGAAAAACAATATTCCATTCCTCTCGCCTCGCTATATGGAGATATTGAGATACGTTAATGCGGAATGCAAAGCCGACGGCATAGAGTTTGATATGGCTACAGGTACAGGATGGCCTTTTGGCGGTCCTTGGGTACCACTCGACGAGAGTGCATCTCAGATGCTTATCATAGACACAACTGTCGTAGGCAAAAAGATTAAAGCTCTCGACCTTCGTCCTATTGAGAAGAAACGCAAAAACACATCGCTCGTAGGCATCTATGCTTTCTCTGATGGCAAATTCCTGAAGATAACAACTCCGCTCGTTGAGGGCACACTCACCACAAAGCTTCCGTCAAAGGGCACATGGCGCATCATAGCCTTGTATCAGAAAAAGGGCGTGATGGCTGTTAAGCGTGCAGCACCAGGCGGAGCAGGTCTTGTTATCGACCATTTCGACAAACAGGCTGTAACCAACTATCTCAAGCATATCGAAGAGGCTTTCGAGAAGACAGGCACTCCATATCCTCACACATTCTTCAACGACTCTTACGAGGTGTCGGAATCTGACTATACCCCTACTCTATTCCAAGAATTCTACAATCGTCGCGGATATAGTCTTGAAGAGAATTTCGATAAGCTCGTGGATGGCGACACTAAGGTTGTTGCCGACTATCGCGAAACTCTTGGCGACATGCTTCTCGATAATTTCACACGCACTTGGACAGCTTGGGCACATAGCCACGGAGCCATCACTCGCAACCAGGCTCACGGTAGCCCAGCAAACCTTATCGACTGCTATGCTGCTGTCGACATTCCTGAAATCGAAGGCTTCGGACTTACCAACTTTGGCATCAAAGGCTTGCGCCAAGACCCAGGCAAGACTCGCAAAAATGATTCCGACTTCTCTATGCTCAAATATGCTCCTTCGGCTGCGCATATCATGGGCAAACCATACACTTCGTCGGAGACTTTCACATGGCTTACTGAGCATTTCCGCACATCGCTAAGCCAGATGAAACCAGATATGGACCTTATGTTCTGTGCTGGCGTAAACCACATGTTCTTCCACGGCACAGCCTACTCTCCTCAACACGAAACATGGCCAGGATGGCGCTTCTATGCATCTATAGACATGAGTCCCAACAACACCATTTGGCGCGATGCTCCTTACTTCATGAAGTATGTAGAGCGTTGCCAAAGCATGCTCCAGATGGGTCGTCCTGACAACGATTTCCTCACCTATTTGCCTATCCACGACATGTGGGCAAAGCGCTCTACGGGCAAACGCCTGATGCAGTTCTCTATCCACGCCATGGGCAAGTTGGCTCCTGAGTTTGTGAAGTGTATCGACGCCATCGACCAAGCAGGCTTCGATTGCGATTATATCTCAGACAGAATATTGCTCGACACCTATTATAATAATGGTATGCTCCATACTCCAGGTGGCACCACATACAAGGGGCTTGTGATTCCTTCTGCCGACAACATTCTTACTCCTGCCGTAAAGGCGCATATCGAAAAGCTAAAGGCACAGGGTGCAAACATCATCGTAGGCACAAGTGCAGCTGACCTCACTAAGGCTGCTAAGGCTGAGAAGATGAAGACAGAATTGGGATTGAAGCTAATACGTCGCTCTAACGACAAGGGACATCATTACTTCATAGCCAACCTCACTCCTAACGACATCCAAGCCTACACCACTTTGGCTGTTCCTATGGCTACCGCTATGTGGTTCGACCCTATGACAGGCAACCGTCAGCGAGCTGAGATTTGTGGCGACAGTATTCTCGTTAATCTTCGTTCGGGCGAGAGCATCATTCTTCAGACTTTCAACCACGAGGACGAAGCTTTGAGCAAAGAGTTGGCTTCGCTTCCTTTAAGATGCGAATGGACAAAGACTTCGCCTGTCGTTAAGACTCTCAACAACTGGAAATTGTCGTTTACCGAAGCTACTCCAGCCATCGCTAAGACCTACAACCTCGACACCACAAAGTCGTGGGAAAATCTCGACGACTCTACTCGCACGTTGATGGGAACTGGCGTTTATGAATGCACCATCAACCTCTCGGCTGCTGAGCTGAAGAAAGGCAACAGCTGGACTATCGACCTTGGCGACGTTAGAGAGAGTGCGCGAGTATACGTAAACGACAGCTTGATAGGTTGCGCTTGGGCTGTGCCTTATCGTCTTTCGTTTGCCAACCTTCTGCACAAGGGCAACAACAAGATTCGCATAGAGGTTACCAACCTGCCTGCCAACAGAATCTCGGAACTCGACCGCCAAGGCTACAAGTGGCGTAAGTTTGATGAGATTAATGTGGTAGACATCAACTACAAGAAGACCTCTTATGCCGACTGGACTCCTGTTGCTTCGGGTCTTAATTCTGAGGTGAAACTCATTAAAGAATAATCTAAAAACTAAAACAATAACGTAATGACCTACAAACATCTATCATTCGTTTCGCTCTTTACCGTGGCTGCTCTGTCAGCTTCGGCTCAGCGAAATGTAGAGAACTTCAACTTCGGTTGGCAGTTTCATCGTGGCAATATCGATGTAGCAGCCATCAACACTTCTGATGGCTCATGGGAAACCATCAACGTGCCACACGACTTCCAGATATCTCAACCATGGGTGGCTCCTGCTGCCAACGAGTCGGAAGACAATTCGGATGGAGCATCCAACTTCAAATCACGCCTTTCTGCTCGTGGCTTCAAAGAGATGGGCGACGGCTGGTATGTGAAGACCTATACTCCTGCTGCCGACATGAAGGGACGTCGCATACTCCTCGACTTCGAGGGTATCATGTATGTTGGCGACGTATACCTCAACGGCAAGCGCATAGGTGGTACCGACTATGGCTATCTGGGCTTCGATATCGACGTTTCTAAACTTCTTAAGTATGGTCAGGCTAATACCATAGCCGTTCATGCTTCAACAAGCGGTCCGCTAAACTCTCGTTGGTATACAGGTGGAGGTCTGTATCGCGACGTGAAGATTGTGTCTACTCCTGCCGACATCTATTTCGTTCGCCATCCGCTCTACGTGACAACTACCGACAACCATCTTGTAAACCTACAGGTGGAAGTGGCAAACTATACTAAGCAAAACAACGTTAAGCTTCAGACCGTAGTTAAAGACCCACAAGGCAAAATCGTTTACGACAAGACCGTAGACATGCCTTTCAACCGCAAAATGCGTACCAACGAGCTGAAATGGGAGACTATCGATATTGCAAACCCTAAGCTTTGGAATTGCGACACTCCTAACCTCTATACCGCAACCGTACGCATTCTCGACGCCAACGGCAAAGAGAAGGATTGCGCCACCACACGCTTCGGTATTCGAACAATAGAGATTGGACCAGACTTCGGACTCAAGGTTAACGGCTCTAAGGTATTGCTCAAGGGTATTGCCAACCACCATACTCTCGGAGCTCTTGGCGCAGCTGCCTATCCTCGTGCTATGGAGAAGAGAATTAAGATGCTGAAAGACTTCGGTTTCAACCACATCCGCACATCCCACAACCCTTATAGCACATCATTCCTCAACCTCTGCGACTCGCTCGGCATCCTTGTGCTCGACGAACTCTACGACAAGTGGCTCGACCAATATACAGGCGGACGCAGACCATGGATGGAGCAATGGCCATACGACTTGCCTGAGTTTATCAAGCGCGACAGAAATCATCCTTGCGTGATTGCTTGGAGCTTGGGCAACGAATTGCAGACATATCCTAACTTGCCATTTGGCGACTGGGGCGTAACTCCTTATCGCATGATGAAGCCTGTGCTTCAGCGCTACGACAACACTCGCAAGATTACCGTAGCCATGCACCCACGTGGCCGTAGTCTTGAGACCGACTCTCTGCCTGCACCATTAGTTCAGGAAACAGATATCTCAGCCTACAACTATCGCTATATGTATTTCCCTGGCGACAGAAAGCGTTTCCCTTGGATGACATTCTATCAGAGCGAAGCCAACCTCTCTAATATGGGACCAAACTTCTTTGGTATGGATCTCGACAAGGTGATGGGATTGGCATATTGGGGCATGATTGACTATCTTGGCGAGAGCCGTGGATGGCCTGCAAAGGGATTCAACGACGGTTCGTTCGACATCTCTCTACAGCCTAAGCCATACGCTTACCTTCTCCGCTCTATGTTCAAGCCAGAAGAGCCTGTTGTGCATATTGGCATCATCGATTCTAAGGCTGATGCTCAGGAATGGAATGGCATCATATTCAGCAACGACGGATTGAGCGAACATTGGAATCGCACTCCTGGCAAGAAGTATAGCGTAAACGTGTATACAAATGCCGAAAAGGTGGACCTCAAGGTTAATGGCAAGGTGGTGGCTTCACAGCAGAATAGCAAAGAGGCTAAGAACCGCAACAAGATGCGCTTCAACGATATTGAATATCAGCCTGGCTACATAGAGGCGATAGCTTATAATGCAGGCAAGGTGGTGGCTCGCCATCGTATCGAAACCACAACAAAGGCTACCAAGCTGGTTCTTGCTCCTGATGTAGAAACATGGAAAGCCGATGGTCAAGACCTGATGCATGTTCGCATAAATGCCGTAGACAGCAAGAATCGTCGTGCGTGGACAGCCAACGAGAAGCTTGAATTCAGCGTAGAGGGCGATGCGCAGATAGTAGCCGTAGACAACGGCAACTTGTCGTCAAACGAACTTCATACAGGCAACACCCGTTCGCTCTACAACGGTTCAGCCCTCGTAATACTTCGTGCCGGTCGCACGCCTTCAAACATCACTCTCGTAGTAAAGGGCGAAGGCTACAAGACTCAGAAGCTTAAGCTCAAAACCATGTAAGCTTTTTGAGCCATAACCGAGAGATTAAACTACAAAATAATCTTCTCAACAAAAAAGACAATAAAATCTTCCCGATAAAAAAGACAATAGGATTAGACCATCGATTCTAACCTATTGTCTTTTTTCGTTAATAAGCGACGAATTCCATCAAGCCATAATGGTTGCACCCTTATGGAAATATTTTGCCTTGGAGAAAAAATAGGCAAGAAAACGAAAGGGGCAATCTTCGTCGTGTTCCAGTTGTTCCAGTTGTTCCAGTTGTTCCAATTAGGTTATCAACATGCAACACCCCTCTATATATACTATATAATTAATTGATTATTAAGTAGTTATATATAAGAGAAAGAAAATTGGAATGCTGAAAAAATTAATTGGAACAACTGGAACAACTGGAACAAACACACTTCAATCTCCTCCTAAAAGGCTGATAATCAATCACTAACAACATTTTTATATCTGTTCCAATTGCTGGAAGCAAAGACAAAATCTTCCACTTATCCTACATATTTGGGGTGTTTAAAGGCGTTAAATTCACCTCAAAATTCAATCACAAGTGTCTGAATCAAGTATTCGCCATTCTTTCTTGCAACAACTTCTCTCATAGGCTATAAGGAAAATGGCGCTAACTTGTAATTTCTAAACCATAGATGGCTGAAATGAAATGGCATTTTGAAAAAATGATAGCAGAAAGTGGCAATTAAGAGCAATAAATGGAATACATATTGGAAGGCTCGCCAATATTACGAAGACTATTTCTCATAAGCATGATGCGACTATTCGAAATGCACTATACGACTAATCGAAATGCTTGATGCGACTATTCGAAATGCTTGATGCGACTATTCGAAAAGCTCCATGCAACCACTCGCATAAACCATAAAGAATTAGCTGCAAGATAAACTGCGAAAAGGGA
The DNA here is from genome assembly GCA_934254985.1 of uncultured Prevotella sp. GTDB lineage: Bacteria > Bacteroidota > Bacteroidia > Bacteroidales > Bacteroidaceae > Prevotella. The sequence goes on along the minus strand of CAKQMS010000012.1, from coordinate 22,219 downwards.
AGTTAAGCGGAAAAATCGGGAGAAATGTGCCACAATCTCAACTTTAAGCTTTGCTGTTTCATAATTATTATGTATCTTTGAAGCGTATTCGAAATAAAAACCATCTTATTCTTATATTTGCATACATGAAACTATCAGTAATCATACCTGTATATAATGTTGCAGACACCCTCGACAGATGTCTGCGAAGTATTTCTGAGCAATCGTTCAGAGATATGCAAATAATTCTCGTGAATGATGCTTCTACAGATGGTAGCGACGAGATTTGTGAACGATGGAGGAATGACGACCATAGAATACAGGTGATAAGCCACAAAGAAAACCTGGGACTTTCGGAAGCAAGAAACTCGGGCATAAGCAAGGCCAAAGGCGAATATATAACCTTCGTAGATAGCGACGACGAGGTGGAGAGGTCAACCTACAAGAAGCTATTCGAAATATTGAATGTGCATCCTGATTACGACATTCTTGAATATCCCGTGTATGAGCATTACGGCAATCTGAAACGTCAGCATAAACTAACATTTGGTATCGACAAGGAGTATACTGATTTTTCGTCATACTGGCTTCAGGGTAAAGCCTACGAGCATACGTATGCATGGAATAAGATTTATCGGAAATCGTTGTTTAACGGAGTAAGATACCCTGCAAACAAGAAGTTTGAAGATGCCCACACGTTACCTCAGATTCTTCAGAAAGCTAATATTATAGCCACAACTTCGGTTGGTCTATATTATTATTACGACAATCCGAAGGGCATAACAAGGAATGCTAATGGCAAGGATATTTCAGATTTGCTTGAAGCTCACATAAAGGTGATGCCGAAAGTTTGCGATGCAGATTATTATGCCAAGGTGCTGAATATTGCTTTAACAGCTCACGAATGTACGGGCAAATACCCCGATTTCCCAAAAATGCCTTACAGCAAAGGAATAAAGCCAAAACTTAATAAGATATTAGGATTTAAAACACTATGCTTGATAAACAAATACTTACACAAGATTTACAGAAGAGACCGCTGATTAGCTTCATCGTGACAACATACAATCTGCAACCCGAATTGCTCGCAGAATGCTTGGATAGCATTATGGCTTTGTCGCTAAGCGACCAGGAACGCGAAGTAATCTTGGTTGATGATGGTAGCGATATTCCGGCTATAATGCAACTTACCGATTATCAAAACAATATAATATACATTCGACAGTCCAACCGCGGATTGTCGGAAGCTCGAAATGCAGGCTTACGAATTGCTACAGGCAAATATATCCAGTTTGTAGATGGCGACGACAAGCTGTTGCCTACTCCTTACGAACATTGTGTAGACATAGCTCGATATAATGATCCTGACGTGGTGATGTTCAACTTCACTCACAAACCTGCGGCTGACGTTCCTTTCGAGTTCGACGAACCAACATCAGGCGTGGAATATATGAACAACAATAATCTGAAGGCAAGTGCATGCACATATTTCTTCAGAAAAGAGATTCTTGGCTCGTTGTCGTTTACTCCAGGCAGAATATGCGAGGACGAGGAGTTTACTCCGCAGTTGATGATTCGTGCACAAAAAGTATTCAAGACAAATTCTAATGCCTATTTCTATAGAGTGCGCAAGGGGTCTATCACCAACAATCAGGATAGCAGAAAGATTGTGACCAGACTCAACAACGTGTTTGACATATTGTGCAATCTGCAACAACTGAGCACTCGTGTGCCCGAGGATGCTCGCCAGGCTCTTCAACGAAGAATAGCTCAGCTGTCGATGGATTATCTCTACAACACGGCAACCATGACGCATTCTATGCACCAGCTGGAAGAGGCTATCAACAAGCTATACGAGAAGGGACTCTACCCCCTACCCGACAAGAGCTATACCATAAAATACAAGACTTTCAGAAAACTTATTAGCAACAAGGCTGGCAGATATCTGCTGATATTAAAGGGACTGAGGGGATGAAAATATTGCTGATAGGCGAATATAGTAATGTGCACAACACGTTGGCTAAGGGACTACGTGTGTTGGGACATAAGGTGACTGTTATGTCGAACGGAGACTTCTGGAAAAACTATCCGCGCGACATAGATATGGCTCGCCGTGAGGGAATACTTGGCGGCATGGCACTTATGGCAAAGACTATAGCCGTGTTGCCCCGCCTGCGTGGCTACGACGTGGTTCAGTTTATTAATCCTATGTTCCTTGAGCTAAAGGCGCAAAGGCTGTTCTCAATCTTTGATTATCTGAAAAAGCATAATGGCAAGATTGTGTTAGGTGCGTTTGGTATGGACTATTATTGGGTGAACGAGAATCGCACTCGTAAGCCTTTCAGATATGGCGACTTCAATATCGGCGAAACGCTTAGAGATACCGAAGATGCTCGCAAAGAAGTGGCAGACTGGATAGGTACAGAGAAACAACGACTAAACGAAAAGATGGCTAAAGAATGCGACACAATAGTTGCAGGACTATACGAATATCTTGCAATCTATAAACCTTTGTTTCCAAAGAAAACGGAATTCATTCCTTTCCCAATAGTATGCGACGACGATACTCCAACCATAGAGTTTCATAAAGATGGCGAACCGCTAAAGATTTTTATTGGAATAAATAAGTCGCGCTCGGCATACAAGGGAACAGACATTATGCTTAAAGCTGCAAAAGAGGTGGAAAGCAAATATCCAGATAAGCTAAAGCTAACGGTTGTAGAAAGCGTGCCGTTTGATGAATATCGCAAGTTGATGATGTCGTGCGACGCTATAGTAGACCAGCTATATAGCTACACACCATCGATGAATCCGCTTGAGGCTATGTCGCACGGACTAATATGCATAGGTGGTGGCGAACCTGAAAACTATGAGGTATTGAACGAAACTGAATTGCGACCAATTGTCAACGTAGAACCAACTTTCAAAAGCGTTTATAGCCAAATAGAGAATATGGTTTTGCATCCCGAAAACATATCAACGATGCAACATCAAAGTATAGAATACATCCGAAAGCATCATGATTATATAAAGGTGGCGAAACAATACGAAAAGCTATATATGAAGTAGCCTATATATATAATAAGGTGTAAACTACAAGGTATAATAAAAGGCAATAATAAAAGGCAACACTCACAAGATGAAGTGTTGCCTTTATATTTTTGTGATTAATGAATTATCGAATTCTATCCATGCTTCTAACAAGCTTTTCGTCTTTGTTGATGCCTGCGTGAGCCATGACATATAGAATCAAGCATACTACTGGCAAGCATACCGAGAAGGAAGGATGAAATGTTCCTGCCTCAGGAAATACGCTTACGCAAAGATAAGCAAATGCAAGATACCATACTGCCATCAACGCAATACCAAGAGAGCAAAGCTTCATTTGCAACTTTCTGTTGTTAAACAAGAAGATTGTTGCCAACGAAAGGATGCCATTTAAGGTATAAATGACCAACAAAGGTAAAGAAGCATAGCCACGTGAGCCATCAGCATGCAAAATGCAGAGGCTATACACATTATCGCCTGCACCCATTCCAGATGGTTCGATATTGCCAACCTGAAGCATAGCTCCAACAATAGACAACACGAAAACTACCAAAAGGAATAGAGATTGCTTACGCTGTATCATTATTCCTGAGTTTGAGCTGCGTCCTTAGAAGGGTCGCGCCAATAAATATTACCTTCAACAAATTCTTCTGTAGCAAGAAGTGTTGGCTTAGGCAACTTCTCATAGTATCTTGAGATTTCAATCTGCTCGCGATTCTCAAACACCTCCTCCAAAGAGTCGTTGTAAGAAGCAAACTCAGCGAGCTTCTTGCTCAAGTCTTGCTTTATCTCTGCAGAGATTTGGTTAGCTCTCTTTGCGATAATAGCTACACTCTCATAGATGTTTCCAGTCTCGTCACACAAATCCATAATGTTGCGAGTAACGGTGTTAACTGGAGCCTTTGACTTTTTGTAATCCATTGATGATATAATTTTTATATAATGTTAATCTTTAGTTACTTCCTTACATTTCTTAATATACTTTTCCGCAGTTGCTCTATCCTTTGAGTCAGGATATTCGTTGATGAAGCCGTAGCACTCATCTTCAGCATCTTGGAAACGCTCAAGCTTCTTTTCCTCTACACTCTGTTGAGCCAACTCAAACTTGCTCTTCATGATAAGCAACGAGAACTCTTCGCGAAGAGATGTATATGGATAGTCTTTTAGAGCATTCTGAGCGGTAATGATGCAAGCTTCATAATTGTTGCCGCCGCTTGTGCAGTTGCCAAAGTATGAACCAAGATCATAATAAAGTTGTGCAGAATACAATTCCTTGGTAACGAGCTTGTCTTGAAGTTCAAATAATCGCTTCTGCGCCTGTGGCTTCATCTTTGAATCAGGGAAAAGATCCAAAAACTCTTGGAAAGAAGTGATGGCTTGTACTGTCATCGACTGGTCGAGACGTGGCTCTGGAGTGCTCTCAAACAAGCTTTGGCCAACATAGTATTTAGCTCTTTCCACATAAATACCACGTGGATAGCTTGAACAATACTTCTTGAAATATTCAGCTGCTGTCTCGTAGTCTTTATTGTTATACTCTGCCATGGCAAGCATATAAAGACTCTCCTGAGCATTTTCTGTACCCTTCTCCAAAGTGATAAGTTCTTGAAGAAGAGTTATCGCGCGAGTGTATTGTCCCTTGGCGTAACATTCCTTTGCAAATTCATACTTGTAATGGAAGTTATCAGCCTTGTACACACGATTAAATTCGTTTGCACAACTGCTCAACAAGAGCAAGGATGACAAAGCATAAAGTATTCTTTTCTTCATATTTTGTGTTTTGAATTGCAAAATTACACATAATTCCTTTATTATCAAAGTATGTTACACGTTTTTTAGCAAAAAATTACAGTAAATAATGGAAAATTAGTACTTTTGCGTTATGAATTTCAAGTTGACATCAAAATATAAGCCTACAGGCGACCAACCGGAAGCCATTAAGCAACTTACAGAAGGTATCGAACAAGACGTACCGGCTCAGGTACTTTTGGGTGTTACAGGCTCGGGTAAAACCTTTACCGTGGCTAACGTTATTGCCAACGTTAACAAACCTACTTTGATACTTAGCCACAACAAAACTCTCGCAGCACAATTGTATGAGGAAATGAAAGGATTTTTCCCAGATAATGCTGTAGAGTATTATGTGTCGTATTATGATTATTATCAGCCTGAGGCTTATATTCCATCAAAGGATGTATATATTGAAAAAGACTTGGCAATAAACGAAGAGATTGACAAACTTCGTCTTGGTGCGGTAAGTGCCTTATTGTCAGGACGCAAAGACGTTATCGTTGTATCTTCTGTTTCATGTATCTACGGTATGGGTGGACCAACTGCGATGAACGAGAGTATCATCAAGATTGGTCGTGGACAGAAGCTTGACCGCAACGAATTCTTACGCCAGCTTGTGGCTTCATTATATGTAAGAAATGACATAAATCTTGAACGAGGCAATTTCTCGGTAAAAGGCGATACTGTTAGCATCGCCATGGCTTATAGCGACAACATACTGAGAGTAAGCTGGTGGGACGACGAGATAGACTCTATCGAAGAGGTTGACCACATCTCCATGCACAGATTAGCGTCGTTTGAAACATATCAGATTTATCCAGCCAACCTCTTTGTAACATCGCAAGACCAAACCACAAAGGCGATAAAGATGATACAGGATGATTTGGTTAAACAGATAGACTTCTTTACCGACCTTGGCGACAACATCAAAGCGCAAAGAATAAAGGAGCGCGTGGAGTACGACATGGAGATGATAAAGGAGTTAGGGCATTGTTCGGGTATAGAGAACTATTCAAGGTATTTCGATGGTCGCGAGGCTGGCGAACGTCCTTATTGTTTGCTCGACTTCTTCCCGAAGGATTATCTCATGGTTATTGACGAGAGCCACGTAAGTGTGCCGCAGATTAATGCCATGTATGGTGGCGACCGTGCAAGAAAGCAAAACCTTGTGGAGTTTGGTTTCCGTCTGCCTGCTGCTTTCGACAACCGTCCATTAAGGTTTGAGGAGTTTCACGAGATGATGAACCAGGTGATTTATGTTTCTGCCACTCCTGCCGATTATGAATTACAAGAGGCTGAAGGAGTTGTGGTGGAACAAATCATTAGACCAACCGGACTCCTCGACCCTGAGATTGTGGTTCGACCATCTGAAAATCAGATAGACGACTTGATGGACGAGATCTTGACTCGTTGTCATCGCAACGAGCGAACTCTCGTTACGACTCTTACTAAGCGTATGGCTGAAGAACTTACGGAATATCTCTTAAATCACGATATACGAGCTAATTACATACATAGCGATGTAGCAACACTTGACCGTGTGAAGATAATGAACGACCTTAGAGCGGGTGTCTTTGACGTGCTGGTAGGAGTAAACCTTCTTCGTGAAGGTTTGGACCTTCCTGAGGTGTCGCTTGTTGCCATCTTGGATGCCGACAAAGAAGGCTTTTTGCGTAGTCATCGTAGCTTGACTCAGACTGCAGGACGTGCTGCTCGTAATGTTAATGGCAAGGTAATTATGTATGCCGACAACATCACGGAGAGCATGCAACGCACTATCGACGAGACCATGCGCCGACGCACCATTCAGCTTAAATATAATGAGGAGCACGGCATTACGCCACAGCAGATTCAGAAATCTATCAAGGGTTCGCTCACATCTGGTTCTGCAAGCGAATCTTCAACAAGCAAGAAGTCGGCAGGCTACGCATCGCAAGTTTATATCGAACCTGATGCAAGCGCATTTGCTGCAGACCCAATAGTAAGAAAGATGTCGACAGCCGAACTAAAGAAGAGTATCGAAAATACCGAGGCTCTTATGAAGCAAGCTGCCAAGAATCTCGACTTCATGCAGGCTGCACAATATCGAGACGAGATGTTAAGATTGCAGGCTATGCTTGAAGAAAAATAGACTGCAACGTTGTTGTTATGGGTTTGATTATGAATGGTTTACAGCATACCATTCATACCAAACCAACACAAAGTCAAAATAACCAAAAGGACGATAATTCTTGAATAGCCAAAGATGGCTTGAATTCTCTTTGCAGTTTCCATATCCATATGCTTTTAAGTTTTTTGCAAATATATCGTATTGTTGTTACCCGCAGGTAACAACATCATTACAAATTCATGTCAAAGCATAATGTAACAGTATTGTAACATCCATTTAATTGTTAAGTAACGGAAATGTAATATCTTTGCAGCCGATATTGATACAATACATTTTTATGAGCACTTTAATCAACATTTTCTCCTTGGTAGGCTCGTTGGCTTTGTTCCTTTACGGAATGAAGATAATGAGCGAAGGATTGGAGAAATTTGCAGGCGATCGCCTTCGCTCCATACTCGGAGCAATGACAAAGAACCGATTGATGGGTGTGTTGACAGGTGTGGGCATTACAGCCCTCATCCAATCGTCGTCAGCTACAACCGTAATGGTAGTGAGTTTTGTAAATGCAGGGCTGATGACGCTACGTCAGTCTATCGGCGTGATAATGGGAGCCAACATCGGTACCACGGTCACGGCATGGATAATCTCAGCAGTAGGATTTAAGGTTAACATTTCAGCCTTTGCCATCCCTCTCTTAGCTATCGGATTACCTCTTATTTTCTCAGGAAAATCCAAGCGTAAGAGTATCGGAGAATTTGTTTTCGGATTCTCATTCTTGTTTATGGGATTGACATTCCTTCAGGATGCAGCTACAGCCATGAACATAGGAGACATGGTAGCAGGAATGCTTGCACATGTGCCTTGCGACTCGTTCCTCACAATCATCCTCTTCGTAATAGTTGGCGCATTAGTAACTATGCTTGTGCAGGCTTCTGCCGCAACTATGGCTATCACCTTGATGCTCTTCGGAATGAATATTCCAGGATTTGGCTTTGAGCAAGCAGCAGCCCTGGCGATGGGACAGAATATCGGTACTACGATAACTGCATTTATAGCTTCGCTTACAGCAAATACTCAAGCCCGACGAGCAGCCTTGGCTCACATGTTCTTCAACGTGTTTGGAGTAGTGGTTGTATTAATAGTCTTCTACCCTGCTTGCAACTTTATCAGTTGGATGGTAACAGATGTGATGGGCGGAGCAGATAATCCTCTCTACAAGCTTTCTGCTTTCCATACAGCATTTAATATAGCCAACACCTTATTATTAATATGGTTTGTGCCACAGATTGAGCAGTTTGTATGCAAAGTATTGCCTGAGAAGGATGCAGAAGAGCCTGAGAAATTGCAATATATCACAGCAGGTTTGCTTTCTACTGCAGAGTTGTCGATAATTCAGGCTCGCAAGGAGATATCTCAATTTGCTATACGTTGCCAAAGACAGTTCAACTTCTTGCTCGAGATGCACAACATCGACAAAGATGAGGATTTTGAAAAACTCTTCGAGAAAGTTAAGAAGTACGAGAATATCACGGATAATATGGAATATGAGATAGCTCACTATCTGCAACATATTACCGAAGGCCGACTTTCTGATGAAGCAAAACTTCAGGTGATGAGAATGCTTAGAGAGATTGACGACTTGGAGAGTATTGGCGACTGCAACTTTAATATCGCAAGAACATTATCCCGCAAGCGCAGCAACTGCAAAGAGCATTTTACAGACAAGCAACTTGCAAACATCAAGAAGATGGAAGGATTGGTTGGCGAAGCCATGCAGCTTATGGTCAACACCTTAGGTCAAGCTGAGGGCGAAGGTCACGATATAGCAAAGAGCTACGAGATTGAAAACTCTATAAACAACTTGAGAAATGATCTTAGAGCTGACAACTTAGAGCAACTTTCAGAAGGAGCATACGACTATAAGCTTGGAGCTTTCTATCTTGATACTATTAATGGATTTGAGAAGTTGGCTGACTACATTCTGAATGTAGCTCAAACAAAGGCAAGACAAACACGAGTTTAAAATCAAATCACACAAGCGGATTTGAGAAATAAAAAAGAAACGCACTTAGAGATTGGCATTTACCAAAATCTAAGTGCGTTTTATTATGTTCAATAATTATTGTCTACACCTTATTATATATATAGGTCTTAGCTACCTTATTATATACAGGTCTATTTAGCTACCGACATATGAAGCTTGCCATCAAAGCCTACTACAACTTCTACATCATAAGAAATTCGAGTATCACCAATTCCTAAAACGGCTACATAATGCACACCTGATGCATCAATCTTTGAGAATAGCATATCGCTCAATATAGCTTCTTGAAGAATTTCTGCAGGCACAAGCTTCTCAAAGTCACGCTTCTTGAAATCGGAAGAAAAGACCTTGGCAGCTCCCTTAAAAACACTAAGGTGAACAATATTGTCGTGATAGATATTGTCTACAGCCACACCCTCATCATTATAGCTTGACTTAACAACCTTGAAAGTTGTTGGGTTCACTTGCACATAGCAATGATATTTATCTTCACCATGTACTAAAACAGTATCACGCTTAATCAGCTCGTTCTGATTTAAAGGTCTTACCTTCTTACCCTCAAAAAAGTAATCATCAGATGCATCCTCGCTCTTCACAAGTTTTATCTGCTCACCATTTTGATTGGCAAAGATAAACAAATGTGCCGTCTGCTTTAATATTGGATATTTAGAACTCTTAGCACCATTCAGTACCAAAGTGTCGGCTAAGACTTTAAATGCTACAGGCATGCTCGTAGTATCTGGATAGAAAATGGTGTCACCATGTATCTTGAAAACCACATCGCCAGCATCGTCATCGAGCCAAATACCTTGCAATAGTTGCTTTGCCTTTAGGTCTTCTTTCACCTCAGGTGCATCCTGCTTTTGTTCTCCACCACAAGCAGAGAGCAACAACAGCATAGATATGTATATTAACGACTTTCTCAAAACTAAAGTATTTAGATGTATATATTAGACAAACAATTCTGCATCATTAAGAGATTTACCCTTAAGATCCTTATCGCTTGTCACAACTTTGCTCATATCTATCGGCCATTCAATAGCTAAGGTTTCATCATTCCATCTTATTGAGGCTTCCGACTGTGGAGCATAAACATTATCAACCTTATAAGCAAATATAGCTTCTTGGCTTAAAACCAAAAAGCCATGTGCGAAGCCACGTGGAATGAAAAGCTGACGTTTGTTTTCTTCGCTCAACTCTACCATCACATACTTTCCGAAAGTTGGAGAATATTTGCGTATGTCAACAGCTACGTCTACTACCCTACCCTTGACAACTCTAACAAGCTTAGCTTGCGAGAAATCTCCTTTCTGATAGTGCAGACCACGAAGAACGCCATACGAAGACTTAGACTCATTGTCTTGAACAAAGTCTACTTTGCCGACATGAGCCTCAAACTCTTCCTTCTTCCAAGCTTCCATGAAGTAACCACGGGCGTCATTGAAAACTTTAGGTTCAATAATCCAAACACCCTTGATGTCTGTTTCTTTGTATTCCATAGTATGTGCAAAGGTAGAAAATAAAAACAAAAAGCACAAAATGTTTATAGAAAAATGTTCATCAAACATAAAAAATAATGCTATCTTATGGGCAAGTGATTAAAAATCAAGCAAATATTTTTGTGGAAAAGAAATAAATTCGTACCTTTGCAGCCAATTTGTGGGCAACAGGCCCATTAATCAATTAACATAAAGTCCAACTTTATTAATTTTAAAACATTATTAATTAACATGTCAAACTTAAAGAACGTTGAGCCATTACAGGACTTCAATTGGGAAGAATTTGAAAATGGCGCAAGCACAGGCGCAAGCAAGGAAGAGCTTGAAAAGGCCTACAACGAAACCCTTAACAAGGTTTCAGAACACCAGGTTACAGAAGGTACTGTAATCTCTGTAGACAAGAAGGAAGTTATCGTTAACATCGGTTACAAGAGCGACGGTATCATTCCTGCATCTGAATTCCGTTACAACCCAGACCTCAAGGTTGGTGACAAGGTTGAGGTTTATGTAGAGAACCAGGAAGACAAGAAGGGTCAGTTGGTACTCTCTCACAAGAAGGCTCGCTTGAGCAAGAGCTGGGAGCGTGTTAACGCTGCTCTTGACAACGAGGAGGTTATCCAGGGTTACATCAAGTGCCGCACTAAGGGGGGTATGATTGTTGACGTATTCGGTATCGAAGCATTCTTGCCAGGTAGCCAGATTGACGTTCATCCTATACGTGACTACGATGTATTCGTAGGCAAGACTATGGAGTTCAAGGTTGTTAAGATCAACCAGGAGTTCCGCAACGTGGTTGTTTCTCACAAGGCTCTTATTGAGGCTGAACTCGAGGCTCAGAAGAAGGAAATCATCTCTAAGCTTGAGAAGGGTCAGATCCTTGAGGGTACTGTTAAGAACATCACATCTTATGGTGTATTCGTTGACCTCGGTGGTGTTGACGGACTCATCCACATCACAGACCTCTCTTGGGGCCGCGTAAGCGATCCACACGAGGTTGTTGCTCTTGATCAGAAGATTAACGTTGTTATCCTCGACTTCGATGATGAGAAGAAGCGTATCGCTCTCGGTTTGAAGCAGCTCACTCCTCATCCATGGGATGCTCTTGATGCAAACCTCAAGGTTGGTGACCACGTTAAGGGTAAGGTTGTTGTTATCGCTGACTACGGCGCATTCGTAGAGATTGCTCCTGGCGTAGAGGGTCTTATCCACGTTTCTGAAATGTCTTGGAGCCAGCACCTCCGCTCAGCTCAGGAGTTCATGCACGTAGGCGATGAGGTTGAGGCAGTTGTTCTCACTCTCGACCGTGAGGAGCGCAAGATGAGCCTTGGTATCAAGCAGCTTAAGGAAGATCCATGGGAGAATATTGAAAGCAAGTATCCTGTAGGCAGCAAGCACACAGCAAAGGTACGCAACTTCACTAACTTCGGTATCTTCGTAGAGCTCGAGGAAGGTGTTGATGGTCTTATCCACATCTCTGACCTCTCTTGGACAAAGAAGGTTAAGCATCCATCTGAGTTCACAACTCAGGGTGCAGAAATCGAGGTTGTAGTTCTCGAAATCGACAAGGAGAATCGTCGTTTGAGCCTTGGTCACAAGCAGCTCGAAGAGAATCCTTGGGATACATACGAGACAATCTATACTCCAGGTTCTGTTCACACAGGTAAGATTACCGAGATGATGGACAAGGGCGCTGTTATCACTCTCAACGAAGGTGGTGAGGGCTTCGCTACTCCAAAGCACCTCGTTAAGGAAGATGGCACACAGGCTCAGCTTGGTGAGGAGCTCGACTTCAAGGTAATCGAGTTCGTTAAGGAAACAAAGCGCATCATCCTTTCTCACTCTCGTACATTCGAAGAGGGCAAGGAAGAGCCAAAGCCAGCTAAGAAGCACACAGCTAAGAAGAACGACGCTCCTGTAATCAACAACGTTGCTGCAGGTACATCACTTGGTGATCTCGACGTTCTCGCTGAGCTCAAGGCTAAAATGGCTAAGGGTGAGTAATCACATCTAAACCATATATTTATAAGAGTCGACTCTTTTTAGGGTCGACTCTTTTTTATTTCATACATTAACAATCATCGGTATTAATATTTGTTAATATAAACGTATTTTTCTAATTATATTTAAATATATTCAGACAAATTCATTATCTTTGCAATGTTTTTAGCAATTAGGAGTTACAGTTCTTGAAACTCCTTTATGAATCAATCAAAACTTCTTATACACATTATATATATGTATAGCAAAGACGAATTAGTATCTAAAAGTATCTCCGAATTGGAAGATATTGCTAATACCTTGGGTATAAATTCCTCTAAGAATTCCACTCAAGAAGAATTGGTTTACGCCATTCTTGACCAACAAGCAATTGTTGAGGGTAGCAAGAATCCATTAGGAGGTAAAAGAAAACGCACACGAATACTGAAGAAGGACACAGACAGAGTTTATTCTGTACATGGCAAAGAAGGCGAAAATTATGACGTAAAAAAGAATAAAATACAGCAGCCTTCAGAAAAAACACTATTCAGCGATGTAACAACAGCAAATTCCAATAATGCAAATTCTAATATAACACCCCCAGAAGTTGCAGAAGATAACCAAACTAAAGAGAGCATGTCTACGGAAAACACCAAAGAAGAAATTCTTGATAACACTCCACAAAATTTGTCTACAAACACCAACGACATTGATGTAGAGGCTCTGAAAGCAGAACTTGCAGCAATGCCAAAGCATCGTGGACCTAAGACAAAGCGCGAAAGAGAAATATTAGCTCTGCTCGAAGAAGCTCATAAGAATATGCCTAACAGCATAGAGAGCGTTGGTGACAGCATAGATAACGTTGAGCAAGATGATAATACTATTGTTCCAACAGCTGAAGCAGAACAAAATGTAGAGGTAGCTGCAGCCGAAACAAAAGATTCAGCACAGCCTGCCAAAGCAGAAAGCTTCGTGCCAGAAGAGCAATATATTCCAACAAATTCTGACGACAACAAGGAACTTATAGAACAGCTTCAGACAAAGATGGCTAACCGTCAGAATACCAACAACGAACCAGAAGAATTCACCCAAGAGAATATCGATGGCGTATGGAGTGGAGACCCTGCTGACGGTACTGATTTCATTATCATGGTCGACCTTCCTATTGAGGACCAGGGTGTAACTCCAAATTATGATATGTTTGATAATCCAACCATATCTACCCCTACTCCTTCTCAACCACAATATCAGCCACAATATCAGCAGCAGCCAGAAGAACCACAACAAAAGGAATACGACTTTACTGATATCATCAAGGCTAATGGCGTATTAGAGATAATGCCTGACGGATATGGTTTCCTTCGTTCAAGTGATTACAATTATCTTTCATCACCTGACGATGTTTACGTGTCAACACAGCAGGTAAAGAAGTATGGTCTGAAGACTGGTGATGTAGTGGAATGTTCGGTTCGTCCTCCACACGATGGCGAGAAATACTTCCCTCTTACAAGCATCAATACTATTAATGGTCGTACACCATCAGAAATACGCGACCGCATACCATTCGAACATCTCACACCATTATTCCCTGACGAGAAGTTCAATCTTTGTGGCGACCCACAGACAACAAACTTGTCAACTCGTATAGTAGACCTATTCTCTCCTATCGGAAAGGGACAGCGTGCGCTCATCGTGGCTCAGCCAAAGACAGGTAAGACAATATTGATGAAGAGCATCGCTAATGCCATCGCAGCTAACCATCCTGAGGCATACCTTATGATGTTGCTTATCGATGAGCGTCCTGAGGAAGTTACCGACATGGCTCGTACCGTGAATGCTGAAGTTATCGCTTCTACTTTCGACGAACCAGCAGAACGCCACGTAAAGATAGCAGGTATTGTTTTGGAAAAGGCAAAGAGAATGGTAGAGTCTGGACATGATGTAGTTATCTTCCTCGACTCAATCACTCGTTTGGCACGTGCATACAATACCGTAGCTCCTGCTAGTGGCAAGGTACTTACTGGTGGTGTTGATGCCAACGCACTTCAAAAGCCTAAGCGATTCTTTGGTGCAGCACGTAATATAGAAGGTGGCGGTTCGCTCACCATCATAGCTACAGCTCTTATCGATACTGGTAGCAAAATGGACGAGGTAATCTTTGAGGAATTCAAGGGTACTGGTAATATGGAGTTACAACTCGATCGTAGCTTGTCAAACAAGCGTATATTCCCAGCTGTCAACCTCGTTGCTTCAAGTACACGTCGCGACGACTTGTTGCAAGACAAGACAACTTTGGATCGTATGTGGATACTTCGAAAGTATATTGCCGATATGAATCCTATCGAAGCCATGAACTCTATTCACGACAGAATGGTGAGAACCCACAACAACGACGAGTTCTTGCTATCTATGAATGGATAATAATATATAGTAGGGTGTCAGATATGAAATCAACAACAACGATTTCATATCTGACACCCTTCTTTTATAAACCCCACATTGCAGTTTGATACATGCGACGTAGGTTCTAAGCAAAAAAAACTAAATAATTGGTATTGAATACCGACATATTGAGTTTTTTTGTTACCTTTGCAGTATCTTTGAATGTAGATATTATAGAGAATAGTTTTAATTTTATTAATATACAAAGTAAAATGACAATCGATCAATTTAACTTTGCCGGTAAGAAGGCAATCGTTCGTGTAGATTTTAACGTTCCATTGGACGAGAATGGTAATGTAACCGACGACACCCGTATCCGTGGTGCCCTCCCTACTCTTAAGAAGATTTTGGCTGATGGCGGTGCAGTCATCATGATGAGCCACATGGGTAAGCCTAAGGGTAAGGTTAATCCAAAGCTCTCTCTTTCTCAGATTGTTGCTAAGGTTTCTGAGCGCCTTGGTGTAGAGGTTAAGTTCGCTAACGACTGCGCTAACGCTTCTGAGGCTACTGCAGCTCTTAAGCCAGGTGAGGCTTTGTTGCTTGAGAACCTTCGTTTCTATCCAGAAGAGGAAGGCAAGCCTGTAGGTGTTGAGAAGGGTACTCCAGAATACGACGAGGCAAAGAAGGCTATGAAGGAAAGCCAGAAGGAATTTGCCAAGAAGTTGGCTTCTTACGCTGACGTATATGTTATGGACGCATTCGGTACAGCTCACCGCAAGCACGCTTCTACAGCTGTTATCGCAGACTACTTCGACAAGGATCACAAGATGCTTGGCTATTTGATGGAGAAGGAAGTTAAGGCTGTTGACGCAGTTCTTGGCAACATCAAGCGCCCATTCACAGCTATCATGGGTGGTTCTAAGGTTTCTACAAAGATTGGTATCATCGAGAACTTGCTTACAAAGGTTGACAACTTGATTCTTTGCGGTGGTATGACTTATACATTCGCTAAGGCTCAGGGTGGTAAGATTGGTATGTCAATTTGCGAGGACGACAAGCTCGACGTAGCTCTCGACGTAATGAAGAAGGCTAAGGAGAATGGCGTAAACCTCGTACTTGGTACAGACTCTATCTGTGGTGACGATTTCAAGAACGACTGCAACACAAAGGTTTGCCCATCTAACGATATCCCTGATGGTTGGGAAGGTATGGACGCAGGTCCTGCTACACGCGAGCTCTTCGCTAATGCTATCAAGGGTGCTAAGACTATCCTTTGGAATGGCCCTGCTGGTGTATTCGAGTTCGACAACTTCGCTGGTGGTTCAAAGGCTATTGCTGAGGCAATCGCAGAGGCTACTAAGGAAGGTGCATTCTCACTCATTGGTGGTGGTGACTCAGTAGCTTGTATCAACAAGTTCGGCTTGGCTGATCAAGTTTCTTATATTTCAACAGGTGGTGGTGCATTGCTCGAGGCTATCGAGGGCAAGGTTCTTCCAGGTGTAGCAGCTATCAAGGGTGAGTAATCATTCTATCATAAAGAATATAATTACATCCAATATTAAGGGTGCATGCCGTTGTGCATGTACCCTTTTATTGTTTTCCTCTTTCTCGCCTGTCTTAGCACAAAGACATGAGATTCTCTCGCCTACCATTACTTCACTTCAAGTAGTAGCAGGCAAAGATTGGCTTTTACCTCCAATCACTCAGCTTGGTGGAGAACCAATATACATTTCGTTTGATGACCTCACTCACGAGTATCATCGATATACATATCGCATAGAACATTGTGAAGCAGACTGGACAACATCCGAAGAAATCTTCACAAGCGACTATTGCGAAGGCTACTATGAGGACAATCCTATCGACGACCTCGTAGAGTCGATAAATACCAACACTCTTTACACTCATTATTCGCTACAGATACCTAACGAACGTTGCAGACTGAAGATAGGTGGCAACTATCGCCTTACTGTAGTTGACAATAATAATGACGACACACCTATCCTTACTGTCTGCTTTATGGTTGTTGAGCCTTTGATGAAAGTTGGGCTTTCTACAACTACCAATACCGACTACGACATCAACAAACGTCATCAGCAGATAGCTATGGATTTGAAATATGGAAATCTTACTGTCACATCGCCAGAAACACAAATAAAAACTGTGATGATGCAAAACGGAAGATGGGATAATGCTGTTGTCAACGCTAAGCCACAATATGTGATGAGTGATGGGCTGCGTTGGGATCATTGTCGCGACTTCATCTTTAATGGCGGCAATGAATATAGAAAGTTTGAAATTCTTGACCCTGGACATCCTACCCTCGGTATAGAAACAATATCTTGGGATGGCGAAAACTATAACGCCATGATTTGGACAGATGAGCCACGCCAAAGTTATGTCTACGACGAGGATGCTAATGGCGCTTTCTATATAAGAAATAGCGATAATTTTGAGAATGACTATTCGTCTGATTACATTCTCACTCATTTCCGCTTAAAGTCTCCACGCCTTGAAGGCAAGGTTTATCTCAATGCCTCTTGGACTTACGACCGCTTTGAGCCTAAGTACGAGATGCAATATGATGATTTGGCACAACTATACACAACAACGCTTCCACTAAAACAAGGCTACTACTCTTATCAATATCTGTGGCTACGTAATGACGGAACCACAGCACCTGTGCCTTCAGAAGGCAACTTCTATCAAACCGAAAACCAATACCAAGCCTTGGTATACTATCGCCCTATAGGCGGACGTACCGACAGATTGGTTGGCTTCGGACAGATTAGGAGATAAGTGAAGAATGAAGAATGAAGAACGAAGAATGAAGAACGAAGAATTGAAATATAAAGAACTAAAAGTTATTTAACGCTTCGTATATTCTTTGCACAGGCAATCCCATCACATTAAAGTAACTACCATTCAGCGAAGTTACGCCAATATATCCTATCCATTCCTGAATGCCATAGGCGCCAGCTTTGTCTAATGGCTTATATTGTGTGACGTAATAATCTATTTCTTCGTCGGTAAGAGTCTTGAAAGTTACATCTGTTGTGACTGCAAAAGCTTGTTGCTTACTAGTAGTAGTCAAGCAAACACCTGTTATAACCTGATGCGTCTTGCCGCTCAATTCTCTAAGCATACGTTTAGCATCGGTTTCGTCTTTTGGCTTTCCCAAAACTTCATCGCCAAGCACCACAACGGTATCTGCAGTCAGCACCAATTCTCCTTCGCCAATAGTATAAGCAGCAGCCTTTTTCTTTGATATGTATACTGGTATTTCGGATGTCGGAAGGTCGTGAGGATAGCTCTCGTCGATGCCATCCACTACCCTAACCTCATAGTCTAAATCAAGTCCAGCCAACAATTCTTTTCGTCGGGGAGAGTTAGACGATAATATAATCTTATACTTCATAGTTTTGAGATAAATGTATTGTTAAACAACAAGTTACCACCCAAAGGCTTTTGCATCATCAAGCCATTTGCCTTGAGCTCTTAGCACCTGCTCTATCACATCACGAGCACAACCGCACCCGCCATTCTTATCGCTAATATAAAGGCTTATCGCCTTAATGTCTGAGCAAGCATCCTTAGGACAACAAGGACAACCACAAAGGCGCATTAGCTGGTAGTCAGGAATGTCGTCGCCCATATACATAATCTCATCATCGCTAAGCGAATACTTCTTCTTCAGTTCAGCATAAGTTTCTGTCTTTACGGCAGCCTTCATGTATACGTCTTCAACTCCCAGGTACTCATATCTCTTTCTTATTGAGTCTGAATGTCCGCCTGTTATAATGGCTATCTTCAGTCCCAACTTTTGAGCCAACTGTATGGCATATCCATCCTTAATATTTACTGTACGCAGAGGTTGTCCCTCAGCATCCATAGCAACTGTTTGCATCGACAATACTCCGTCTACATCAAACACGATGGCTTTAATCTTTTTCAAATCATAGTTTATCATATTGCAAAGATAGTGCAAGCGAATGGAATGACAAAACAAAACACGTAGTTTTTGTTTTTCATTCCTGAGCACAGCCTATCTTATCTAAAGATGAAGCGAATGGAATGACAAAACAAAACACGTAGTTTTTGTTTTTCATTTCTGAGCGCAGCCTATCTTATCTAAAGATGCAAGCGAATGGAATGACAAAACAAAACACGCAGTTTTTGTTTTTCATTTCCTTATTGGTTAAAGACTTATAAAAGTTTTGAACTTCATCGATATTTTTCTAATTTTGCATTATGCAAAACATCAGGGTAAGCATAATAAGCAATAGCAAAGAGTTGCCACAGATGACATGCAACAACTTCTTTCATAGCGTAGAGCTGTTTGGCATAATAGAACGCTCTTCGGCGCAATCGCCGTATATGGCAGTTGCTACTACCGACGAAGGAATAGTTGTTGCCCATTTGTTGGCAATCATACGTAGGCGTGGCTCACTCATGCCTCCATACTTGTTTACCCAAGGGCGCATACATGGCGAAGGCGACTATGAACCTGTATGTACTGACAAAGAAAAGGTTTTTGGCATGATGCTTAGAGCCATTACACGGAAGTTTCGCCGTAAGCTTTGCTTGTTTGTAGAATTTAGCGACCTTTCGCAAAAGATGTTTGGCTATCGCTATTTCCGTAAGGAAGGCTATTTCTGTGTAAACTGGCAAGAAGTTCACAACTCTCTTCATTCCAAATCACCAGAAGAGCGACTTTTGCCAAAAGCTCAGAAATATATTGCGAATATGGATACTGATAATATCAGAGTAGAAATAGCCGATACTGATTCAGATATTAAGGCTTTCTATGCCATCCTTCGCAATAACAACAGGCTTAATCTGCGCAGACTCATCCCACCCTACGATCAATTTCTTGAACTTGCTAAAAGCAAGAACGCTAATGTGTTTATATTGAAATACAAAGACAAGCTTATTGGTGGATGCGTATGTGCCTATTCAGAAACAAATGCTTATCTGTGGTTTCTTGCATCACGCAATAAGCGCTATATGCATCTGCACCCTAATTATATTATGGTGTGGAAAGCTATAAACTATGCCTACAACCAAGGCTATGCTCACTTCAGATTCCTTGATGCAGGACTTCCTACTCCAGGCAACCCACATCGCAAATTCATCCTTAATTTTGGTGGCAAGCCTATTGCCAAATACCGTTGGTTTAAATTCTCCATCGGATGGATAAACAAACTTTTATTTAGAATATACAACGAATAACAACAAAAGAAATATCAGCAACAAATGAACTTATCGACAATAGGAAATAAAATCAAGGGCAACCATACTATGACTGAAGGAACCGTGTATTCGATGCTGATAATATGCGGCATCTCACATTTCCTAAACGACATGATACAGTCAATAATACCTTCTATTTATCCGATATTGAAAGACAAATTCGACTTCTCTTTTGCACAAATAGGCATCATCACTCTGATTTTTCAGATGACGTCGTCCATACTTCAGCCTTTCACAGGACTCTATGCCGATAAACATCCACGACCATACGCTCTATCCGTAGGTATGTGCTTCACTTTAGTAGGATTATTGGTTCTTGCTTTTGCCGAAAACTATCTACTCATACTTCTTGCCGTTAGTGTTGTCGGTCTCGGCTCGTCAGTCTTCCACCCTACCGCCTCACGCGTAGCCCAATTGGCATCTGGAGGCAAAAAGAGTTTGGCACAATCCATCTTCCAAGTTGGCGGTAATGGCGGTTCTGCTCTTGGCCCACTCCTTGCAGCAGCCATCATCCTCCCCTTTGGTCAGCATTCAATTTCCTTCTTCGCTTTAGCGGCCTTGCTGGCAGCCATTATCATGGTTAGACTTGGCTCTTGGTATAAAGCTCGTATGGCGTATGCTACCAAACATCCGCAAAAGACTGTCGGTATAAATACAAACATCTCTAAACGTGCTAAATATGGAGCATTAGTCATTCTCATCATGCTTGTATTCTCGAAGTATTTCTATACTTCTTGTATCACAAGCTATTTCACATTCTTCCTGATTGACAAATTCGGCATTTCTGTCGGAGCTTCACAACTATGCCTATTTGTCTTCCTTGCAGCTTTCGCTATAGGAACAGTAGCAGGAGGACTGTTGGGCGATAAGTTTGGCAGAAAATACGTAATCTGGTTCTCAATTCTAGGTTCAGCTCCATTTGCCCTTATCATGCCTTATACTAATTTTGTATGGACCATCGTCTGCACTTTCCTCTCAGGCTTGATTATTGCATCTGCATTTTCATCGATAGTAGTCTATGCAACCGACCTTATGCCAGATAAAGTAGGTTTGATTGCTGGTATATTCTTTGGCTTGATGTTCGGTCTTGGTGGTCTTGGCTCAGCCTTCTTTGGTTGGCTTGCCGATAAAACAAGCATAGAATTCATCTTCAAAGTTAGCGCCTACCTTCCACTTCTTGGTATAATTGCAGGATTCTTACCAAACACACAAACTCGAAAATAGCAAAAAAGCGATGAAAAGGTATTGCTACTATGCTATATATATAAGGTATAACAGATTAAACACGAATTTTTAGTTAATAAACGTAAATAATACGAGAAACATTCTTTATTTTCAAAATAAAAGCATACCTTTGCATCGCTTTTAGAAAACGGGTAGTTACCAGAGTGGCCAAATGGGGCAGACTGTAAATCTGCTGGCGATGCCTTCGGTGGTTCGAATCCATCACTACCCACAAAAGCATAACTCACAACTTAATTAGTTGTGAGTTTTTTTGTTTTATAGCTCTCTATAATCATTCTATCTGAATCGCTCAAAGAGAAAATGTCATAAGGGAAATTTCATTAGATATAATTGTGGTATAGCTATCCTTTGTATCAAATAATATTTGCTTGCAATCATATTGACATTTGACTGCAAGCAAAAACTCGTTTGATAGAAAGCATAGATACATTTGATAGAAAGCATGGATTGTTCGAGACGTAGCTTCGAAAACGGACGAAACCTATTAAGTCATTGAATGAAAGCAACTTACTTCATCATCCCTGAGGAATATTAGGGCTGAATACCAAGCACTTATAGTCTTCCTACTTTTATATTGAACATTTTATTAAGGAGTAAAAGTCGCTAAAAGGCTTTTCTAAACCTATCTTGCAACTCCTTGATTCGCTCTAAAAGTTTTTCGAAAGATAAAGTCTGACCATAGATAAAGTGGTTACACATCTCTGTATAATCACCCTCCCAATCCTTCATCAACTCTTGCCTAGGAACAAAATCAATCTCACTCGGCATCAACTTAGAATAATCTACATACCCTACAGCATAGTATATGGAACGATGCGGTAGTGTAAACAGAACTGTGTCACGGCTCTGATTTTTTATTCTTTCCCTCTTATTTGTGTGCAGATTTCATAT
>CAKQMS010000011.1 GCA_934254985.1 uncultured Prevotella sp. | reverse complement strand
AGAAACCAACAATTGCAGTCCAAAGGACTATAGATAGACAATTAACCCTATTCTAATTCGTCGAACTCACGTTAATTCTAGATAATCTAGATATTCTAGATAAATCTAGATTATCTAGCTAATTCTAGCTATCATAAAAAAAGCTGGATGTAAGCTTTGGGAATATATCCCGCTTACATCCAGCTTTATGTTTTTATTATCCAGCTTTATGTTTTTATTAGCCAGCTTTATGTTTTGTTTATGTGTATCTTGCTTAGTAGCTTCTTGCGATGATGACACGATACTTTGCAGGCTTACCGCTAACCATGTCGACACCTGGAGTCTGCTCGTATGCGTAAGGCACGCAACGGATAGTAGCCTGAGTCTCTTCCTTGATCTTAGCCTCAGTCTCTTCTGTACCATCCCAATGGCAAAGGAAGAAACCGCCATCCTTAACCTTCTCCTTGAACTCCTCGTAGTTTTCGCATACGTAAACGTGGTCGTCACGATATTTGCGAGCCTTCTCGAAGATGTTCTGCTGGATGTCTTCAAGCAACTGCTTTACATATTCTACGATTCCCTCTACAGGACGAGTCTCCTTTTCGAGAGTATCACGACGCATAACCTCGATTGTTCCCTCTTCGAGGTCGCGACCGCCCATAACCAAACGTACAGGCACACCCTTGAGCTCATAGTCTGCAAACTTGAAGCCTGGACGCTTGTTGTCAGCATCGTCGAACTTAACGCTAATGCCAAGGCTACGCAATTCGCTAATGATAGGGTTGAGCTTCTCGGAAATAGCGCTTACCTGCTCAGGCTTGCCGATAGGAATTACGACTACCTGGATAGGAGCGAGGTGTGGAGGAAGCACAAGACCGTTATCGTCTGAGTGAGTCATGATGAGGGCACCGATAAGACGTGTAGAAACACCCCATGATGTAGCCCATACATACTCAGGCTTGTTCTCCTTATTAAGATATGTAACGTTGAAGCTCTTAGCGAAGTTCTGACCCAAGAAGTGGCTTGTACCACTCTGAAGAGCCTTGCCATCCTGCATCATAGCCTCGATAGTATATGTGTCGAGAGCACCAGCAAAACGCTCGGTCTCGCTCTTCACACCTGTCAATACAGGCACAGCCATCCACTTCTCGGCAAAGTCGGCATAAACCTGGAGCATCTTCTGAGCTTCCTTCTCAGCCTCCTCGCGTGTAGCGTGAGCGGTATGACCTTCCTGCCACAAGAATTCAGATGTGCGGAGGAAAGGACGAGTACGCATTTCCCAACGCATTACGTTACACCATTGGTTGCACATCAAAGGCAGATCGCGCCATGAGTGAATCCAATTCTTGTATGTATTCCAGATGATAGTCTCGGATGTAGGACGAATGATGAGCTCTTCCTCAAGACGAGCTGAAGGGTCTACTTCTACGCTATTACCATCTTCGCTCGACTTCAAACGATAGTGGGTAACAACGGCACACTCCTTAGCAAAGCCCTTTACGTGTTCTGCCTCGCGGCTAAGGAATGACTTAGGGATGAGCAAAGGGAAGTAAGCATTCTGCACGCCAGTCTCCTTGAACATCTTGTCAAGCTGCTGCTGCATCTTTTCCCAGATGGCATAGCCATAAGGCTTAATCACCATACATCCGCGTACTGCCGACTGCTCAGCGAGGTCGGCCTTTACTACCAAGTCGTTGTACCATTGGCTGTAGTTATCAGCTCTTTTGGTCAATTCTTTTAGTTCTTTTGCCATTTTTATATTTTGGTTTTATTGTTTTTCATTCATCATTTCTATAACTCCTCGATAGTGAAATCTACATGTTCTTTATAGTATTTCCTACAAGACATTAGGGATTTCCCCACATCCTTTAAGGAATTATTGATTAATTTTGCCGCAAAATTACAAAAAAATGTTGGGATAAGGCAAACAATGACGAAAAAAGAATTAACTTTGCATATCCAAAGGTAAAAGAAACAAACTTTTAATCAATTTTAATAACAACAAACATGAAGAATCTTAAAATGATGACTGCAGGCCTCTGCGTTTTGGCTGTTTGCAGTTGCTCTACCAAGACTGGTACAGGAGCTTTGATTGGTACAGGAGCAGGTGCTGCTCTTGGTGCTATTATTGGTAAGATTGCAGGTAATACAGCTGTAGGTGCTGCTATTGGTGGTGCTGTAGGTGCTGGAACTGGTGCTATCATCGGTAAGCACATGGATAAGGTAGCTGCTGAAGCTGCCAAGATTGAGAGCGCAAAGGTAGAGGAAGTTACAGACGCTAACGGTTTGAAGGCTGTTAAGGCTACATTCGATTCAGGTCTTCTCTTCGCTTCAAGCAAGGCTGTTTTGAGCACAGCTTCAAAGAACGATTTGGCTAAGTTTGCTACTATGTTGAAGAACAATACTGGTTGCCAGGTAGACGTTTATGGTCATACCGACTCTACAGGTAACGATGGTATCAACAATCCTTTGAGCAACCAGCGTGCACAGAGCGTTGTTGACTACTTGGTAAGCTGCGGCGTTTCTCGTTCTCAGTTCGCTAATGTTGTTGGTAAGGGTAGCAAAGAGCCTGTTGCTGACAACTCAACAGCTGCTGGTCGTCAGGCTAACCGTCGTGTAGAGCTTTATCTCTATGCAAGCAAGGCTATGATCGAGGCTGCTAACAACGGCACACTCCAGTAATACTGGGTTTTACATACTACCATGCAGGTGCAGGCGTATTAATTAGAAGTATGCCTGTCCCTGCATGTTTTTTTCTTAATAAAAGAATCTGTTTTCTTAATAAAGAACTCAACTCCAAAACAACACTCGTGAAAAAGCTGAAGAATATACTGAAATGGATAGTGGCATTATTCTTTGCCTCTACTATTCTTGCTGTCGTAGCCTATCGCTTTATTCCTGTTTATTTCACCCCGTTAATGTTTATCCGTTGTATGCAAACGGGTAGCTTCACCATGCATCATCATTGGGTGCCATTAGACGAAATGTCGCCACATATGCCCGTGGCCGTGATGGCGAGCGAAGACTCAAGGTTTTTGCTACACCACGGCTTCGACTTCGATGCCATAGGCAAGGCTGCTAAGCGCAATACTAAGGGAGGAAAGAAATATGGCGCCAGCACCATCTCGCAGCAAACAGCCAAAAACGTATTTCTTTGGCCTGGTCGTTCGTGGGTAAGAAAGGGATTTGAGGTTTATTTCACGGCTCTTATCGAGATGATGTGGAGCAAACAACGCATTATGGAGGTTTATCTCAACTCTATTGAGATGGGCGATAGGATATATGGTTTGGATGCCGTGGCAGAAAACAATTTCGGCAAGCCTGCTTCGGAATTGAGTAGAGGCGAATGTGCCTTGATAGCTGCCACTTTGCCTAATCCGCATATCTATAGCTCGAAAGATCCAAGTGCCTATATGCGCAAACGCCAAAGAGCCATTAAGGCAAATATGAGATACATTCCGTCGTTTCCTAAGGAGGGTCAAGACTATAATCCAAGTACTGCCGTTGGTGGCGTGTATCATAAGAAGAATTAAACCATCAATATGGACTACAACATACAAGACATTCTCTCGCAGCTCAACGAGTCGCAACGCAAGGCCGTAGAATATCTCGACGGTCCGCAACTTGTTATTGCCGGCGCAGGCTCGGGCAAGACTCGTGTGCTTACATATAAGATAGCCTACCTCATAGCTCGTGGCTTGCAGCCATGGAGCATCCTTGCCCTTACCTTTACCAACAAGGCTGCCAAGGAGATGAAAGAGCGTATCGCCACTATCGTGGGCGAGCAGGCAGCCTTGCGACTTAATATGGGCACATTCCACTCGGTATTTGCACGCATACTTCGTGCCGAGGCTGAGCATATAGGATATTCTTCGCAATTTACTATTTATGATGAAGCCGATTCGCGTTCGCTTCTCAAGAATATCGCTAAGGAACTAAAACTCGACGACAAGCTATATAAGCCAGCTACCGTGCATAAGCATATTTCGTTGGCCAAAAACAAACTTGTGGCTCCTGAGGCTTATGCTGTCGACAACTATATTGCCGAGCGTGATGCTCGTGCGCAGATACCGCAAACAGCTGAAATATATCGCATCTATCAGCAACGACTCTTGCAGGCTAATGCCATGGACTTCGACGACTTGCTGGTACTCACTTTCCGTCTGTTGTCGGAAAACGAGACGGTAAGGAGAAAATATGCCGAGAGGTTTGCCTATGTGCTCGTGGATGAGTATCAAGACACCAACTATGCTCAGCAACGCATACTTACTCTCCTTACTCGCGAAAACCAACGCATCTGCGTAGTTGGCGACGACTACCAAAGTATCTATGCCTTTCGTGGTGCCAATATCGACAACATCCTCGACTTCCAACATCAATATCCTCATGCTTTGCTCTTCAAGCTTGAGCGCAACTATCGTTCCACTCAAACTATCGTTGAAGCTGCCAACAGCATCATGCAGAAAAACCGTAGGCAGATACCGAAGCAGGTGTATAGCGAGAATGAGGAGGGCGACAAGATTTCGGTAATCGAGACCTATTCTGATAAGGAAGAGGCTATCGTGGTTTGCAATACCATCAAGCGATATGTGAATCGTGAGAATAGTCAATATTCCGACTTCGCTATCCTTTATCGTGCCAACGCCCTTTGTAGAAGTTTCGAGGAAGAACTGCGCAAGCAGAATATTCCGTATACCATCTTTGGCGGTCAGAGCTTCTATCAACGTAAGGAGATAAAGGATGTGATGGCATATTTCCGACTTGTAGCCAATCCTAATGACGAAGAGGCTTTCCGTCGTGTGGTCAACTATCCTGCTCGTGGCATAGGCAACACAACAATTCAGAAACTTGCTTCGGCTGCCGTAGAATATAGCGTTAGCTTCTGGCGCTTGTTGGAAAATCCTGCGCTCTATAAGCTTGATGTCAACAAGGGAACTCTCACCAAGCTCGACCGCTTTAAGCAACTTATAGATAGTTTTGTGGCTGAGGTCAACGTTACCGACGCCTACACTCTTGGCAAGGATATCCTCAAGAATAGCGGCATCATGGCAGACCTTGCTGCCGACGTGACGGTAGAGGGCGAAACTCGTCGTGAGAATATCGACGCCTTCATTTCTTCTATCCACGACTTCGTAGAGGCTCAACGCGAAGAGGGTAGGGAGAATGATATTTATCTCTCTAACTATCTGCAAGAGGTGTCGTTGCTTACCGACCTTGAGAGCGACGAAGATGGCGATACTCAAAATCGTGTGTCGCTCATGACGGTTCATGCCGCCAAGGGATTGGAGTTTAATACCGTCTTTATCGTTGGTGTAGAAGATTCCATCTTCCCAAGCCAAATGAGTATGGACTCTCCACGCGGTCTTGAAGAGGAGCGACGACTGATGTATGTTGCCATGACTCGTGCCGAGAAGCATTGCTATATCACACACGTGAAGTCACGCTTCCGCTATGGTCGTGCTGAGTTTATGAACCCAAGCATGTTCTTGCGCGAGATTAGCTCTAAGTATGTATCTATCCAGAATCAGTCTATGGGCGAGTCATCACGTAGCTCTCGTTGGGGTGGCGACAACTACGAGTCTAATACGCCTTATCGTGGAGCTCATGGATGGGATAGCGATACTCCTCATTTTGGTCGCAGCATGCAAAACAATCGTCCTGTTGCCGACCGCTTTGTTGCCGACCCTAAGCCGAAGATTACTCGTGGCAATAGAAGTGAAGAGGCTGTAGACCCATTCTCAGATAAGTTTAAGCAATTGCTTGCTGCAAGTGGTGGCAACTTTAAGCGTGTGTCGGAAGCCATGACAAAAGGCGGACGTCAGATGCCGTCGTCTTCATCTTCTGGCTCTTCGCTATCGTCGGCTGGTATGTCTACTTCATCTACTTCCGCAAGTTCTCAGTCGTCAGCTTCTGCAGGTTCGCTTCATACAGGCAACGTCATCGAGCATTTGCGCTTTGGAATTGGCAGGGTGCTTAATGTAGAAGGTTCGGGCGAGAATACTAAGGCAACCGTAGAATTTGAAAACGTAGGTACCAAACAGCTACTCCTAAAGTTTGCCAAGTTCAGAATCTTGGAGTAATCGAATGGCTAATTACGAGTAGTCGTGTTGCTAATTTCGATTAGTCGATTTGCTAATTTCGAGTATTCGAATTGCAAATTACGAGTATTCGAATTGCAAATTATGAGTAATCAAGTTGCTAATATTTGAATATGTGGGAAAAGATTAAATAGTAATCAGCCAGGAAGGCAAAACTAAAACGCCCTGCAAAGGCTAAAGTGCTTATCAGTCTTGATAACACTTTTCCCTTGTAGGGCGATTTGTTTATTGGGGTTGAAGGAATATTTCTTCTTAACAAGTAGGAATATTTCTTCTTACCAAGTAAGATTATTTCTTCTTAGCAAGTAGGATTATTTCTTCTTAGCAAGTTCGATAACAGCCTTACCCTGCTTGTTGCTAAGGATGAGGTTGCCGTTCTCGTCGATGCTGAAAGAGTTTACTTTCTCCAACGCGCCAAGAACAATCTGCTCGTTTGTCATGTCTGCGCACAACATCTGTGTGCATCCCATCTTTGAGAGATCGAGCTTGTTGTCCTTTATTTCCATGGTTCCTGTCAGATTGTTGCAACCTGTGCAACCATATACATTCTTTTTGTCTACCTCAAAACCGAGGAATGGAATCTCGTCGCCAGCACTCTTGTTGATAGCTGTGCCATTAACTTTCTCAATTGTCCATTCGCCATTAAGGTCGGCTGACGATGCTACTTGCTTTGATGAGCTGCAAGCACTTGCCATTACTGCAGCCATAGCGATAATGAAAATGTTTTTCTTCATGTTACAAATTTTGGTTGTTTTTAAAAATAATATATCTCATTTACCTTTTTTACTTTTTTACTTTTTTACTTTTTTACTTTTTTACTTTTTACTCTTTTACCTTTTTACCTTTCTTACTCTTCCTTCTTCCGTTGAAGTCTTTCTTTAGTATGAAGCCCAGACCTTGGGTGTTTAGACTATTGCGAGTGAAGTAGCGGTCGTTAGACTGGTTGTACACACGCACGGCAAGGTTGCCGTTAGGGAAGAGAAGATAGCGAAGGTCGAAGTCGCCGATGAAACTTTGTGTGGCATTAGCGTTGTCGCGATAGCCAAACTGACCATTAAAGAGCAGACGATTGTTGAGCAGTCTACCGCTCAGCAGTCCCTCGTATTCAGCATTA
Source organism: uncultured Prevotella sp. (assembly GCA_934254985.1). Lineage (GTDB taxonomy): Bacteria > Bacteroidota > Bacteroidia > Bacteroidales > Bacteroidaceae > Prevotella. The sequence goes on along the minus strand of CAKQMS010000011.1, from coordinate 69,357 downwards.
TTCCATCCTTCGTCGCCTGTAGAGATATTGGCTCCAAAGTTCCAGTTGTTGTTATTGATAACCGTTCCCAATAGCGAGTTTATCTGCTGACTTATCTGTCCGCTCAATATACTCTGCATGGCCAACGTAGTCTGGCTTTGTGCCTCACCTTCGGCATTTGCGTTGTTGTTGCCCTGCGAATAGAATCTTCCTACAGCAAGCAAGTAGATAACCTGCTGGTTCATCTCCTCCTCGCTATTTATTAGGTTGTATATCATCTGCTTGGCGTCGCTACTAACCGTAGGCATGTCGAGTCCGAAGTCAACCTTTGGCTGATTAGGCGTTCCTGTAATGTTCATGAGACAGTTCACTCGGATGTTGTTGCTCGTAAACGAGCGACCCAACTGCAAGTCGGAGAGGCTTACGGAGTTTACAGGATACATCGCCTTGAGGTTCAATATCGCATCATAAGGATTACCTCCAAAAGCGATTGTGCCGCCAGGCATGAATTCGAAGTCTTTGTGCAAAGCATTCTGAATGGTGAGTTTATATATGCCACTCTCCACCAAGTAGTTGCCATAGAGGTCGAAAGAACCCTTATTATAATATGTGGCGCGAATAACGCCCGAACCGCGCAAGTCGATAAAGTCGCCACTTGTGTTGTCCATTATCAAGCGTATTGTTGCCGTAGGTTGCGTATGCACCAAGAAGTTTAGACGTATGTCGGAAGGCATATCAGCCAAGGTCTTCAATCCTTGTGGCAGATTAATCTTCGTGCCTTGTAGTTGCATAGAATCTCTATCCGCCCAGTTTATAAACTCTTGCGACTTTATGGCGTCAGGACTCGAAACATTATATGTTACGATAGAACCCGCATTAGGCACCACGTCGATATCCATCACCACTTCGCCACTACGTCCGCGTATGTTGCATTGACCCGTGGCATAGGCTGTGCCATAGAATGTGCTACCGTCTGAGCCGTCGAAGTTGTATGCTAAGAGGTTGTTGGCTTTCACTCCGATATCGTAGGTAAGGCGAGAGAGATGATCATGATGCAAGCTTCCTGTCACCACGCCTGTGTTGCCTCTATGGTCGATAATGGTGTCGCCAGGCAACAGGATTTCGTTCTCCAATAGTCGCACATGAGCATTATTGAACGAATACTCCGTGTTCAAACTTGAGATACCAATCTTGCCAGCTATATCGAGGTCGCCCGTGAGGTTTAGCGCACTTAGCGAGCCCCATAGTCTCACGTCGCCATTAGCATTAACGTCGCATTTATCCATAAAGCTACTACAGAAGCTAAGCATGAATTCTGCCCTTGTGTTGTGGGCAGAAATGCCGAGGTCTATATAGTTGCGCTTTGGCGATACATAGCCATTAATGTCTGTATGTCTGCCACCTTCGTCTTTAGCTTTGGCGTTGATGTCTATCTGCTCCTGCTCGTTGTTCCAGGCCACGTCGGCATATAGAGTTCCCATTCTTCCTTCTTCGAAAGTGAACTTATTTACCGTAAGGTTAGCCTTGGCATGAGGTGTGCCAAAGATGCCTGAGACAAAAGCCTTGCCCGAAGCTAAGCCGTCGAAGTCTACTGCATGGAAGTTGACGAGGTTAAGGATATACGCCACATCAACATCCTTCAAGTCTACCGTTAGCGAATCAGAATTATCTTCAGTAGCCAGACCGTTGATATGAATATGCTGGTCGTCATGCTCTATAGCGAAGTTCTCTATCTCAATATGTTTTGGCGAATAGGTGAGGGTAGAGCTCATGATATTCCAGTTGGTGTCGTCTATCATCATCTGCGATGGCATGATATTTACAACTGCCTTCACCTTGCCTTCTTCGTTGCGTGAGAATTGAGCGTTGGCATTCATGTTGCCCTTTATGTGCAACTTGCTATGATTGTCGAAGTTGAGAGCTGCCGAAAGCTTATTGTTGGCAGCCATGGCGTTGAGAGCGTATTCAGCCTTGTTGCCGTTGCTCAACACTTTCTTTGCTTTAAGAATAGCGTTAAGAGCATCTGCCGGCGTTGATACAGAAAGCGATATGTCGGCATAGTCTTGGTCGCTAATGCTCAGTTGTGGCACAGACGCCTGTATGCTTAGTTCCGACTGCAGACTATTCATATATCCGTCTATACGCGCAGGCTTCTTTAATGCTACAGGCACATTCAATAGCCGTTGCAGAGGTTCGGTATTCATGATGTCGGCATAGAACAGCATTCGGCAGTCAGGCGCCTTGCGGGTTCTGATAGGTGTGAGCTGCTGTATGCTTGGCAACTTCTCAGCCACCAGATTCTCAACATATTGTATGAGGTCGGCTATATGGAATTGTCCTGTTATGCCAACGTTGGCAAAGTCGGAATTTAGCGTTATGGTATGTCGCTCATCGTTGTAGCGTGATGATAGCGATACGTTTCTTATATTGTAAGTATCCTCGGCAGTAGCCATGCTGAAGTTGCTAATAGCAATATTACCATTTGCATTATCAACGTTGGTACCTACAAAGTCGGCATCCACATTAGCTGCAAAGCATGCGTCGCCCCATTTGTCTGTCAGTCCCAACGCCTTCGGACAGATGTTGCCCAACTGTAACTGCAGGTCTGCCTTTGGATGATCGGTAGCGAAGGCGCCGTCGGCATTTAGCTTTATGTTATCATCGTTGATAGCAAGCTGTCCGCTTATGTTGTTGCCATCAAGTTTTCCGTCGATATTGATGTTGGAATATACGTAGCCGTTGTATTGCAACTTGTCGATATTGCCGTTAGCCGTCAGCTGCTGTATCTTGCCAAGAATGCCTTTACCAACCTTGCCATTAAGAGCTTTTTTAGCTTCGTTTTGCAACAAGGCAGTAACTTTAATTTCTGTTGCCAATATGCCGAGCTTGTCGTTGTCGAGAATTTTAGCAAGGTTGCAATCGTTGGTGCTTACAGATAGCGACAAATGTCTGTTTTCCTTTCCTCCGTCAATCTTTAGCGAGCCGGCACTCGTCTTGAGATTGCCGTTGGCAGATATGTCGTTACCATTACCGCCAATAGAGCCCACGAAAGCTATATCGCCAAGGTTGGCGAGTGGGGTAGGCATAGCCTTATTAGGGTTGAAGGCTTTGAGAACCTTGTCTATAGTAGTATTGCCAACCTTCAGCTGTGCTATGTTTGCAATCCATTTTGGCGAATCAAAACCATTACTTAGCGAACCATTTGTACTAAGTTTTGTTGAGCCGTTGTCGGTATCAATCTCCAAACGGGCAACTTTCATGCTGGTTCCTGTTCCTGATATTGACGTCGAAATGTTTATGGTATTTGCAAGTTTAGCAAGCTCCGGAACCACGGCAGCCAAGTCGGGCAGATATACATGGCTATGCTCCATTTCTGCCTCATATTGTAGCGAAGGCAATAGCGACTTGCTGTCCTTTGCATCGTAAGTAGCTATCGCTTTATCTATGTTTATTTCAGACTTTGGCAAAGCAATATATAGCTTGTCGATTTCTGCTTTCTTCTTGCTTGCTATAGCTCTAAGTTTGAAATCACGAAGTTGAAGTCCTGATTTGTCTTTCAAGGCTAACTTCTTGATATTTAGATTTATAGAATCATTGGTAAGTCTATTCAAAATGATATGCGCACTTATATCGCTAAGGTCGATATGCTTTAGCGATGTTAGTCGGTAGTCGGGAGAATCAAGCTGGTTGTATCTCACCTTGCCATGGCGTATCACCAACGAGCCAATCTCAAGATTCAAAGGCTTCTTGGTCTTGGTGGTATCCTTAGAAGCTAATGCGTCGATGATGAATTGAAGGTTGGTGTTTGACTTCTCGTCCTTGCGATAAATGTTGGCGTCAAGGCCGAAAATCTGTGCCGACGATATTGTGATGCCACCCTTTGCAAGGTCTGTAAATGATATCTTTGCGGAAAGGCGAGTGGCAGTCAATAGCTTTTTGTTAGCCTGGTCGTATATGCGTACATTATCTATAATAACACGGTTGAGCAATCCAAGGTCTATGCGACCGATGCTCACCTTGGTGTCGAGAGCATTACCGATGAAATTGGCTGTTTGGCTACCAACGAAGGCTTGTACTGCCGGAATATTCAGCAGCACTACGATACTAAGATACAGAGCGCAGAGTGTCCATATCGTGGCATTTATTATAGTCTTCAGTCTTTTCATTTGTAAACACCATTTTACAAATTGTGGTCAATAATTTTGCAAATGGTCTACAAAATTACAAATTTACTTGTTTACGAGCAACAAACGACGTTATTTTTATCACTTTTTCCTATTTATTCTGTAATTTTGCAGCTATCAAGCATAGAGAATAATAATTATTCCTTATTAATATATAGTTATGATCAGAAATTTTGAGACGCACAAGGGATTAGACATTTCGCTCGTAGGTCAGGCCGAAAAGCGAAAGGCTGTTGTGTCGCCTATTGGTGACTTTGCCCTTGTTCCCGACGACTTTGCCGGTGTTGTCCCCAAGGTTGTTGTTAAGGAGGGTGAAAAGGTGTTGGCAGGCGACGCTTTGTTTGTCAACAAGAATTTCCCAGAGGTGAAATTTGCTTCTCCTGTCAGCGGTACCGTTAGTGCCGTTGTTCGTGGCGACCGCCGCAAAGTGATGAGTATTAAAATTACTGCCGACGCAGAGCAGCAGTATCGTGACTTCGGTAAGCTTGACTTGGCTTCTGCCGACGCACAGAAGGTAAAAGATTTGTTACTCGAAGCAGGCTTGTTTGGTTATATCAACCAGCTGCCTTTTGCTGTTTCTACAACTCCTGACACAAATCCTAAGGCTATCTTTGTTTCAGCATTCCGCGACATGCCTTTGGCTGCCGACTTTGAGTATGAGCTCGAAGGACAGGAGGCAGACTTCCAGGCTGGTATTTCGGCTCTTGCTAAGATTGCTAACGTGAATGTTGGTATTGGCAAGAACAGCAGCAACAAACTTTGGGATGGTTTGAAGGATGCTCAGGTTAATCGCTTCGTAGGTCCTTGTCCTGCTGCCAACGTTGGTGTGCAGATTAATCATATTGACCCAGTAAACAAGGGGGAAGTGGTTTGGACTGTCGACCCTGTAGCTGTATTGTTTATCGGACGTTTGGTTAACAACGGACGTGTAGACCTTACTCGCTTGGTTGCTGTAGCAGGCGCTGAAATCAAAACTCCTGAATATGCAGAAGCCTTGGTAGGTACACCTTTGTGTATGATACTTAAAGGAAAACTTAAACGCGAGAATGGTATCAGAATTATTAATGGCAATCCTTTGGCAGGTCGTAAGGCTACTGCTGACGACTTCCTTGGTGCTCATACTTCTGAGGTTTGCGTTATCCCTGAGGGCAACGATGCTGACGAGATGTTTGGCTGGATAATGCCACGTCTAAATCAGTTCTCGGCTAATCATAGCTACTTCTCATGGCTCTTCGGAAAGCGCAACTACAATATCGATGCACGTATCAAGGGTGGCAAGCGCCACATGATAATGAGCGGCGAATACGACAAGGTGTTGCCAATGGATATATATGGCGAATACCTTATCAAGGCCATCATCGCAGGTGACATCGACCGCCAGGAGCAGCTTGGTATCTACGAGGTTTCTCCAGAAGACTTCGCTGTGGCTGAGTTTGTATGCTCATCAAAGCTTGAACTTCAAGACATCGTACGCAAGGGTCTCGATATTTTGAGAAAGGAAAGCTAAACACATATCATAACTTTAATTCATTTAATCATGTCATTACGTAAATATCTCGATAAAGTAAAACCTACTTTCGAAGAGGGTGGAAAGTTGCATGCCTTTCGTAGTGTCTTCGACGGCTTTGAGACTTTTCTCTTTGTGCCTAACGACACAGCAAAGAGCGGTGTAAACATCCACGACGCCATCGACTCAAAGCGCATCATGAGTATCGTTGTGATAGCTCTGTTGCCAGCTTTGCTTTTCGGTATGTATAATGTGGGCTATCAGAATGCAGCACATGCTCAGGCTTTGGCTTCTACCTCGTTTGTTGAAATGTTCCTCTATGGAGCTTTGGCTGTATTGCCAAAAATCCTTGTTAGCTATATCGTTGGTCTTGGCATCGAGTTTGCTTGGGCACAATGGAAGGGTGAGGAAATTCAGGAAGGCTACCTCGTTTCAGGTATAATCATTCCTATGATTGTTCCTGTAGGCTGTCCTTTGTGGATGCTCGCCATCGCAGTAGCCTTTGCCGTTGTTATCGGTAAGGAGATTTTTGGTGGAACAGGTATGAACATCTTCAACGTGGCTCTCGTGGCTCGTGCATTCCTCTTCTTCTCTTATCCTACAAAGATGAGTGGTGATCAGGTTTGGATTGCCAACGACACTATTTTTGGTCTTGGTCATGTGGCTGTCGATTCTACCACAGGTGCTACACCTCTTGGTCAGCTTGCTGCTGGTACCGACATCACAGCTTCGCTTCAGGATATGATTCTTGGTTTCATCCCTGGTAGTATTGGTGAAACAAGCGTTGTAGCTATCGCCATAGGCGCCGTAATCCTTTTGTGGACAGGTATCGCTTCTTGGCGCACCATGTTTAGCGTTATCGCAGGTGGAGCTATTGCTGCCGTTATCTTCCAGGCTACCGATATGTGTGCTATCGCTTGGTATGAGCACCTTGTTTTGGGTGGTTTTGCTTTCGGAGCAGTCTTCATGGCTACCGATCCTGTGACAAGCGCACGTACTAATACTGGTAAATATATCTATGGCTTCATGATTGGCGCTTTGGCTATCATCATCCGCGTTATGAACCCTGGTTATCCAGAGGGTATGATGCTCGCCATATTGTTTGGCAACATGATGGCTCCGCTCATCGACCACTATGTTGTTGAGGCTAATGTTAGCAAGCGAATGAAGCGAATTCAGAAGTAACACCATTAATAGCGTATAATCATGAATACAAATAAGAATTCCTACATTATTATATATAGTGCTATCTTGGTTGTTGTTGTAGCGTTTCTCCTTGCCTTTGTTTATGCGACATTGAAACCACAGCAGGATATCAATGTGGCACTCGACAAGAAGAAGCAGATTCTCGCTTCGCTCAACATCCGCGACCTTAGCGATGCTGATGCTGCAGCTAAATATACCGAGGTTGTAGAGTGCGACGAGATTATCGATACCAACGCAGCTGTTGTCAATAAAGGCGAAAAGGGTGGCGAAAACGCAGGCTTTAAGCTTAATAGTGCTGACCTCAAAGAGGGTAAGCTTGCTGTATATGTCTGCAATGTTGATGGCGAAAAGAAATATGTAATCCCTGTATATGGTATGGGTCTTTGGGGCTCTATCTGGGGTTATATTGCTCTTGATGCTGACAAGAACACCATCTATGGCGCATATTTCGACCATCAGGGCGAGACTGCCGGACTTGGTGCAGAAATCAAGGATAGCAAGGCTTGGCAAGACCTTTTCAAGGGAAAGAAGATTTTCTCTGCCGATGGTGCTGCCGTAGCTATAGCTGTTAAGAAAGCAAGCGACGTTAAGAACCCAGCTTCTGAGGTTGATGCCGTTACTGGCGCTACTCTTACCTCTGATGGCGTTTCGCTTATGCTTCAGGAGTGTTTCAGTAAGTATGTCACATTTTTAAAGAAATAAGATTTTAAGTTATGAGCTTATTTTCAAAACAAAATAAGGAAGTATTTACCAGTCCTCTGAACCTCAACCATCCTATCTTGGTTCAGGTGCTTGGTATCTGTTCCGCATTGGCCGTGACTTCACAGCTGAAGCCAGCCATCGTGATGGGACTTGCGGTAACTGTGATTACAGCATTCTCGAATGTTATCATCTCTATCATCCGCAACACCATTCCTACTCGTATTCGTATTGTCGTACAGCTCGTTGTTGTTGCCGCTTTGGTAACCATCGTTAGCCAGGTGCTCAAAGCCTTTGCTTATGATGTTAGCGTGCAGCTTTCTGTCTACGTCGGACTTATCATCACCAACTGTATCCTCATGGGTCGTCTTGAGGCTTTTGCCATGACAAACAGTCCTTGGCCAAGCTTCATCGATGGTATCAGCAACGGTCTTGGCTATGCCATGATTTTGGTATTGGTAGGTGGTGTGCGCGAGTTCTTCGGCCGTGGCTCTTTGCTCGGCTTCCAGATCTTGCCAGATGCTGTCTACGATATGGGATATGTAAACAACGGTATGATGACAATGCCTGCTATGGCGTTGATACTCTTGGGATGTGTAATCTGGGTACATCGTGCCTTCTTTTATAAGGAGAAATAATTATGGAACATTTGGTTAGCTTATTTTTCAGGTCCATCTTCGTGGACAATATGATATTCGCTTTCTTCCTCGGCATGTGCTCATTCCTTGCCGTTTCAAAGAATGTGAAAACATCATTAGGTCTTGGCCTTGCCGTTACCTTCGTGTTGTTGGTAACTGTGCCTGTAGACTATCTTTTGCAGACTAAAATCTTGGGTCCAGACTGCCTCGTCGAGGGTGTCGACCTCTCATACCTTAGCTTCATCCTCTTTATTGCCGTTATCGCAGGTATCGTACAGCTTGTAGAGATGGTTGTGGAGCGCTATTCTCCTTCGCTCTATGCAGCGTTGGGAATCTTCCTCCCTCTTATTGCCGTAAACTGTGCCATCATGGGCGCTTCGCTCTTCATGCAGCAGCGTATCAACCTTGATCCTTCAAACACCCAGTATATCGGCAATGTTGTAGATGCTTTGGTTTATGCTCTCGGTAGCGGTATTGGTTGGACTTTGGCTATCGTTGCTATGGGTGCCATCCGTGAAAAGATGGCTTATAGCGATGTTCCAAAACCTTTGCAGGGTCTCGGCATCACCTTCATTACCGTTGGTCTTATGGCTATGGCTATGATGTGTTTCTCTGGTCTTAAAATTTAATATTAGGAGGAGATAATAAATATGATACAATTCATTTTGACGAGTATAGGAGTATTTCTCTCTGTGATATTGCTCCTCGTAATAATACTTCTTGTTGCCAAGCGCTACCTTTCGCCAAGTGGCAATGTCAACATTACCGTGAATGGCGACCGCACACTCTCTGTAGGTCAGGGCAACAACCTCATGGCAACACTCAACGAGAATGGCATCTTCTTGCCTTCTGCATGTGGCGGTAAGGCTTCGTGCGGACAATGTAAGGTACAGGTGCTCGAAGGTGGTGGCGAAATTCTTGATTCTGAGAAGCCTCACTTCAGCCGTAAGGAAATCAAAGACCATTGGCGCTTAGGATGCCAATGCAAGGTAAAGGGCGACATGAGCATTCGTGTGCCTGAGAGTGTGCTTGGAGTTAAAGAGTATGAGTGTACCGTTATCTCTAACAAGAACGTGGCTACCTTTATCAAGGAGTTTAAGGTGCAGCTTCCTAAGGGTGCTCACATGGACTTCCTCCCTGGTTCTTATGCTCAGATTAAGATTCCTACATTCAGCATCGACTATGATAAGGATATCGACAAAGAGCTTATCGGCGACGAGTATTTGCCAGCATGGAAGAAGTTTGGTCTCTTCCCATTGAAGTGTGTGAATACAGAGCCTACCATCCGTGCTTACTCTATGGCTAACTATCCAGCCGAGGGTGATGTATTTATGCTTACCGTGCGTATCGCAACACCTCCTTTCAAGGCTGATCGTAGTGGCTTTATGGATGTTAATCCAGGTATCGCTTCTTCATACATCTTCACTTTGAAACCAGGCGACAAGGTTATCATGAGTGGACCTTATGGCGATTTCCATCCTCATTTCGACTCAAAGCGCGAGATGATTTGGGTAGGTGGTGGTGCCGGTATGGCTCCTCTCCGTGCACAGATTATGCACATGACAAAGACTCTCCACACCAAGGATCGCGAAATGCACTATTTCTATGGTGCTCGTGCGCTCAACGAGGTGTTCTATCTCGACGACTTCTTGCAGCTTGAGAAGGAGTATCCTAACTTCCACTTCCATCTCGCTCTCGACCGTCCTGATCCTGCAGCCGATGCAGCTGGAGTTAAGTATACTGCAGGTTTTGTTCATCAGGTTATGTACAATACATACCTCAAAGACCATGAGGCTCCTGAGGATATCGAATACTACATGTGTGGTCCTGGTCCAATGTCAAAGGCCGTTGTCGGCATGCTCGATTCTCTCGGCGTAGAACCAGAGTCAATTATGTATGATAACTTCGGTGGATAAATCAAAACCACAATAAACTTATAGCAAACATTAACAAAGCTGCTGATTTTCAGCAGCTTTGTTGCGTTTATAAGGAAGCAGTAAATTTCTGTTAAAAATGAAGCCTGCTTCAAGTGCCAACGAAGTAAGCTTCAAGTGCCAACGAAGCCTGCTTCATTTGCCATCGAGGTCTATTGCTTTTTTTTGAGCAATAAAGGCTGCTTTCGGAAAAACATTCAAGTAAACTTGATGCTTTTTCACTCATTTGCACTAACTTTTTATAAGTTAGGCTGCATTCGGAAAAACATTCAAGTAAACTTGATGCTTTTTCACTCATTTGCACTAACTTTGCAAATCCTAACACCAAATCTTATTTCTGCTTCGGAATAAAAACGCAAGATTATGAATTCTGAGATACTAAAGATAGCTATACCCTCAATAGTTTCCAACATCACGGTACCGTTGTTGGGACTGATAGACGTTATGATAGTTGGCCACATGGGTAATGCTGCCTATATTGGCGCTATTGCCATTGGTAGCATGATATTTAATGTTATTTGCTGGGTGTTCGGCTTCTTGCGAATGGGCACAAGCGGTATGGCGTCGCAGGCTTATGGCAGAGGCGACGACAAGGGTGTGGCAAACATTCTTGTTAGGGCGTTGCTCATAGGTTTAGGCATAGGAATGCTGTTTGTGGTGATGCAGCCAATAGTGCGTTGGGCTGCTATGGCGGCAATGGCTCCGCAAGCCGACGTATTGCCGTATGCTTGCACTTATTTCGATATTTGCATTTGGGGTGTGCCTGCCATGCTCGGACTATATGGTCTGAATGGATTCTTCATTGGCGTACAGAATACTAAGGTGCCAATGATGGTGTCGATATTCCAAAATGTGGTGAATATCGTGTGTAGTCTAAGTTTCGTTTATCTCTTAGGAATGAAGGTTGAGGGAGTGGCTCTTGGCACTCTCGTAGCTCAATATTCAGGTTTCGCTCTCTCGCTATGGTTGCTCAAGAGGCAGTATGGTGAATATGTGAAGAAATGTAGCCTTGAGGCTGTTAAGGCAAAAGACGAGATGAAGAGATTCTTTGTGGTGAATGGCGACATTTTTTTGCGCACGCTATTCCTTGTGGCTGTCAACTTCATGTTTACTGCTACAGGCGCCAAGCAGGGTGCCGTGGTATTGGCAGTAAACACTCTGATGTATCAGTTTTTCACCTTCTTCTCGTATGTCATGGATGGTTTCGCCTATGCTGGCGAAGCCGTGGGAGGAAAATATTATGGAGCAGGCAAAGAAGCAATGTTCCGTAGTACGGTGCGCCACCTCTTTGGGTGGGGCTTGCTCCTTTGCCTGCTTTATACTTTGTTTTATATCGTGTGTGGCAGCGGAATAATGCAACTGCTGTCTGACGATGCAAGTGTGATTGCAGCCTCGGCAATCTATATGCCTTGGGTATGGCTTATCCCTTTTGCTGGCATGGCGGCTTTTATCTGGGATGGACTATATATCGGCATCACAGCAAGTCGTGGCATGCTCATCTCGTCGTTGGTGGCAGCAGTAGTTTTCTTCCTTGTTTATTTGTGCCTGTTCCCATCGTGGGGCAACCATGCGCTATGGCTTGCACTCTTGCTCTTCCTTTTTGTTAGAGGAGCTGTGCAAACTCTTATGTGGCGCAAGATTATTCGTTCAAGAGGAATTGCTTAAACTGCGTAAGATTACGCACTCAAGAGGAATTGCTTAAACGCAGAGAAGTCGGCAGCCATTTCCAACGATTGCTTCTTGCCCTTCATAAAGTCGGCAAGACGAGTAGGAATCTCGATATTTGTAGAGAGTATGTCATCCACCTTCTCCTTGAACTTCGCAGGGTGAGCAGTCTCGAGGAATACTCCTGTTTCGCCATCCTTCAGATTATCTTTCAAAGCCTGATATCCGCATGCTCCATGAGGATCGAGCACGTAGCCTGTTTGCTCGTAGCATTTCTTCATGGTGGCAGCAATCTCGTCGTCGGTATAAGTAGCGCCCGATATGTGGTTGCAGATTTCGGTATGCGACGACTTGTAAAGGTCGAGTATGCGTGCAAAGTTGCTTGGGTCGCCCACGTCCATAGCGTTAGCTATAGTCTGAATACTTGCCTTTGGCGAATAAATGCCCGAAAGCAGATAGTTGTAGAAGATGTCGTTGGCATTGTTGGCTGCAATAAAATGCTTTATTGGCAATCCCATGCGCTGAGCAAAGAGTCCGGCTGTGATATTGCCGAAGTTGCCACTTGGCACACAGATAGTCAGGTTGTCTGCTTTGCCCAACTTCTTAGCCTGTGCATAGGCATTGAAATAATAGAATGCCTGAGGCAGGAAGCGTGCCACGTTGATAGAATTGGCAGAAGTAAGGTTCATGTGACCTTGCAACTCTTCATCCATAAACGCACTCTTCACCAAAGCCTGGCAGTCGTCGAACACTCCATCCACCTCAATGGCTGTGATGTTTTTGCCAAGAGTTGTAAACTGGCTTTCCTGAATCTTGCTCACTTTTCCCTTAGGATAGAGCACGTAGACATGGATGCCATCAACGCCAAGGAAACCGTTGGCTACGGCAGAACCTGTATCGCCCGATGTTGCTACGAGCACGTTGACTTGCTCTTTGCCTTCGCGCTTAATGAAATAGCGAAGCAAGCGAGCCATGAAGCGTGCGCCAACATCCTTGAAGGCGAGGGTAGGGCCATGGAAGAGTTCTAGCGAATAGATGTTGTCTTCCACCTTTACGATAGGAGTTTCGAAAGCCAAAGTATCGAATACGATTTCGCGTAGCGACTCGGCATCTACGTCGTCGCCGAAGAAGTTGTGTGCCACCTGATATGACATTTCTTGGAAACTCATGTTTTCGATATTGTCGAAAAACTCTTGTGGCAATGGTCGTATCTCTTGTGGCATGTAGAGTCCCTTGTCTGGAGCAAGTCCGCGAACTACTGCCTCTTCGAGTGTGGCAAGTGGAGCCTTGCCGTTGGTGCTATAGTATTGCATGGTTGTATTATTTTATATTCATAAATGCTTGCATAAACTCCTGCAAGTGGAGCAGGCCATAAGAGCCTGAAACGCAAGCCACTTCGTCGTAGGTTTCTACATCGTCGGGAGTGATACCTGGATACCAAATGATGAAAGGCACAGGCTCATCCTGATGGGTGCGCAATTCTACTGGAGTAGGGTGGTCGGGCATAACGGCTATGCATACAGGCTCATCCCATTTTGAAACCTCCTCGTAGATAGGCTTCACGATGCGAGAATCGAGGTTGCGTATGGTTTGTAACTTCAGCTCAAGGTCGCCGTCATGTCCTGCCTCGTCGCTTGCTTCGATATGCAGAAACACGAAGTCGTCGGTTTTTAGAGCTTCGATAGCAGCCTGCGCCTTGCCTTCATAGTTGGTGTCGGCAAGTCCGGTTGCACCCTCAACGATGATGTTTCTTAGTCCTGCATAATGTCCGATGCCGCGAATCAAGTCGACAGCAGAGATTACGGCTCCTCGCTTCACCTCTGGATACAGTTCCATCAGCGTTTTCATCGAAGGGCGATAGCCGCCGCTCCAAGGCCAAATGCTGTTAGCCTTCTCTTCGCGATTAGCGTTGAAAGGATGCTTGGTAAGCAACTCTTGCGAGCGCAATATCAAGTCGTTGATGAGGTTGGCAGTCTCTTGTGGAGTCATTCTTCCTTCCTCCTTTGGGTCGCCCTCTGGCGAATATTCCTCTTCTGGCTTCACCATTAGCTCACGCCAAGGCTCATTAGGATGGTCGTGAGGAGGTGCGCATACGATATGCTTGCTTGCATTCTTTATCACCAGCAGATGTCGATATTGTATGCCTGTTATGAAATGGATGTTGTCGTTGCCGAGTTGTTCGTTGAGATATTTTATCAGCATGTCGCCCTCTTCTGTTGTGAGGTGACCGCCATGATGATTCTTTATTAAGCCATTTTCCAGTTCTATGATGTTGCATCGTATAGCCATGTCTTCGTCAGCCATATTGTAGCCGATGCTTGCAGCCTCTAATGGTCCACGCCCTTCGTAAACGGCGTTGAGATCATAGCCGAGGATGGCGGTGTTGGCAACCTCGCTGCCCGGCAGAAATCCCTTTGGTATGGTAGAAAGTCTGCCTGTGCGTCCCATACGTGCGAGCATATTCATATAAGGAGTGTCGGCATATTGCAGCAGAGTTTTTCCGTCCAATCGTTCCACCTTGTGGTCGGCCATGCCGTCGCCTAATATAATAATGTGTTTCATGTTGTGTGTCCTCCTTTGCTATTAAATATTTGCGATAGACATAATATTTGCAAACACACCAGCCGCTGTTACGCTTGCTCCAGCGCCGTAGCCCTGAATCTGCATAGGATATTCCTTATAGCGTTCTGTGGTTAGGAGCACGATGTTGTTGCTACCCTCAAGGTTGTAGAAAGGATGGTTGCGGTCAACGGTCTTTAGTGCCACGTTCACCTTGCCTCCGTCCATAGTAGCCACGAAGCGCCAACGTTTGCCTTCTGCTTCAAGCTCCTTGCGGCGAGCCTCGAAGTCGGCATCAAGAGCAGGAAGATTCTTCCAAAAATCTTCCAATGAACCTTGGAAATATTCCTCAGGCACAAAGAGGTGTTTTTCAACATCCTCTTGCTCAACTCTGTAGCCAGCCTCTCGAGCCAAGATAACAAGCTTGCGCACCACGTCAGTACCGCTAAGGTCGATGCGAGGGTCAGGCTCGCTATAGCCTTGCTCTTTAGCCAAACGCACGGTTTCTGAGAATGGAACTTCGGCAGAGATAGCGTTGAATATGAAGTTTAGAGTGCCACTCAGCACAGCCTCTATGCGCAATATCTTGTCGCCAGAATTGCAGAGGTCGTTGATGGTGCCGATGATAGGAAGTCCGGCTCCCACATTTGTTTCGAAGCGGAACTTCACACCACGCATCATAGCTGTGGTCTTGAGTTTCAGATAGTCTTCGTATTTCGATGAAGCAGCAATCTTGTTGGCTGCTATCACACTAACGTTGTGCTCCAAGAACGACTGGTAGAGTAGTGCCACATCCTTTGATGCCGTGCAGTCTACGAATACCGAGTTGAAGATGTTCATAGAGAGTATGGTGTCGCGAAGCTTCTCAGGCGAGCTTGGCTCAGAAGCCTGAAGCTGCTCGCGATAGTTATTGAGGTCGAGACCTTCGCGGCAGAATATTGCGTTGTGCGAACTTGCTATTCCCACCACGTTGAGCTTCAGTCGTGAGTGCTCTTTCAACTCTTCATATTGTGAGCGAATTTGCTCTATGAGCTTGCTTCCTACGGTGCCCACACCACAGATGAAGAGGTTCAAAACCTTATATTCCGAGAGGAAGAAAGAATCGTGGAGCACGTTGAGCGACTTGCGCAGATACTTGCCGTCGATAACAAACGAGATGTTTGTTTCAGATGCACCCTGCGCACAAGCAATAACGCTGATACCGCTACGGCCGAGAGTGCCGAATAGCTTACCTGCAATACCAGGAGTGTGCTTCATGTTTTCGCCTACGATGGCTATTGTTGCCAATCCGCTTTCTGCATGCATAGGGAACATGGCACCTGTTTCAATCTCCTTCGCAAATTCGTTGTTCAGCACGTTTACTGCCTTCTCTGCATCCTGGTCGCGAACACCAATAGAAGTAGAGTTTTCTGATGATGCCTGCGAAACGAGGAACACGCTAATGCCTTGTTGAGCAAGGGCGGTGAAGATACGGCGGTTTACACCAATAACACCCACCATCGAAAGACCAGTAACGGTTATAAGTGTAGTGCCGCTGATGCTTGAGATACCCTTGATAGGCTTCAGATTGTTCTCAATCTTTTGCTTTATGATGGTGCCGTCTGATTCAGGGTTAAAGGTGTTTTTCACCCTGATAGGAATGTTCTTCACACACACAGGGTATATTGTAGGAGGATAGATAACCTTTGCACCAAAGTTGCAAAGCTCCATAGCCTCGATATAGCTAAGTTCGTTGATGGTGTAGGCAGTCTTTATCACCTTAGGGTCGGCAGTCATAAAGCCATCCACGTCGGTCCATATTTCAAGCACTTCTGCGTTCAGCGCAGCTGCAATAATGGCAGCAGTATAGTCGCTACCGCCACGACCGAGGTTTGTTATCTCCTTTGAGTCGCGGTCGCTTGATATGAATCCTGGAACGAGAGAAATTCTTGGCAACTCGCTGAATGTCTTTATCACGAGTTCTGTAGTAAGCTCAGCATCCAACACATGCTTGCCATTCTTGTCTACGGTTTTGATAAATTCGCGAGAGTCGTACCACTTTGATCCTTTCACCAAAGTGGAAACAATGAGCGAGCTCAAGCGTTCGCCATAGCTAACTATAGCGTCGGAAGTCTTTTCGCTAAGATCGTGGATTAGAAAAACACCAAAGTAGATGCTGCGAAGTTGGTCTAATAATGCATCTACCTTTATAAATAAGTCTTCGCGTGCTTTGGTGTCGGTGATGATAGTGTCTATCATCTTATGGTGTCTGTCTACCATGGCGTCGAATTCTGTTTTCCACTCTTCGTCGCCGGCAACAGCCAACTTTGATGTTGCGATGAGCTTGTCGGTAATGCCACCGAGGGCGCTCACTACTATTACTACTGGTTGTTTCTTTGCCTCGTTTTCTACAATCTGCTTCAGACTGAGAATGCTCTTCACGGAACCTACAGATGTTCCTCCGAATTTTAATACTTTCATATTGTTTTTAGTGTTTGCGTGGTGATAAAAGACGGCTTTCTGCCATCCTTCCCATCACAGGTAATGCTCTGATACCCCTGGAACAAACAGGGCTGTAACAGAACTTGGGCGCAAAAATACAAATAAATATCTTCATTGCCAACGTTTTTTCAAGGAATTTGCGTAATTTTGCGCTTAGAATATCATAATATGAAACATTTTGCAATAACTATACCATTTTTGCTTACGCCTTTTCTCTGTTCTCACGCTCAGAAAAGGCAGGCTGCAGAGTACTTTATGGATATACCTATTTATATAGACTCCATTCAGGCTACTCTCGATTATCCTATGGCGTGGCGCCATATGAAAGATTCTGTTAGCTTCGACACTTGGCGACTAAAGGCTCGCCAAAAGGTGATGGAATGTATGGGACCTATGCCGCCAAGAGCCGACAGCTGGGATATGAAGCTGCTGGCTGAAGAACAACGCAATGGCTACAAGGCTATGAAGGTGGAGATAGCGTTGAGCAGATGGTATAGGGTGGTGGCTTATATCCTGAAACCTGATGGCGAAGGCAAACATCCTGCCGTAAACTTGCTCCACGACCATGGTGCACATTTATATATAGGTAAGGAGAAGATGATAAAGCCTATTGCCGAAGAGCCTGCTGTGGTAGAGGATGCCGACAAGTGGGCAAAGCAAATCTACGAGGGGCAATTCCTTGGCGACTATCTTGCTCAGCATGGCTATGTGGTGATGAGTATCGATGCTCCGCTCTGGGGAGAACGTGGCAGAAAAGAGGGTGTCGACCGCAAACGATATGATATCATAGCAGGCAACATGATGATGCTTGGACAAAATCTCTGCTCTTATATGCACTATGATGATATTGCCTCTACCGACTTCCTTGCGTCGCTACCTTATGTCGATGCCAACAACATCGCAGCCGCAGGATGTTCGATGGGCGCTTATAGAGCGTGGATGCTCTCGGCATTGTCAGACAAAGTGAAGGCTATGTGTGCCGTATGCTGGATGGTTACTACCGATGTTCAGCTTACCACACGCTATGGCAGAAAAGAAAATGGCGGATTTGCCAACTGTATACCTGGTCTTCGCCTCTTCCTCGACTATCCCGACATAGCATCCTTGGCAGCACCAAAACCGTCGCTCTTCATAGCTGGCGATAGCGACAAGCTGTTTCCGCTCGATGGTGTGAGGAAAGCTTATTCCGTCATGCACTCTGTATGGAAGGATGCTGGTAGCGAGAGCAATCTCGAAACTCATATCGAGGCTCAACCTCATGAGTGCAACATTAAAAACCAAAAAGCAATTCTCGATTTTTTAGATAAAAACATAAAATGACTTACGAATATCAATTAAGAGTTCTGCCACAACAGGCAGCTTCAGAACAGTCGATAGCAGAATATGTGGCAAAAGATAAAGGCTTAGACGTAAGGACGATAAATGCCGTTAGAGTGTTGAAACGCAGCATCGATGCTCGTCAGCGCACCATCTTTGTCAACCTCAAAGTTAGAGTCTATGTCAACGAAATGCCTGAGGATGATGCATATCAGCATACGGAATATCCCGACGTTAGCGGCAAACCACAGGTGATAGTAGTGGGCGAGGGTCCTGGCGGACTTTTCGCTTCTTTGCGACTCATCGAACTTGGCTTGCGCCCAATAGTGCTTGAGCGTGGCAAGAATGTTCACGACCGCAAGATAGACCTTGCAAACATCACCAAAACTCAGAAGGTGGATGGCGAGAGCAACTATTGCTTTGGCGAGGGTGGTGCAGGTGCCTATTCTGATGGTAAACTATATACTCGCAGCAAGAAGCGTGGACCAATAGAAAAGATTCTTAATGTGTTTTGCCAGCATGGTGCTTCCACATCTATCCTTGCTGATGCTCATCCGCATATCGGTACCGACAAATTGCCTGGAGTGATAGAGAGTATGCGCAACACAATATTGCGTTGCGGAGGCGAAGTTCACTTCATGACAAAGATGACGCATATCATCACTCATGGCGACAAGACCATTGGTGTAAAGGCTATAAACCTTCAGACTGGTGGCGAAGAAACATATCATGGTCCGGTGATTCTCGCCACAGGACATAGCGCTCGCGATGTTTATCGCCATCTTGTAGGCTCAGGCATCGAGGTCGAGGCCAAGGGTATTGCTGTAGGTGTGCGTCTTGAACATCCAGCCGAACTCATCGACCAAATACAATACCACAACCGCAATGGCAGAGGCAAATATCTGCCTGCTGCCGAATATTCATTCGTCACTCAGGTTGATGGCCGTGGCGTTTACTCATTCTGCATGTGCCCTGGTGGTTTCGTTATTCCTGCCGCCACAGGTCCTGAGCAGATAGTGGTAAATGGTATGAGCCCTGCCAACCGTGGCACAAAATGGAGCAATTCGGGTATGGTGGTAGAAGTGCGCACCGAAGATATCGAGGGCGATGACCCTCTGCGCATGCTCACATTCCAAGAAGAATTGGAGCGCAACTGTTGGCAGCAAGGCAATATGCGCCAAACAGCACCAGCTCAGCGTATGGCAGACTTTGTGAATGGTCGCCTGAGCTACGACCTGCCACGCTCAAGCTATGCTCCAGGCTTGATATCCAGTCCGTTACACTTTTGGATGCCAAAGTTTGTAGCCTCACGTCTGCAACAGGGATTCAAGGATTTCGGACGTCGCAGCCATGGCTTCCTTACCAACGAGGCATTGCTCATAGCTGTAGAAACTCGCACGTCGAGCCCTGTCCGCATAGTTCGCTCCAACGAAACCCTTCAGCATGTGCGCCTGCAAGGTTTGTTCCCATGTGGCGAAGGTGCAGGCTATGCAGGTGGCATCGTGTCGGCGGGAGTCGATGGCGAACGTTGTGCAGAGATGTGCGCACTCTATGTTGCTTCTGCCCAAAACTAAGGCAAAATAGCTACATATTCTCTATTTCAACGAGTTAAAAGAAATAAAAAACCTTAAAAGCATTAATTCTTTTACTAAATGTTTTGCAGGTTCGGGAAATATTTGTAATTTTGCACCCTGTTTGGAATAAGTATCAAAAAACGAAAACAAAATTTAAACATAGCAATGTCTAAGATTTGTCAGATTACAGGTAAGAAGGCACAGATAGGTTGTAATGTGTCTCACTCAAAGCATCGCACAAAGCGTTCCTTTGACGTTAACCTTTTCAGCAAGAAATTCTACTATGTAGAAGAGGAGTGCTGGATTTCACTTAAGATCAGCGCTGCTGGTCTCCGTCTTATTAATAAAGTTGGTCTTGACGCAGCTCTTAAGCAGGCAGTTGCCAAGGGTTATTGCGATTGGAAGGACATTAAAGTTATAGGAGATTAATTACCATGGCAAAGAAAGCTAAAGGCAATAGGGTACAGGTTATCCTCGAGTGCACTGAAATGAAGAACAGTGGTCTTCCAGGAACAAGCCGTTACGTTACCACAAAGAATCGCAAGAACTCTCCTGAGCGTCTTGAGTTGATGAAGTATAACCCAATCCTTAAGAAGATGACTCTTCACAAGGAGATTAAGTAATAAAGGAGATTTAAACTATGGCTAAGAAAGCGGTCGCTACCCTCCACGAAGGTTCTACCGACGGACGTGCATACACAAAGGTTATCAAGATGGTTAAGAGCCCTAAGACTGGTGCTTACATCTTCGATGAGCGTATGGTTCGTAATGAGGATGTTAAGGACTTCTTTAAGAAGTAAGAATTACATTATTCTATTATAATAAAGTCGCATGTCGTTAAGGCATGCGACTTTTTTTGCGTTATTACGCCATGCCTTTCTCATATCGACGCCATTTTTATCGATAAAAACTTGGAAATGTCGAGCAAATTGTTTAAGTTTGCCAATGATAACTTATTGCTAACCATCGGTGGATGACATTATTGTCGAAACCGTAAACTCTTGTTTGCTATGGATAGACGTGAACGATTTGTGATTACTGTCAACAGACAGTTTGGTACTGGCGGTCATGAGATAGCTGCCGAGCTTGCAAAAAGATTGGAAGTGAAACTCATAGACAAGCAGATATTGACGGCCGTGGCTCATAAGTTTAACCTTACAGAGTCGGAGGCTGCCGAGTTAGAAAACAAACGACCATCGTGGTGGGAGGACTTCTCGATGTTCTATAAGTCGTTTGTCTCTGTAAACGAATATAAGGTGGTGGAGCGCGAAGTTACGAGTCGCCAACTATTTTATGCTCAGGCTTCAGAGATGAAACGCATTGCCGAAGAAGAGAGCTGCGTGGTTGTTGGTCGCTGTGGCTTTGATGTTTTCAAGGCTCATCCTAACAAGTTGCGCATATTCCTTCATTCTTCGTTAGACCGTCGTATAGCGAGAATCATGGAGCGCTACGATGTTGACGAGGAGAAAGCGCGAATCCTTATCGAAGACAACGACTACACTCGCGAACTATACACCAAGACTTTCACCGGCAAAGACTGGTATGATAGCCGCAACTACGACATTGCTCTCGACGTAACCAAGTTTGGTGTCAATGGCGCTGTAGACTTCCTCATGCGCTTTATTGATGAGTAATGGCATAGGACATAATAAAATGGGCGGATGCAAACAACATTGCATCCGCCCATTTTTTAATTCTACACCTTTTCGGTGATCCTGCAGATAAGACTATATAATTCTTCACTCTTCAATCTTCACTCTTAGTTCTTCACCTCTTCGAGTGCTTTCACCCAATTAGTGTCGAGCGAGAAGCGGGTGAGGTAGGTGTCGTTGTTCACGTATGACTGCACCACCTCGAGGTCGGTGTCGTTGAACAAAGGATTGTTCAATGATGCTGCGCGAAACTCTTTTCCTACAAGATCCTTCGACTCAGGAGTCTTAGCTTCAGCAAGTTGCTTGATGTAGAGATTCACAAACTCATACATGGCGTAAGCTTGCTCGTTCACCATCTTGATATTTTTATTTATCGCCTCCTTGTCCTTTGGGTTGTTAGCCACAATATCGCGAATCTTCATTTTCATATAGTCTACTGCGTTTACTTTGAAGTAGGCTACGCGGCGCACTTGCACGTCTTGCTTTGGGTCGTCGACCACGGCTTTAGAAATTCGCTTTATCTCGTTAGCCACTTCCTGTGCCTTTGCTTGTCCTACCATCATCAATGCGATGGCAATGACTAAAAATACCTTTTTCATATACCAATTATTCATTAACCATTATCAATTAAACATTAGCCTTTATAAATAGCCTCGTTTTGTCATGAGTCTAATTACTCCCCTCCCTTTTGGGGAGGGGTTGGGGGAGAGGCTGTCCCTACACCTGCCTTTTCAGGAATATGCTATGGTCTATGCATGGAGGCAGCTCCTCTTTATAGTGTGTCACCATGATAAGAGTTTTGCCTGGTCGCTGACAGAAAGTATTTATAACCTCCTTCACCAGCTTTCGGTTTTTGTTGTCCAGGCCATGCAGCGGCTCGTCCAATATCAGCAGCTCAGGGTCTCTGACGAAGGCACGGGCAAGGAGCACAAGGCGCTGCTCGCCCGACGAGAGCTTCATAAAGCTGCGATCTTCTATCCCTTCCAGTCCGAAGATGTTCATCCAGAAGCGGCATTGCTCATACTCCGACTCCTCAGGTCTAACATATAGTCCGATGGAATCTTTCAGTCCGCTCGCCACAATTCTTAAGCAAGGCATATCGCGCTGATATGAGCGGTGCATCTCAGGCGACACATATCCTATATGCTTCTTTATATCCCAAATGCTCTCGCCAGTACCACGCTCATGGTCGAAGAGCGTGATGTTGCAAGCATAGCTCTGCGGATTGTCGGCACAAACAAGGCTCAGCAGCGTCGACTTTCCTGCGCCATTTTGTCCCGACAGCGCCCATCGTTCGCCGTTGTGGATAGTCCAGTCGAGGTCTTTCAATATTGTTCGCTCGCCATAAACGATGCTCACCTTGTCCATCTTCACCACCACGTTGGCATTATAGTCGTTGTCTTTGTGTGGCAACGCCAATATAGCCTCCGCCTTTTCTTTGCTCAGCACGCTCGTTGGCAATGGCTCTCTTGTGGCGAGAAAATCCTCCTTAGTCATCTTTTCGCCTACAATCATATCCTTCACCTCAACGATGTGAGTGATAAAAGGAGGAATGTCGTCTGATTTCGACAACACAAGAATTATCTGCAATGCACGCTCGTGGCTCAACTCCGTGAGCAGTTCTGTGAGCTGATGTCGGGTTTCGTCGTCAAGTCCGATAAATGGATTATCCATTATCAGCACCCTTGGCTCGGCAAAGAGCATTGTGGCGAGCTTAAACTTTCTTAGTTCGCCGCTCGACAGCAATATCACATATTTATCCAAGAAGTGCTCCATGTGGAATAGCTTATAGATATGCTTCTGCCATTCTCTGCGCTCAGCCGTATCTTCGCCCGCCATGAGGAAAGCTTCTTCCAGCTTATCTTTGGCTGTAGGAGTTTCGGCATCTATCTCTTGCTGATTCCATCGTTGCTGCAAATAGTATGTGCGGTCGTTGTCGCCACCATAGGTGTCGCGGAAGGTGATGTATTTGATATTGTCGCTCACCAATGGTTTGGTGCTTGGTGCAAAATCATATTCCGGGTCGTGCATCAGTAGTGGGTGTCTGCCCACGATGATGTCTACAAACATCGATTTGCCACCGCCATTAGGACCAACTATTGCTATATGTTCGTCATCTTCAGACTGAAAGTTCACAGGCTTTGCCATTCGCCATTCGGGCATGCGGGTCACACCCTCTTTGATGTTTATTATCTTCTGCATTGCGTTTGTGTATTTCTTGCTATTCGTCGTTTTTAACTCTACTTTGGTTTCTTGCCACAAAGTCTTTCCATCCTCTATAGTGGGTGTCGGCAACGGGTTTTCCCATCTGCATAAAATGGCAGTATGCAGCACCAAGGGCATCCGTGGCATCCATAAACTTCGGCATTTCGTCTTCCTTCAGGTGTAGCAGTCGCATCAGCATTCCTGCCACCTGCTCTTTGCTTGCCGAGCCATTTCCCGTTATCGCCATCTTTATTTTTAGTGGCGCATATTCGTGAATGGGCACCGAGTGGCGTATGGCGGCAGCTATAGCCACGCCCTGCGCTCTGCCCAGCTTTAGCATCGACTGCACGTTCTTGCCGAAGAAAGGGGCTTCGATAGCCATCTCGTCGGGCAGATAAGAGTCGATGATGCCCTGCACACGCTCCGAAATCTTTCCCAGTCGCAGGTATGGGTCGCTAATCTTTCTGAGGTCTATCACGCCCATTGCCACCATCTCAGCCTTGTTGCCAATAGCCTTTATCACGCCATATCCCGTCACGTTAGTTCCGGGGTCTATGCCGAGGATTATCTTTTCTGTTTTGTTTTTGCCGTTAGCAGGTATCATATTTCTATCTGTCGATATAAGGGTTGTGAGCCACCTCTTCGCCAATGCTTGTCTCAGGACCATGACCAGGCAACAGCTTCACCTCGTCGGGCATCTGGCTAATCATTCTGAGGCTCTGAATGAGCATAAACATCGAGCCGCCCACAAAGTCGGTTCTGCCTATGCTTCCCTTAAACAATGTGTCGCCGCTGAAAGCCACATTCTCCTCCTTGCAATAATAGAACACTCCGCCAGGCGAGTGTCCTGGAGTTTCTATCACCACAAACTTATGGCTACCAAATTCTATGGTGTCGTTTTCGCTCAGCAGTCTGCCTGCAGCAGGCATCTCAGCGTCTATGTTTGCTCCCACTATGGTCATTGCTTGGTCGCCGATGGTCTGCAGCAATCTCTCGTCTTTACGATGAATCTCAGGCTTCAGTCCAAACTCCTTGTATATGGTGTCGTTGCCAAAGTTGTGGTCGAAATGTCCATGAGTAGCCACGAGGTGCATAGGCTTCAGGTCGTTTGTTCTGATATAGTCTACTATGGCCTGTCGCTCTTCGGGATAGAAAGCTCCACAGTCCACAATCATACATTCCTTAGTTTCGTCGCTCACAACATAGCAGTTTTCCTGCAACATATTGCAAGTGAATTTCTTTATATTCAACATCGTTTAATATATGTAATTGTTCTTATAGTTGCGTGTATGCCACGTATTTCTCTTTAAACCATTCTTCGTCGAAGAAATTGCTCAATGGCGTTATCATTCCCGATTTGCCAAAAGGCTGCATCTCGCTTGTCAGGTCGCCACCCTTTAGACAGAAAATGCCGTTAGGATGCGAATTGCGCTGAGTTTTCGAAATATTCTTGCGCACAATCTTTACAAGGTCGGGTAGTGGCATCACGGCACGGCTCACCACAAAGTCGTATTTTCCTTTCTCCTCTTCGCCACGTTTGTGTTCTGCCACCACATTGGTGAGCTTCAAAGCAGTAGCCACCTCGGTAGCCACTCTTATCTTCTTGCCTGTACCGTCGATGAGCTTAAACTTCACCTCCGGAAACAGTATTGCCAACGGAATGCCAGGGAAGCCTCCGCCTGTGCCGAAGTCGAGAATCTCGCTGCCAGCCTTAAAGGTAATCTCTTTTGCTATGCCCAGCGAGTGGAGCACGTGGTGTTCGTACAGGTTGTCGATATCTTTGCGTGATATCACGTTTATCTTCGAGTTCCAGTCGCGATATAGTGCGTCGAGCATTTCGAATTGCTCCATCTGCTTATCGCTCAGATTTGGGAAATACTTCTTTATAATTTCAATCATTTCTACATTATTATATTTATATTCTATGCAAAGGTAATAAAACTTATTATCTTCGCCCGCCATTACCTCATTTTTTTTCAATAAATTGCAATTCTTTTCGCTTAATCGAAATTTTGCAGTAACTTTGCAGCAAGTTTAAGATAATATTATTACATGCATAGACATATAGCATTGTTCGACCTTGATGGCGTGGTATTCGATACCGAGCCTCAGTATACAATATTTTGGGGTAGCCAATTCAAGAAATACTATCCGCAAGAGCCTGGACTTGAGCATAAGGTGAAGGGAATGACTCTTGTACAGATTTATGATATGTATTTCAACGACCAGCCACAAAAGCAGGCTGACATTACTCGCGAACTCAACGATTTTGAGGTTGATATGAACTATGAATATGTTGCTGGCTTTGAGCAGTTTATAACGAAACTACGCAGCATTGGTGTAAAGACAGCCGTTGTTACCAGTAGCAACCGCGAAAAGATGGATAACGTCTATGCCAAGCATCCCGAATTCAAAACATATTTCGACGAAGTGCTCACCAGCGAAGACTTCGCAAAGTCGAAGCCAGCCCCCGACTGCTATCTCAAGGCGGCACAGAAGTTTGGTGCCAATGTCGACGAATGTGTAGGCTTCGAAGATAGCTTCAATGGCTTAAAGAGCTTGCAGGGAGCCAATATGGCTATCGTCGGTCTTGCCACAACAAACTCTCGCGAGGCTATTGCAGAATATGCCCACAAGGTTATCGACAACTATGTAGGCATCAATCCTTCTGACCTCTTCTTCGAATAAACACAAACTATTTTTTACAAAACAGACTTTTCAGATTGTTATGGATACACAAAACACACCTGTTCATCTGCGCCTTTGGCATCGCGACTTCTGGTTGCTATCGTTGGCAAACCTCATGTTGTCGTCGATGGTGTATATGCTTATACCCATCATGCCGTCGCATCTGATGAAATATCATGGTTTCTCTACCTGCGAGGTGGGAGCCGTAGCCATATCCTACGCCATAGGCTTGTTTCTGCTTGGCGGTTTCACCTCGTATCTTGTGCAGCGCTATCGTCGCAATGTGGTGTGCATGCTCTCGATATTTGCGTTGACGCTCACCGTTAGCTCTATGTATTTCAACGAGCATCTGCCCATTTCTCACCACTTAGGCATTTGGTTCGGATGCGTAGTGGCATTGCTCATGGGTGCCCTGATGGGACTCGCCAAGATGACGCTTATGTCTACTCTCGTCATCGATACCAGCGAATCGTTTATGCGTACCGAGGCCAACTATATCTCTTCGTGGTTTGGCAGAGTGAGCCTTGCTGTGGGTGGTGCTATTGGTTTGATATGCAGTCAGTTTATCGACTATCGTTCAACCATTCTTGTGGCTTGCGCCATGGGTCTTTGCTCTATCTATTTTGTGCGTAGAGCCAAGTTCCCGTTCCGTGCTCCCGAAGACAATGTTTCGCTCTATTCCACCGACCGTTTCTTCCTTCTCCAGGGCTTTCCTTTGTTCCTGC
The DNA here is from genome assembly GCA_934254985.1 of uncultured Prevotella sp. Taxonomy (GTDB): domain Bacteria; phylum Bacteroidota; class Bacteroidia; order Bacteroidales; family Bacteroidaceae; genus Prevotella. The sequence goes on along the minus strand of CAKQMS010000011.1, from coordinate 42,345 downwards.
TCCTCGCCATGGCAACCATGGCTGCAGGCTTGGTAGTGTCGACGGTCAACACCATGGAATTCTTCGGCTTTATGTTTGCAGGCTTTGTGCTCTCGATAATCTCCGAGAAGGTAGTTTTCTCTGATGCCGACCTCAAGAGCGAGCCTATCACAGGTCTTATCTGCATGCTCCTTTCTCTTGCCATGTTGCTCATCAGCCAACTGCCAGTAGTCGACAAGATAGTGCCTGCGCTCTTCGCTTTTGGAGCGGGCATCTTTGCCACACGCTTCATGCTCTTTCTCATCAAGCTGTCGCGCCATTGTCAGCGTGGCACCAGTCAGAGCACCTACTTCTTGGCATGGGAATTTGGACTGTCTTCGGGCATAGCCCTTGCCTACGGAGTGTTGAATGCCGACAAGACAAATATATACCTCGCGGCGGTAGCATTGAGCATATTTGTGCTCTTGGCCTACAATTTTCTTTTGCATCCTTGGTATATGTCTCACCGAAACAGATAATATTTTTGCCAAAAATGCGTTATTATAGATAATGAGAAATATATTTTGCAAAATATTCCTACCTACGCTTGCCTTAGCCCTTGGCGCAACAAGCTGTACGGACGACGACTCCTTCACACAGTCGTCGGCATATTCATTATCTATGTCCACCGACACCCTTTTGCTCGACACCACATTTTCTACCGTGCCCACACCCACCAAAACCTTTTGGGTATACAATCGCTCAGGCAAAGGCTTGCGCCTTTCCAATGTGCGTTTGCAACGTGGCAACCAGTCGGGATTTAGAGTAAATGTAGATGGCACATACCTTGGTCAGCAGTCGGGATTTCAAACCTCGGATATCGAAGTGCGCAACAAAGACAGCATACGGGTTTTCGTTGAGCTCACTTCGCCAAAGAACGGGCAATCCGCTCCACAGCTCGTAGAAGACAACCTCTTGTTTACCCTCGAGAGCGGACTACAGCAGAAGGTGTGCCTGCGCTCATGGTCGTGGGATGCCATATTGCTCCGCAATCTTCGCATTTCTTCCGACACCACGCTTGCCCAGGCCAAGCCTGTTGTGGTATATGGCGGCATCGTTGTCGACAGCCTTGCCACACTCACCCTGGCAGAAGGCTTAAACCTTTATTTCCATGGCGATGCAGGCATCACCGTCTATGGCACCCTCAAGAGCCTCGGCTCGCAGTCCAATCCCGTTGTGCTTCGTGGAGATCGTCTCGACCATATGTTCGACTATCTGCCCTACGACCGTGTGTCTGGACAATGGCAGGGCATCAAGTTCACCGCCTCGTCGTTCGACAACATCCTTCAGCATACCGATATCCACAGTACCTACAATGCCATCGCTCTCGACTCCTCGGATGTTAGCCGCCAAAAACTCTTGCTGAGCAGCTCTATGGTTCACAACTGTCAGGGCTTCGGCATCAGCAGCTACTATTCGAATCTGAAAATCGAAAACTCCGTGGTTTCCAACACCCTTGGCAACTGTCTCGAAATCACGGGCGGCAAAACCCTCGTCAACAGCTCCACCTTTGCCCAGTTCTATCCCTTCGATGCCAACCGTGCCGGTGCACTCTATTTTAGCGCAGGCACAGGCATGGACACCCTCGATTGTCGCAATTCCCTGTTCACAGGCTATGCCACCGACGTGGTGATGCGCACAGCTCCCGACAGCGCTGTGGCTCTTCCTTTTGGTTTCCGCCATTGCGTGATGCGCACCGAGAAAGAGACCACCGCCGATAGTCTTCGCTTCATCTCCGTAGTCTACGAGGATGCAGAAGACACCACAAAATACGGTAAGAAGCATTTCGCCATCATCGACGAAGACAATCTATACTACGATTTCTCGCTCGACAGCACCTCTGCCGCCATCTCTGCCGCCGATGCTGCCACCGCTACCCCGGTCGACATTCGTGGCTCTAAGCGCGACGATGCTCCCGACTGTGGTGCCTACGAATATCTACCGCCTGCAGCAGACTGGCCCGACAAGCAAAACAGTAAACAGCATATCATAAAGTCAAACATAAAATACTATACCGATGAAAGAAATAGATCTACACATTAAGATTGGTTTCGCTCAAATGGACGAACTCCAAACTGATGACCGCGAACTGGTGGAAAAAGCTATCGCTGCCACCAACAATTCGTATGCTCCGTATAGCAAATTCTATGTAGGCGCAGCCTTGCGACTGGCAAATGGCGATATCGTGATGGGTGCCAACCAAGAGAATGCCGCCTATCCTTCAGGTCTTTGTGCCGAGCGTACAGCAATCTTTGCTGCCCAAGCCAATCAGCCCGACCAGCCTGTGGCAACACTCGCCATAGCTGCTCGCAACGAGAATGGACTCCTCGAGGTTCCTGTGTCGCCATGTGGCGCCTGTCGTCAGGTGATACTCGAAATCGAAGATCGCTACAAGCAGCCCATCCGCATTCTGCTCTATGGCACCAAGGGTGTCTACATGGTAGACAGCGTGAAAGACCTCCTTCCCCTCTGCTTCGTAGAAGCATGTATGAGATAGACACAAAAACAAGAAGCCTAACAGCCTCACTCCCGATATTTGGGCGTGAGGCTGTTTCTGTTTATAGGTGCGATATGCATGAGCTTGCTGTGATGGCGCACAAGATTGACGAAATGAAGGTCAATATCGCCTGAATTACTGAATGTTTCTGTTCGGGAGTCATAGTTGTAAACGAATTAAAAGTTGATAACAAGTTAATTTTTGTAACCACGAACTGCTTGTGGTTTTACGAACACGAGATTTGTCGTAGACCCACTGACCAACGGGAAGTAATCGTGCGAATTACACGAATCTTGAGCCTACGGCTCTTTTGCTTGAGCGCTTATCTATATTCGGTTGATTCGCTTGATTCGTGTTCGTTTTAACACGAACTGCTTGAGGTTTTTACGAACACGAATCGTGCGAATAACACGAATCTTGAGCCCTGTGGGCTCTTTAGCTTGTGCTTTATCTATATTCGGTTGATTCGCTTGATTCGTGTTCGTTTAAACCCCAAATCTCGTGTTCTTCAAATCACGAGTTATTCGTGGTCACCCTCGGCTACCCCTGTGGGTCGTCGGTGGTCTGAGTGACCTTCTTCTTCGCAGCATCGAGGTCAACGGTGCCCTCGCCAGCCTTCTCCGCCTTGAGAGTCGCAGCCTGAGCAGCACGGCTCGCTACGAGGTCGAATGCAGCATCGTCGATGAGGTTTTCGAGCTCAGCGTCGGGAGTGTAGACGATGTTGATCTTCTTGATATTGTCGGCGGTGAACGCCTTCAACGACTCGGCACCCTGGCTGTTGAGGGTGATACCGAAGGTACCCAAGCCCTCAAGCTGAACTTTGTTTCCATTTAGGAGTTGCTCGCGGAGACAGCTTGCGATGTCAGCCAAAACGCCCTTGATGGTGCCCTTCGAGAATACTGTGTTGTGGCTCGCCACGTGCGAGATGAATTTCGAGGTCGAAAGCTTTTCGCGAACCTGTGGAGTTGCGTAAGCGAGACTGCCCTTCTCTGGGTGGATAGGGTTTTGCATCATGTAGACTGAATAATGAATCATAGTTGTAAATAAATTTTATTGGTTAAACATTTAAAAATTAAAAAAGTAAAAGAGTAAAAAGGTAAATTTTTCCGCAGATACCGACTTTCGTTGGCTAATCGTCATGTTTTGTGCGACTATCCGCATTCAGCATTTCGAGCGTTCTCGTGGCGCCTTTCGAGTAGTCTCGTGAGCTCGTGCGCCTTATCGGCATCATGGAGCTCTTGTGTGCTGTCGTCGCTGAGCTATCCGCTGTGGGGATTAACGATTGCTTACGGCTCGTTGGATTACGTAGGCAAAGGTACTACATTCGCATAACTCGTTGTCCGCTTATGTCCGCTTGTGTCCGCTTATGTCCGAGTTTTAACTTTTAGGGGTGTTATTTTAACAGTTTGTTTGCTGCATTTGGCTGCTTGTCGAGGATAGCAGCATCATATTCTGCTGAATATTTCGTATCTTTGCAGTAGAATAATGAGAGAAACATCAGACCATATTCGGAAAGAAATTATCATACGGAACTAAAACGGATTTTTCGGATCATTATGCAACGGAGGCTACACGCACGGAACATAGACGGAGGCTACACGCACGGAACAAAGACGGAGGCTGACGCCCTGAGTTTTCGCTTGAATGTTATCGCGCAGATTTCATTGGCGCCAGCCTTCCGTTTACATTCCGTGCGATTAGCCTCCGTATCTCCTTAGTCCGTTCCATCCGTTTAAAATCCGTAGGATAATTTATTCACTACACATTACACATCAAACATTAAACACTATGAAATCCATGACCCGCAAAGAGCTGGCGCAGCTGGCAGGAGTCAGCGAGCGCACGTTGCGCCGATGGCTACACGCTAACCACAACCAATTAATCGCTGCAGGCTATCAAGCTTCGCAGAGAAAGCTACCTCCAAGGGTGGTGAAATATCTGATGGAGTTTTATGGGATAGAGAGGTGAACTATGTCTACTCGGAATTGCAATTACTTAGACTTCCATGTTGATGCACAAACTCAAAAATTAAAAACTTAAGAATTAAGAATAAAGAATAAGGATAGTTATCTCTGATGAAAAAGAGAAAAAGATAAAAGTAATATAACATTACATTATATATTATATATAATAATATTATATATAATATATAATGTAAAAATACATAAGCAACTTTAGAAAGTTGCTTATTCTTTATTCTTAATTCTTAAGTTTTTAACTTTCTGTCTTTTCCTTGTCTTTTCCTGAATAAGGTTGACTCTCTTTTATCTCTTGATTTTAACATTTCAGATTCCGTACTGATTTAGTTGACTTTCACTCCAAAGTTCGTTGACGAGTATTCCTGATGTCGTTGACGCTTTTCCTAAGAAAGTTGACTTTTTGCGTAATTTTGCCTGCTATTGTGTTTTTTCTATAGTCTATCCCTTTACTCTTTGCTCTTTTGGTAAATCTACTTTTAGTATGTTCAAAGATAAAAAATCTAAACTCTTAATTTTTTCAATATGATGGTATTTGAATTTTCATAAAAAAATATTATCTTTGCATAAGATAAGCTGCACATGATAATATAATGATGTGAAGCATACATATATTAATTTAATAAGAATAGTAGTCATGGACGAAAATCAGAAACTGGCGATATTGGAGAGCGGAAAGAACTTCTTCCGTACGGCTATAATACCGAATCATATCAACAACTTGAAGAAGTTGGAGTTGAAAAACTTCAATGTGAATCCCTTTCTGATAAACTATCTTGCTGCGTTTCTGTGTGGTGACACCACGCCTGAGTCGTTGGCCAAGGCTTTGGTGTATCCTCGTGTTCTTGGTACCAGCCTTAACACTACGTTTGGCATGCAAACTCAGATATTCATCTCTGAGCTTAGCCAAATTACGGGCGGTGCTTCGGGCATTGATGGTATTGATATAGAGTTTGTGGATGCTCTGGATGGCAGAAGGAAGTATTGCCAATGCAAGGCGGGTCCTCAGACTATTAATAATGACGATGTAACTACCATTCTCGGGCATTTCAGAAAATTGATGGGCAAGGCACGCATCGATCATCTGAAACTGAATTTTGACGATTTGATAGTAGGTGTGCTCTATGGCGACAACCTGTCATCTAACTATAAGATTATAGCTTCTACTTATCCTGTTTATGCAGGAGTGGATTTTTGGGAGCATCTCACAGGCGACCGTAACTTCTATTATCGTTTGTCTAAGGTATTTGGCGAAGTGGTAGAAGAAGACAAGATTGATGGTAGCAAGCTGATATTAGATAAGGTAAAAGAATTAGCTGAAGAAATTCAGGAAAAGGGAGGATTGTAATAAAACGATGTTTATTTCCATAAATAATCTTGCTGCACTCACCGGAACGAGTGCTGCTGTAACGGCTTCATGGGCTCGCCGTGGTGTCTACCCTTCGTGTGTGGATAGCGATGGCGTGAGAGGTTTCGAGATGTGCGACTTGCTCGACATCCCGGAAGCTAAGGCTATGGTTGAAAACCGCTGGAGCGAAGAGTTTGAAGTTGCTCCTGTGCGACAGTTTAATTCTGTGGAATTATTTGCTGGTGCAGGCGGTTTGGCTCTTGGTATGGCTAAGGCAGGTTTCCACCATGTGCTGCTCAATGAATTTGATACCTCAGCATGCAACACTCTGCGAAAGAACAGACCTGACTGGAATGTTGTAGAGGGCGACGTGCGCCATATTGATTTCACTCCGCTTAGAGGAAAGGTTGACTTCCTTTCAGGAGGATTCCCTTGTCAGGCATTCTCGTATGCTGGCAAGCAGGGCGGTTTTAGCGACACTCGAGGCACTTTGTTTTTTGAATTGGCAAGAGCGGTGAAAGAGATTCAGCCCAAGGTGTTTATGGGCGAAAACGTGAAAGGACTTGCCTCGCATGATGATGGTCGCACCATAGAAACAATAAAAAATACAATTGCCGAATTGGGCTATACCTTGGTTGAGCCACATGTGCTGAAAGCCATCATGTATCAGGTGCCACAAAAGCGCGAGCGACTGATATTGATAGCCATTCGCAACGATATTGCTCAGCATGTGGAGTTTCGTTGGCCTTCGCCCTATGAGCGCATTCTTACTTTGCACGATGCTTTTTTCCCTGGAGTAATCTATGATAGCGAGGTGCCACAGTCAGAAGGTGCTGCATATCCTGAAAAGAAGAAAAGGGTTATGGAACTGGTGCCACAGGGTGGCGATTGGCGTAATCTGCCCGAAGAAGTGGCTCGCGAATATATGGGTGGTAGCTGGCTTCTTGGTGGTGGCAAAACCGGTATGGCTCGTCGTTTGTCGATGAGTGAACCATCGCTCACGTTGACCTGCTCGCCATGTCAGAAGCAAACGGAGCGTTGCCATCCTGTAGAAACTCGCCCTTTGTCGGTACGTGAGTATGCTCGCATTCAGACGTTCCCTGATGAATGGCAATTTATGGGCACCATGAGCGACAAATACAAGCAAATTGGCAATGCTGTGCCTGTGAACCTTGCTTGGGCAGTTGGTCGCTCGCTAATTCGGCTGTTTAATGATATCGAGACTGTGATGCCTGCTGCTGCCTGCGATTGCTCGGAAGCAGTAAGAGAGATTATGCTCAAGCAGCAGAGCCTTGTGGTAAAGAAAAACAAAGCCACTCAAACCTCAGAGGTGCAGTCGAATTTGCGTCAGCTTAATCTTTTCGACGATATAGTAACAAATAATAATGATAAGGATAACATAAAAATAATTTAATAATAAAATAATGACAGAATTAACCCCTATTCCTACCTGCTCAAGTGATTTGACAATATCTGTGGTGGGAATGAAACACTATGTGAAAAATACTCTAAGCAGCTTTATGAGCGAAGCCAATGGCAGGGCTGTGCTACTAAAGATGGAACCCGACAATCAGTATGACCAAAAGGCTGTGAAGGCAATTTTTAATGGTAAGCGGATAGGTTATGTTAGAAAAAAAGACAACGACGATTACTGTGTCTTTGAAAAGTTAGTTCAAAGGGATCGAAACTGCATGAACGGCAAGGTGGTTGGATTTTCCGAGGATGGCAATGCCATGCTGGTAAAAATTAATAATTATGGCGAGCCTCCTACAAAAGAGTCTATAAACGAAAAATTCAACAACTGGAATTATCCTGTCTCCATTACTTTTTCGAGTGAGAAGTTGTCGAAGTTAAATGATACTGTCGACTCGCTTGTATCGTTTCTTGAATTAGGTATCAACAATGCTGCCGACATCATCCCTTTGTTGGAAGAGTATAACAATCTTATGGTATTTAGTTTCTCGAAAGAGACTAACGATGACAGACATAAGATATATGAGATGCTGGACAAACACCCGGTAGAAGAGGTGAGGGCGTTGGTGCGAAAATATATTCCATTTAACCACGATACCGTAACCCTGAAAAGAGCCTATGAAGCTTTGGTAAAAGATATGAAGCGCGATATACGCGACAACCACCGCTCCGAGGCTACCAACTATGTGCTTAGCGAGGTAGAGCAAGCGGCAAAAAGGTTGCCATTCGAAATGTATAAAAATAGAGCAACCTTTGCAGTACGACTTTTCTATTTGCATCTCGATAATCATCTCTTGATGAAGGTGTTGTCGTGTATGGCGCTATGTGGATATCTTGGCACCGAGGCATCGAAGGCAAAACCCAGAGTGAAAAAGAAATGTGGCAGACCGAGAAAGAATCGCAATAATCCTAATCCTGTTCTAAGCTATATTATAGGAATAGGAAGCCAACGTCAAGCATGGTTTGAATATATGAAAGACATGATGAAAGATAAGGTAAACGAGCAAGCTGCTATTGTGATGGCGGCATTTGTCAAATGCGGAATCTTACATGCTCCCTCGTTTCCTGATATTGAGAAATCATTTGGGATTGTTGGTAGTCGCAATGCTTTCATGCCGAAGTTGGAAAACTATATTAATCTCGATATAGAGAGCGATGCTTGTTTGCAAAACTTATGCGATCAGATTAATTTTAGGAAACAACGAATTATTCAAGAGATTGAATAACCCCCATATATATAGAGAGAGGTTAAGGTTATAATCAAAGCCCTAACCTCTTTTTATTTTTTCAAGCGCCTTGAAAAGAGCTATTGTGGTGCGTATTCTTCGTTGGCAGTCGTGGCGACTAACGTCGGTATGTGGCGCCAATGCTCCCATATCCCTGATAGTTGGCTCTATGTTTTTATTGGCTTTCTGCCATTTTCTTCTTTCGTCAGATATTGCCTTGGCTATGCTGCGCACCGTTTTGTCTTCGCTGTCTTTGCTCGATGTAAGGATATCAGGAAACCATGCCATCATCTGCCTAACGAACGATGCGTTGTCGGTCTTGTCACTATTCAAAAACTTAGCCTCGTCTAAAGCTTTCATTATGTAGTACCATTCACACATCTTGTTTGCTACAATACAATCGCTTGTGGCTGTGGCTGAAGTAGAAACATAACTGGCAATGGTGGCTTTAAGATCAAGAAATTCTTGTTCTTGATGAAAGAGGGATTCTTTGAAAATAATGTTGGAAAGGGCTAACGGCAAAGCCTCGTCGCCGTCTTCTTTTATCTCGTCGTCGATATCCTCATTGTCAAATGCCGGTACGCCCTTAACCTCTCCGGCATTGAGTGTTACTGGAGCATGAAAATGAGGGTCGTTCATCACTACGCAGTTTGCATCCTTGTGGAATATCTGCTGATATTTGCTCTGATATTTTTCGCTCATAGCGGTATGGTTAGATAGAGTGGGAGGATTAGGTGTTTATGACTTTAGCATTGGAATGTGGTCCAAAATGCTGCACATAGCAATTGCCTTGCGCAGGATATTTTCTTAGGTTCTCGGTCATACGATTCTTTTGCTCGTCGGTAAGAATGATATTTTTTTGAAACACGATGAGCCTCACAGCTTCGTTTATCACCTCCGCATTACGATAAGTGTCCACCTGTCCTATCATGTCAATAATCTCGTCGATATGGAGTGTTTTCTCCAATTCCATTTTCTGTCTGTAGCATTGCATAAATGGCAGAAAACGTCTGAGCGTAGACTTGAAATTGCTATGGTCGTGGATAGTGCGGTAAATCTTGCGTTTTGGCAAATGCTGTCGAGATAACTCTATATTGAGAATCTTGTTTATATCTTCCTCATCGTTCATCTCGTCCAGATGATGATATTTCATAAGGTATCTTGCCCACGATATATAGTTACCGCGTGCTTTACTGCTTATACTTTTAATTTCGTTTAAGTAGTCGTTGAAATCTTTCAATAAAGTTTCCTGTTCAGTCATGTCGTTTTCAAATATGCTACAAAAGTAACACTTTTCTGCGATATGACATGAACAGGAAACGGATTTTTTTACAACAATGTCAACATTTTGTTTGCAATATGCTTTGCCATAAGTGGTGGCACGGCATTGCCAACTTGCACATATTGATATTGTTTCGCCACATGCGAGAAGTCGAAATCGTCGGGAAACGATTGCAGACGACTCATTTCGCGTACAGAGATAGTGCGGTTTTGATGTGGGTGAATGGCGCAATTGCCATGGTTGCCCTTTATGGTGAAAGCAGGTTTCGACCAATAAAGTTTTCGGCAGGAATCCTTGCGATTGGCATACAAGCCTTCGCCCTCTTTCACAGTAGCTAATCGATGTTTCATTTCCAATGAGTGGTTAGGACACTCGTGGCTGAAGTCATAGCTGAAAGGTTGAGACTCGAGGTCGCCAATGGCTGTGGCTACCGAAACATAATTGTCGGGTGTGTACAAAGGTTCGGGGAATGGATTTCCGCAATCATTTTTGCACCCTATGAATATCACACGCTCGCGCAGTTGCGGCACACCATAGTCGGCAGCATTAAGCACCTTCATATAAATGGTGTAGCCCATGTCTGCAAACTGCTGGCGTATGGCTTCAACAACCTTTCCGCCACTCATCGTGGTTATGCCCTTCACATTCTCGAGCAACACCATTTGTGGTTGTAGCGTCGAAACTATATCCTTATATACATGGAATAGTTTGTTGCGAGGGTCTTCGGCGTTGCGCTTGCCTGAGGTTGAAAAACCCTGACAAGGAGGTCCGCCAATAACCACGTCAACTTTGGTGTTGCCAATGGTGCTATAGAGTTGTTGCTTTACGTCATCTTGGGTGATGTCGCCCTCTATCACAGGATGACTAAAATTACTCCTGTAAGTGATGCAAGCGTTGTGGTCTAATTCCACAGCAGCAACGATGTTAAAACCCGCAGAAGAAAACCCTTGTGAAAGTCCTCCGCATCCTGAAAACAAATCAACAGCTGTAAAAGCTTTAGAGCTTTTTTGTATCATAATTAATAAAAATATTATGCGGCACAACATGTGCTCGCATTACAAAGTTATAAAACAAAAGTGGGATTTTATGCTGTGTAAAGTGCTTATTTTCATGGACATAACATAAGTTATTTTGTTGCCAATTTATTGCATGTTTAGTGCTGTTTTAATGCAAATAATAAGATAATATCGGAAATTCAGTTAAAGACACCATGGTGCAATTATCAGGACACCACGGACAAAAAGTGTTTGTTGTTTCGGAAGCATCGGACAAAGCTTGAATCGCCTTGTTTTTCTCTTTATCCAGCCTTGCTTATGCTCTAACTTTGCAACTGTCAAACAGACAACATTCGTGCTTCGCTCGTGCAAATATCTATGGCGCCATGTGCATGCGAAAAAAGCGGATGAAACATTAATCACAAAAATACATATTCAAGACATGGAAATACTTGTAAAAATATTGAGTATCGGTGAGCTTCGTGAAATACCGCTCACACAGACTGACGGCAGCGTAAAGCTGTTGGCAAAGAGAGAGTTTGAGATAACTAACGGTAGTGCTACGATGGTGGCTGAAATGGTTGGCGATGCTGCAAAGGCTTTCGCTCATGTGGACACCAACTACACTCTTTGGCAGGCAGAGGTCACATTCCGTGTGTCGCAAGGCAAAGAGCCTGGTGCAAGGAAATTTAACAACATTCAGATTGTTTCACTTAAGCCTTTCGTGTAATCATGATTGAAATGGAAATTTTGCGACAACTTCGTGGCGCTGACTTCACTCAGGGTATATTGATGATAAACGGCGTGTACTTCTGCCACACCTTGGAACCACGCTGGCGAAACCTAAGACGGGAAGAGAAAGTGAAGGGCAAGACTGCCATTCCGGCTGGCAACTACAGGGTGATGATGGCGCCATCGCAGAAGTTTAAAAAGGTGATGCCATACTTGATGGATGTGCCTGGTTTCCAAGGTATAATGATGCACGTGGGCAACACCTCGAAAGATACCGAAGGCTGCATATTGGTGGGCAGACCATACGTCATCACGGGCAACCCCATCGAGGGAACTATAGCATCGAGCGCCAAGACTTTCTATGCGCTGATGGAGAAGCTTAAGGCTGAAAAGAAAGCAATAACAATTACAATTAATGAACCGGAAGAATGGAGACAAAAGCAATAAAGGTGCGTGGCACGGCTACGATAAATCCTGACAACAGTTTCGACTTTACACCATCGCAGCAGGGCGAGCCTGTGCAGCGAAGCGTAAGGAAATCAAGGAAGTCGAAGATGTATGAAACGGCTGGCGTGGAGAAGCAGTCTATGGTGTGCCACCTGGTGGTGGACAAAAACGCTGTTGATCCTGCTGCCGAGATGTTCGAAGACTTCAAGAAACTCACTAAGGGTATGGGGGCAGACAAGCTGCCGCCTGCCCTGAAGGGAAAGCGGCTGATGGACAACGACGAGCTGAAAATTGTGGCTAACTCTAAGGGTATGCTGCAAATCACCATCAACGTAGACTATCGCCTGTACTTGAATTTAACTCAGAAAATTGTTAACCTTTTATACAAATCATCAGAATGTTTAGCATCCAACGCAACCTACTTCAGCCAACTCAGACAGCAACTCGCCAAGACTTCTACGCCTGCTTCGCAGACGCAAGAGTAAAGGAGAAGATTTGCGAAATTCGTAGGCTGACAAAGACCACCCTCGACCCCGATGCTCCCGACGAGGTGAGGAAGAAAGCAGAAAGGGAGAGGCAAGCCTTGAAAAAGGGCTTGCCGGGAATGTTGTTTCAAGCCACATTTGTGGAGTCGAAATCCAAACGAGGCATACCGGGAAGATGGCGCAAACAGAGTGCAGCGCAGCTTAACGGCTTGTATATGTGCGACTTCGACCATGTGGAAAATCCACGACAGGTATATGCCGACTGGGGCTCACGGGCGAGGATGGAACAACTCGGAGTGCTGCTTGCCTACGTCACTCCTTCGGGCTTGGGACTAAAGCTGGTGGCGATGGCTGATGCCGAGCGTGGCAACTTGATTGACAACGCTCGATGGCTGGCTGCGCAACTGGGCATGGAAACCGATGAAGCATGCAAGGATGCTTCGAGATTGTCGTTCATCTCTACAACCGACGACATACTTTATATCAACGATAAAATATTTACTTATGACAACAAGGAATTTGAAAGAAAATATGGCGACGCTTACCGAACTGGCGACTCATCTGGCAGTTTGTTTGGTGCTGATAGTGCCGGTAGTGGTAATGGTAATGGCTGGGGCCGTGGCGTTGGCAATGGAGTGGATAGTAAGCCGTGTGATGAACCTGCAGCTAAGGTTGGGAGCGTGGCTGGACAAGAAGTTGGCGACGACTGGGATGTAAATAACTGCAAAAACCTGGAACGAGATGAAGAAGGAAACATCTGCTTTGAAAAGGTGCCATACCGTAAGATTGTCGAAGAATATGTCAAGCAAAAAAATGGCGACCCTGGTACTGGAACGCGTCACGCATGGCTGCTGTCAATGGCTCGGAATTTTCGCTACATCTGCGATTTCGATAAGCGACTCCTGCTGCATGTGCTTATGCTGTCGAAGGCTGGAACCGAAGTGGCAAGCGAACGAGGAATCAAGGAAATCCAAGATATCGTCAGTTCAAATATATCTCAGCCTGCCTATGCAGGATTCCCCAAATATATCCGAATGGCATGTGAGGGTTGTGGTATCAACCTCGGAGCCTCAAAGTCTGGACTCCCTGTGGAGCAAGCTCGAATCGACTACGCATATTGGTGGAAAGAGCTTGAACCTCTGCTTGACGGAGGATATAAGGAGGCGGTAAGAGATATTGACGATTTCAACAAGCTTGGCGGAGTGCTGACGGCAGGAGCCATGTTCGGAACTTATCTTACAAAATGCTATTGGTATCATTACGATGGCAACCCTTATCGCCTTTCGTATATAGTGTATGTGATAGGTAATCCTGCGTCGGGAAAATCGTTTGCCATTCGCCAAGACAAGGCGATAATGAAGCTGCTCCGCGACCAAGATGCTGCCGGACGAGCATGGGAGCAGCAGATGAAGGAGGAACAGCAGAAGCGCCAGCAGTCGTCGAAAGAGGCTAAGAAAGATGCGCTGCCTGTGGAGCATCCCGTAATCCGCTATGTGCCCTCGTCAATCTCGAATGCCGTGTTCTACAAGCGCTCTATGGATGCCAAGGCGGAAGTTCAGGGCAGAGAGATGCACCTGCATCTATACACCATGGAGTCGGAATTGGCTACCGCCCTGAGAGCGCAAGTAGGCTCATGGGCAGGCAAGCACGATATTGAGCTAAAGTCGTTCCAAAACGAATATGCGGGCGTGGATTTTGCCAACGCACAATCAACGAACGGTATCATTCAATGTAACTGGAACCAGGTGATGACATCCACCATGGACGGACTCCGCAAGAAGCTTGCGCAAGGCGACATCAACGACGGTTTTGTAACCCGACTGTCTATCTGGGTAATGCCGAATAATGATTACAAAATGATAGACAAATCGGGCAGAAAAAAGACCATCGAAGAAGACTCGCCTTTGGAAAAATGGGGAGCCATATTGCAAGATATAGAGGGCGAGATAGACGTTCCTGAACTCGTGGACTATTGCTATGACTGGTGCAAGCGTCAATGCGACATGGCACGACTGGAGGACGACGAGTTGGTGGACTATTTCCGCAAGCGTGTGCCTATCTACATGATGCGCTACACCATACCGAGAATCGTGATGCGAGAGTATCAAAACTTCAGACAAACTGGCAAGTGGCGAGTGCAAGCCGACGACCTGAAGTTTGCGAAACTCATAGGCGACTATCTGATGTACATTCAGATCTACCTCTTCGGCTCGAAGATAGAGCAGGCGAAGGAGAAGATTGCAGAAGATGTGCGCCCAAGAATCCGCAAAAGCAAGTTTGCCGTATTCTTCGAAAGCCTCTCAGAAACATTTACGATTGATGAGTTTGAGAGGAATTATAGTAGCAGAAATAGTGCTATGTCTTCATTGTCAAATATTGTCAACTTAGGTATAGTCGAAAGAATAAGCAAAGGACAATACCGCAAGCTATATGAAGATATCAACGATACGCCAGCTTATAAGTTGAAAGAATCGTAAATCTCTCCAACTTGCTATTAACTACAAAAAGGGTAGCAGTATCGATGATGATGCTGCTACCCTTGTGTTATTCTTTAAGTTCCAATTAATATTAGAACTCGCTATTGAAATTGCGATAGATGTGGAGCAACTCCTTGCGGTCGTCGTGAGGAACCTGCCAAAGAGGCATGACGCCCTCGATGTGGTTGAGGAGCAGGTCTCTGACCTTGGAGATGCGGCGCACGTTGCGACGTACTTCGAGCACATCAGGAGTTTCGGTTGTCTTGTCGTTCTTCGACTTTGCTTCAAGCTCTGAGATGAAGCTCTCGAACTGGTTGTAGAGCAAAGCCATCTGCATGTTTACAGACTCGTCGTCGGTAGGAATATCGTCGGCAGAGCCGAAGGTTTTCTCTATCCAGGCTGTAAAGAGGGTGTGGAACTTGGCGTTGTCGGCATCCATAAGATGAGCAAGTTTGCTGTGGTTGCGGTCGAGGTCGCCAAGCCAGAACCATTGGAAGGCAAGGTCGGCTTGCAACTTGAAGAGACGCTCCAGGCGATGGCTGGTGTCGCCATCTACTTGCGAGAGCATGAACTCATGGAATGCAAACTTATAGAGTAGGGAAGGGAGGTCGGAGAGCATGTCGAGACATGGCACGGCATCGTATGGCCATTCCATTTCTTCGGCTCTGTCGAAGGCTTCGACAACGTCGCGCCAAGCAGGATTCATGAATGAGCCATCTTCGAGCATGTCGACGATGTTGCGCTTTCTGCCTTCGTGTATTTCGAATGCTTTTGGATAAACCACTCCCTTGTCTTTGCAATATATCAGCACGTTGTTCCAGTCGGCTGCCTCGGCAGGCAAGATGTATTTGCCTTCAGAAGTTTGCTCAAGTGCGATGCCTGTAGACTTGATGCCGTCGATGTCGAGGTCGATAGCCATGAGTGGCAGAGCTTCGGTTACTGGAGTTTTGAAGGCTTTCGACATAACGGTCCATTCGCCATCTTCGAACTCAAGGCGGTAAGGATAGTTGGCAAGATGTATGCGCCAGCGCTCGTCCTTATGCTTGATCATGATGTTTAGGCGGGTTTTGTTCCAGTTGCCGGCTGTTTTCTCAAGCACATTGCCTATGTATTCGTCGCCTAAGAGCAGGTCTGCCATGGTGCCGCTTGTAGGCACTTCGCCAAGTTTTTCCTGCATGTCGTTCATGTTTCTCACAGCCAGGGTGTCGTTGTGAGTGCGAATGTATTGCAAGGTGGTATTGTTGTTTTCGAAGAGTATGGCGAGACGGTCGTCGCCATTGCCGCCAGGGAACTCGAAGCCATAGTTGGCAAGTTGCATGAACGGTAGGGTGAACACGCCCTGCTCGATAGTATCTTCGCCGTGGGTGAGGCAGAAGCCAGACATAGGCATGATGATTCTGACGTTGAAGCTGCGCTTGGTGCCCTTTGGTGAGAATACGCATGTTACGGCACGGCTTGCACCAAGCGAAGCCTTGTCGACGGTATAAACGCCCTTCACCTTTTCGCGTCCCAACACCTCGACTTTGCCATGAGGCCAATGGAGCTTGAAGGATATTTGATTGTCGTCGTTGTCGACGATTTCAACAAGATCGGATGCCGAGATGCCGAGGTGGAGCATTCTGACAGGGCACACGAAGTCGTCGTCCATGGTCAGAGCTCGACCATAGATATATCCAAGCGGAGCGTCGTCGACCCACTTGGCAGAATCCTCTCTGCGGAACATCACCATTGCCATTCTAATCTCTTTGTCTTCTTTGCCCTCTTGGCGTTTGATGAATTTCACGTCGCCTTCGAGATATAGAGGTTCTTTGATGTATGGCGATTTGCATTCCGGACTATATTCTACTACAGTCTCGGCAGGTTTGCTGTTTGGGAAGAAGTCGATGAATTCGTCGTCCTCGTTGATGATACGGTATGGCCCCACGTCGCCCTTGTCGAGCTTCATGATTCTTACAGTTCCCCAGTTTTCGGTCTCTTCGCTCTGCAGTTCTATGTCGGCACTATTCTCTATCTCCCAGTTGTCGGGAATGAGGATATAGCCTTCGGCTTTGCCCATGGCATTGCCTTCTTTCAGTTCGCCAGCCGAAGTGACGGTGAAGATTACAGGCATACACCTGCGCAAAATGTTTTCGTTGAGAATGTTATCCTTTAACATTGTCTCCATATGATTAATTACGTGTTTTAGAAAAATATTGTTAGCCATTACCCATACGATGGTTCGTTTGGGCGAAAACGGATGCAAAATTACTAAAAAAATGAGAGAATAAAGAATGAAAATGGCGATTTGTGTGTATCTATTTGTAATCTCTTTGCACAATCGAAATATTTCTACTAACTTTGCATCTTAAATTTTACGACACATTATTATATATGATAGACAGTTCGGTTTTTCAAGGCAAGAAGGCGGCTTACTATACGCTTGGTTGTAAACTCAATTTTTCGGAGACTTCCACTTTTGCCAAACTCCTGGAAGAGATGGGAGTGGTGCAGGCAGAGAAGGGCGAAAAGGCTGATATTTGCCTAATAAATACATGCTCGGTTACGGATGTTGCCGACCACAAATGCCGTCAGGCTATTCACCGCTTGGTGCGAGAGAATCCTGGAGCCTTTGTTGTGGTGACGGGATGCTATGCGCAGCTCTCTACCGAGGCGGTGAGCAAGATAGAAGGAGTGAGCCTGGTGTTGGGAGCCAACGAGAAGGCAAACCTCATACAGTATCTCTCGGATGCGTGGGGTATGGAACATCAGTATCATTCGGTGCCTACAAAGGAGATTAGCACTTTCCAGCCAAGTTGCTCGCGAGGTAATCGCACACGCTATTTCTTGAAGGTGCAGGATGGTTGCAACTATTTCTGCACATATTGCACTATCCCTTATGCTCGTGGCTTTTCGCGCAATCCAAGTATTGCATCGCTGGTGGAACAGGCTAAACAGGCTGCTGCAGAGGGCGGTAAGGAGATTGTGCTTACGGGTGTGAACATCGGACATTTTGGAGTGTCTACGGGCGAGAGCTTCGTGGACCTTGTGAAGGCGTTGGACAAGGTGGAAGGCATTGAGCGATATCGTATTAGCAGCCTGGAGCCCGACTTGCTGACCGATGAGCTTATAGAATATTGTGCCACATCGCGAGCTTTTATGCCACATTTCCATATTCCGTTGCAGAGTGGTAGCGACGAGGTGCTGAAGCTGATGCACCGCCGCTACGACAAGGCGCTGTTTGCTCACAAGATAGAGCTGATAAAGAGGCTGATGCCTGATGCCTTTATTGGTGTCGACGTGATGGTGGGATGCAGAGGCGAGAAGCCAGAGCTGTTTGTGGAGTGTAGAGATTTCCTGCAGTCGCTCGACGTTACTCAGTTGCACGTGTTCCCATACAGCGAGCGCCCAGGAACCATGGCGCTGAAGATTCCATATATCGTTGACGAGGCAGAGAAGAAACGACGCTCAAAGCAGTTGCTCGATATGTCGGAAGAAAAGCGCATAGCTTTCTACCAAAAGTATATTGGCACAACAGCCGACGTGCTGTTCGAGAAGGCTGCCAAGGGCAAGGCTATGCATGGTTTCACCGCCAATTATGTGCGCGTGGAGCTATCGGCAACCAAGGCTCGCGAGGAATATGATAATCAGATTATAAAGGTTAAACTCTTGGATTTCAATCACGATAAGTCGGCATTGAAATGCGAGATTATAGGATAACGGCATTATGGAGAAGCGAATAGCGGTAGTAATATTGAACTGGAATGGCGAGAAGATGTTGCGCCAATATCTTCCGAATGTTGTGGCGCAGTCGTCGGAACTTGCCGAGGTGTGGGTGGCAGATAATGCCTCTACCGACGGTTCTATGGCGTGGATAAAGGACAACTGCCCTACGGTGAAGACCATAGTGCTGGATAAGAATTATGGTTTTGCCGATGGCTACAACAAGGCTTTGAAGAAGATAGAAGCAGAATTCTATGTGTTGCTGAATTCTGATATCGAGGTGAGCGAGGGATGGTTGCAGCCATTGTTGGCGATGATGGATGCCAATAAGCAGGTGGCAGCATGCCAGCCAAAGCTTCGCGCCATACACAACCGCAAGAGCTTTGAATATGCCGGAGCCTCGGGAGGTTTTATAGATAAGTATGGTTATCCTTTCTGCCGTGGAAGAATTATGGAAAACGTAGAAATGGATAACGGACAATATGATGATGCCGTGGAGATACATTGGGCTACTGGAGCTTGCCTCTTTGTGAGAAGCGAATGCTATTGGCATGCCAATGGTTTAGACGGACGATTCTTTGCCCACAACGAGGAGATAGACTTCTGCTGGCGTCTGCGATTGCTGGGATATAAGCTGATGGTGGAGCCCAAGAGCTATGTGTATCATGTGGGAGGTGGCACATTGCCTAAGAGCAACCCTATGAAGACTTACTTGAACTTCCGCAATAATCTGACTATGCTGTATAAGAATCTGCCAGCCGAAGACTTGAAGCCTGTTATGCGCAAGCGCCTATTCTTGGACTATCTTGCTGCATTCAAGATGATAGTGTTAGACCGCAATCTTGGTGAGGCTAAGGCTGTGTGGCGCGGACGTAGAGATTTCCATCGTTGGCAGCACGACTTTGATAATGATCGCAAGCTTGTGATGTCGGCATCGCATACGCCTGCACCATTAGCGCCTTTCAGCATTCTGTGGAAATATTATGCTAAAGGCAAAAAGACGTTTAGCCAGCTATAATCTTGTCGTAGATTTTATCGAAATATTGGCGAAGGAGCTCCTTGTTGACAATGATGTCGCGGAGTTCCTTTAATTTTTTCTCGTTAGGAGAGTGGGGAATCCATAGTTTGATGTAGCCATTATTGGAGTATTTTTCCTCCATGTGGCTATCGAAGCGCTTGAATTGCCACTCCTTGTCTTTGTCAGGATCATGCTCGATACCATATTGTATAGCTCGAGTGAAAACGGTATCGATGTCGATATCGCGGTCGGCTTCGGCAACAATCTTGCCGTATATGCTTCGTGGCGCATGCGAGGCAGAAGCACGATGATCTTCTACCGCTTCGCGCATAATCTTAATTTGTTCAGGCGAAAACCATTTCTTCAGTCTTGCATCGGCTGTGAGAATCTTGCCACTCGTGATGTGGTGGATGGCACGAGGACCCTCCATTCCCAAGTCGTGGTAGGCAGCTATGGCGTAAGCCATATTGATGTCGGCACCCAGCATGCGTGCCAACTCTAAGCTATTCTTGATAACCCTTGTTACATGGTATAGTCCGTGGCTTTCGCCAAAGGCTGTATAGCGAGGCAGTATCTGCTTCTCTACAAATTCCATCAAGGTGAGGTCTACTTGGTTTTGCATATATTATATTAATAAGGTGTCAAATTAATGTGGAGCAAAGCACGATGGCGATGGCTGTAGAGAGTCCGAAGACAAACATGTTGCGAGCCGTTTTGCCCAATGTCTTGTTGAGCTCTCGTCCTTCGCCTATGATTGCCATATCCTTGTATGTTGAAATGTGCAACAGCAGATATGGCAGCAGCAATACTATCGAGATTAGGCTAAGCCAAAGTGGAAACATCATGAGCAACGAGATGGCTACGATGGCAACACCCACAATGCCAGCAACGAGATATAGTCGGAGACCATTTTCTTTGCCTATTCTCACTATCAGAGTTTTCTTGCCAGCACGGCGGTCGTTGTCGATGTCGCGATAGTTGTTTACTATCAGCAAGGTGTCGATGACGATGCCACATGCAAGAGCTATCAGCAAGCCTTCGATATTGATGCCTTGCATGCCTACGCCAGCTGTTGGGGCTGCGCAAAGATATTGTGTTACGCAAACGGGGATGATGCCAAAGAATATCAATACCAGCACGTCGCCAAGTCCGAGGTAGGAGAAGAGGGTGGTGTAGAGGAAGCAGAATATCACGCATACCAAGCCCACCATTATCATCTCTAAGCCGCCATAATAGATGAGCGGCAAGCCTATGGTGCAACCAAAAAGAGTGGTGGCGATGATGCCTTTGAGCATAGCAGAAGGAGTGATCCATCCCTCAGAACATGCACGCTTAGGACCAAGACGAGTCTCGTCGTCGTTGCCACGCTTAAAGTCGAAATAGTCGTTGATGAAGTTGGCGTCTATCTGCATCACGAAGGCAAAGAGCATGCACAATATGGCAGGGATGATTCTGAAATCTTCTGTTCCTGCATCGTGGAAAGCCAAGGCGATACCTATCATCACAGGTACCGCAGCTCCAGTCAATGTCTTTGGTCTTGCTGCCAAGAACCAAGCGTGTGGTGAATTGGTTTCCATTTTTTATCTTCTATATTTTGTTAGAGCGAGCTTAGTTGAAGAAATTCCAGCTAAGACCAAATCGCAGCAAGTTTTGATTGAGCGGATAGTGAGGAGCGAAGAAGTAGTTGGCTTTTCCGCTGCCTGCATTAACATGGCTCATCATGATGAAGAAACGAGTGCGCTTGAGGTGGAAGTTGAGGTAGGCATTTATCAGAGGATAGTTGCCAATCTCCACTTTCTGCTCACCCTCCTGCACGGTATATTGTCCGATGGCAGGACTATAGTCGGGAGCGTAATATTTAGTGAAGTAGCGCACGTCGGCACCAAGGTCGCACTTCAAAACCTTAGCAATCTTGAATCGCAGATAGAGGTTTGAATAAACGTTGAGCGTTGGCACAGGCAACACGCTCTCCTTGCTTGACTTCTGATATGTGAGAACCGTTTCCCAGTTTAATGGTCCGAAGGTGAAATCCTGGCTCAATGATGCTGTGATGAGGTTTATGGCATCGCTCTCTTGGCGTGAAGCCACCATGGTAGATGTGCGATTGAAGTCAGCGGTGGTGGTGTAGCTCTGTCCGAAGTAGGTCATATTCTTTATCTCGTCGACAGCCACACGCAGGGTGGTTCGAGTTTTGCGATAACCGAAGAGACCCTCGATGCGACTATGGATGATGGCATCCATATCGTCGTTGTCCCACCAGAAGTGGCGAGAATGATAGTGACGATAGTAGAACGAAGGATTAATGCGATGGAAGAATCCGCTTGCCGCCAACGTCACGGTGTCGCCAAAGAGACGGAAGTTGAGGTCGGCAGTAGCATCAATCTTCAGGTTGCCAGCATCCTCGCCAGCCACATAGAGTTCGCCTAAAGCATTGTAGTGCAAGGTTTTGCCCTGCGACTTGATGAGCTGTGCACCGATGCTGATATTGTTTTCGTTGTATGATATGTCGGAAACTGCTCCAGGCAACTTGAAATGACGAAGCTCGTGGGCAGCGAAGATCTTCATGCCCGATTTTGCCCATTTGTTGAAACCTTCGAGCAGCGAAATGGCGAAGGTGTTTTTAAGGCTCATCATCTTAGTGCAGTCGTAGAGCGAGTCGCCAGAATATTTCTCAGCCACATCATAATAGTTGGCATAGAAATCTGCAGGAGTTTGGTAAGCCTGATAAATGCGACGATAGTTGTCGAGCTGCACGGTGTGGATGAAACTTGTAACAGGCACATACTCGTCCTTCATCCATGTGGTGTCTTCGTTGATAGCTTTTTCCTTAGCCAATAGCGAGTCGGCAGCCTGCTTTCCGTTCACCTTGATGCGCTCAGCTGCAGAGGCTATCATGGTGCTGTCGATGGCTACATTGCTGTCGCCAGCATGGATGCTATCATTCTTTGCCAACGCCGGACCAGCTATGCGAGCATTGTCAGGGCGACCAGTAAGAGGCTTGGAAACCTTTACTTCCTCGTCGTCATCATTGTCGTCGCCATTCTGCTGTTTCTTCTTTCTCTCAGCCTCACGAGCCTTGCGTTCGTCAGCCTCTTTCTGTGAGGCAATGGCAAACTTCTTAGCCTCGATTTCTTCGGCTGTCATAGGCACTTTGCGCTTGAAACCTACGCTATATCTATGAGTGAGGAAAGCATGCTGATTGTCGTTACGATTCCAGTTTTGCTCAAGGTTTACTGGTATTTCGTTGGTACGGAAAGCCTCGTTAAATGCCTCAGGATGAACGATATAGTCGTCGTTGGTTATACCACCATTTTCAGTCACCTTCTGATGGTTTGTAGACAGCAAGAGGTGCGCCTGATACCTTTCGCCAAGGTAAGAGGCGTGCATGGAATAATTGAAATGTGATGTGCTTTGGTTTTGGTAATATCCGCGACCGTAGAGATAATCAAACTTGAAGCCTGCACCAAACTTCTTGCCTGCGTTTACAGCATAATTGGCTGTGAGATGGTCTTCGCCATTAGTCTTGTCGCCAGCGTTGTTGTAAGTGAGGTTGGTGTAAGGCGAAAGAGTATTTGTAAACTGATACTGCTCTATCGGCTTGATGAAGAAATCATAAGGCTGAGTGAAGATGAACTGCTCGTTGTCGGTAGGGCGGTCGATGAAGATACGCGCTATACGAGGTGCACCAAGGTTGCCCGTAGAATTATATTCTCCGCGCATGCCAGTAGTGAAGATGCTGTTCATAAACATGTGCGACAAAGTGTCGACGCATGCAGGAGTGATGTCGCCAAATTTCTTGTCGACATTCCACACCTTTATTCCGATAGGTATCTTTTTGTCAGAATGCAGCGAGTCGCCATGGTTTCTCCCTGAATTCAAGCCTCTCTGAGTGATATCTCCATTCTCGTTTATTTGCTGGAAAGACGACTGTGCATAAGCCGTTGCGCCCATGCCAATCAAAAAGCAAAAAGCGGCGAGTGTTTTCTTCATTAACGTATGAATCGTAATATACATTCTACAAACTTGAAAACCATTGCCACAACGATGACAATGGTTCCTATGGTGGTGCTGCCAAAATAGTATGTTGCCATACCAGCTATGGCACCAAGGATAAATATAATGTTCAACCAGTTTCTGATTTTCAGAAAGCGGTCGTTTCCTCTGTCTAACTGTTTATCTAAGAGCATTGCTTATAGTTTCAAAAATGTTGTCCTTGCGATCTATTGTCTTAATACGGAACTTAGCAGACATTCTGTTTAGTCCTGTTTTCTTTTTGTTCAAAGCCTCCTCGTCGGTAATCCACTCTTCGGCAGTTACGTTCATGCCCTCGGTATCTGTGCGGTCCATCTCATACTGATAGCTGATGCGCGAGAGAGTGAGGTTGAGGTGACCATCGGTGGCTTTGGCGATGATGGTATAGCTGAATACTGTGCGGTCTAATGCCAAGGCTGTGTTCTTGAACACCAGCCACTCCTTGAATTTAGCAGCTATGGTGTGCTCGCCCTTGTTGATTAGAGCAATCTTGCTTTTGTCGTCGATGTTCTGCACCTGGTTAGACTGCTGAGTCATCTTCTCCAAGAAGCTATATACTATGCCATATATCTCGTCGGCAGATTTGCCTGCGACATCTTTATCAAGAGTAAAGGTAACTTTGCCATCTACAACAGGCACAGCACCAGCCAAATATTTCTTGTCAATGGTCTTTTTCTTTTTCTCGAAGAGCGCCTTCTTTTGTACTTGCTCAGTTTGCTGAGCCGAAGGAACCTCCCATGTGTTTTGTGCCATTGCTGCCATAGGGGCAAGCATAAGTAATGCTATAATTGATTTTTTCATTTTACGATGTTTTGTATTATTATTTGCAAAGTTACATAATAATATAGAATTACAAATGCATTAAGCATATTTTAACGCATAGTTGTTAAGGATATTTTAACGTTTTGAGGTTAGTATAACCAGCTATGGTATAGAGATTTCTTGGTGTTTGTGATATTATTCCCTTAATAGCAACAAAAATGGGATATTTTGGGGTGGATTGAAATAAAAGATGTAATTTTGCATTTTAAATAAACATAACATTATGAGCACCATAAAGAAAATAGTACTCACAGGCGGTCCTTGTGCCGGCAAAACTACTGCTCTGGTAAAGGTTATAGAGCATTTCTCAAGCCTTGGATACAAGGTTTTTACGATTCCTGAAGTTCCAACCATGTTCACTCAGGCCGGTATGGACTATCTTACTAAGAATGCCGCTTTCTTTCATGAGGGCGAAAAGGCTACTTTGGAAATACAGCTGGCTTTGGAAGATAAGTTTATGCGTATGGCTGAAACCTGCACAGAGCCTGTGGTGATAGTTTGCGACCGAGGAGCCATGGATATCTCGGCATATATGACTCCAGAAATGTGGCAAGAGATTACTGCTGCTGTTGGTGTTACCACTCAGCAACTCAGAGATGAGCGCTATGATGCTGTGCTTCACCTTGTGTCGGCTGCCGATGGTGCAGAGCAATTCTATACCACAAGCAACAATGCGCAACGACTGGAGAAGGCTGACGAGAAGGGATTGCAGATAGCTCGTATGCTCGATAAAAAGGTTATCGAGGCATGGACAGGACATCCGCATCTTCGCGTTATCAATAATCATGAGGACTTTGACAAGAAGATTAATCGTGTGCTGAAGGAGATTTCTTCGGTGCTCGAATTGCCACAGCCTATCGTGGAAGAGCGCAAATATATTGTTGAGCTTACAGGCGACGTAGAGAGTAGCATTGATAGCAAGATTACTCAGACTTATCTTACCGCCGAGCCAGGATGCGAAGTTAGATTGCGTAAGCGTGAATGGGATGGCAAGTGTGTGTATGTGCACACCAACAAACAGCGCATTTCTGAAAATGAGCAGTTGGAGACTGAGCGTCAGATTAGTTCCAATCTCTATACCTCGCTACTTCAGCAGGCTGACCCTTATAGAAGTACTATCAAGAAACTTCGCAAGAGCTTTATTTGGAAGGGACAATATTTCGAGCTCGACGACTATCTTGAGCCTATGACAGGACTTATGATTCTCGAGACTAAGGGCGTGGCAGACGATGAGGATGTGAAGTTCCCACCATTCTTGAAGGTTGTGAAGGATATCACAGGTAATAAGGATTATTATAATTATAATCTCGCAATAAAAAAGAGATAACAAACATTATAGTGTTTACACATTAGAGATAACACATTATAGAGTTTACATATTAAGGAGATAAAACATTATGGTAAAACACATTATTCTCTGGACTCTTAATCCAGAACTTTCTGACGAGCAGAAAGAAGAAGTGAAGAAGGGTATCAAGGCTGGTCTTGAATCATTGAAGGGCGTGGTGCCAGGACTCATCGATGTAAAAGTGAATGTCGATGGTCGTTTGGCTTCATCAAATTGTGATGTGATGCTTGATAGCACCCTCGAAAGCGAAGAGGCGCTAAAGGCTTATGCTGTGCACCCAGCGCATGTGGAAGTAGCAAATACAAAAGTGCGACCATATACCGTTCAGCGCACTTGCTTGGATTTTGAAGTATAAAGATCTTTAGACTAAAGAAAACATATATAGCTCACCCTTTGATGGGGTGGGCTTTTTTTTGCTTGATGTTTTAGCAAGCAAGGCGCAAAGCCAACATTTTTGGTGAGTGCAACCACTATAAAGCGAGAATGCCAACTCCCGATGGGAATTGGCATTCTGTTGTTTGTTTGGAATAAGTTGGATATTATTTATTAAGCTTCAGCCTTCTTAGTCTTCTCGGCGTAAACCTCAGGAGCGAGGACTGAAACGGTGCTCTTGTCGCGACGACCCTTGTGGAAGTACACGATACCGTCTGTAAGAGCATAAAGGGTGTCATCCTTACCCTGTGCAACACCTTCGCCTGCATAGTGCTTGTTACCACGCTGACGAACGATGATGTTACCAGCGATGATTGACTGGCCACCCCAAATCTTAACGCCTAATCTTTGTGAAGCTGATTCACGGCCGTTCTTAGAACTACCTACACCTTTTTTATGTGCCATTCTGAAATCCTCCTTGTTTTAAGCGACTACTTGTTTGATTACAACCTCTGTGAACTGTGAGCGATGACCGTTCTTCTTGCGAGAGTCCTTACGACGCTTCATCTTGAAGACAACAACCTTGTCACCCTTTACCAATGGGTTCACAACTTCAACTACTACTTTGGCTCCTTCTACAGTAGGGGCACCAACTGTGACAGCACCCTCATTGTCAACGAGGAGAACCTTGTCAAATTCAACAGTCTTACCAGCCTCTGCATCTTTAAGGTGGTTGATGAAGAGCTTCTTGCCCTCTTCAACTTTGAACTGCTGACCGTTAATTTCTACAATTGCGTACATTAATTAAATTATAAAAACGGGTTTTTCCGCAAGGCGGACGACATTTATCGCCACTTCTCTGAGCCCCAACGGACTAAATCGGTCGCAAAGTTACTACTTTTCTATGAATTGGTATGCGTGTGTATGTAATACAAATGCATTATTTAAGAAAGTTTAACCTCGCACAACCTTTATACTTACTTCTATAGTCTTTGAACTTACTTTTATAGTCTCTGAACTTGCTTTACTCCCTTTATGGTGCGGAGTTTCTTCATCAAAGCTTCAAGGCGGGTGGTGTCTTGAAGTTGGATGACGAGATTACCTTGGAAGAGGCCGTCGTTGCTATCGATGTTGATAGATCGCATCACGATTTTCTCTTCCTTGGATATTATCGAAGTGATATTGTTTACGATGCCGATATCGTCGTTGCCAATGATGCGCAGGGTGATGGCATATTGTCCGTTGCCCTTGCCGCTCCATTTAGCCTTTACGATGCGATAGCCAAAGCGTCGACGAAGTTCGGGCGCATTAGGGCAGTCGCAACGGTGAATCTTGATACCTCCGCTCACGGTGACGAAGCCAAATACATCATCGCCATAGATAGGACGACAACATTTAGCCAGCGAATAGTCGATACCCATGAGGTTTTTGTCTATCACCAGCACATCGTCGCCACCCTTGGCAAGAGCTTCGCCTGGGTTTTCGTATTCAAACTCCTCAGCCGAGCGCACCTCTTTTTGTGGAGTGGTGTTGCTGTTCTGATTGCGTATCTCGAGATACTTCTCAATCACGGTATTAGGGTCGAGCTTCTCGTCGGATATCTGCTTAAAGAAGTCGCTCGTTTCCTTGAAGCCCATCTTCTTGATGAGCTGTCCCATTATGCTTTCCTCGATTTCTATCTTCTTGTTCTTGAAGCGACGCTCGAGAAGTTCTTTCGCCATCTGACCCTCTTTTTTCTGAGTGTCTTTTAGTGCAAGTCGTATCTTGGCTTTAGCTCTCGAGGTTTTCACGATGTTGAGCCAATCGAGCTTAGGCTTTTGGTTAGATTGCGTGATAATCTCTACGGTATCGCCAGAGTTGAGTTGCTGGCGAAATGGCACAACCTTGCCGTTAATCTTACCGCCCACGCAGGTGTTGCCCACGCCTGTATGAATATGGTAAGCAAAATCGAGCACAGTAGCGCCCTTAGGGAATTTTATCAAGTCGCCCTTAGGAGTAAAGATGAATACTTCGTCTTCGTAGAGATCCATCTTAAACTGGTCCATTATCTCGAGGTTGTTGCCAGCTTCGAGAGCCGAGCGAATATTGGCAAGCCATTGGTCCATGTTGCTTTCGCTCTTTACGCCTTTGTAGCGCCAATGTGCTGCAAGACCATGCTCAGCGATGTCGTCCATGCGCTCTGTGCGTATTTGCACTTCCACCCATTTGTTCTCAGGACCAAGCACCGTTATGTGCAGGCTCTCGTAGCCATTTGATTTTGGCACAGAAAGCCAGTCGCGCAAACGCTTAGGGTTAGGCTGATACATGTCGGTGACGATAGAGAACGCCTGCCAACATTGCATCTTTTCGAGCTTCAGAGGAGAGTCGATGATGATGCGGATGGCAAAGAGGTCGTAGATACCTTCGAAGCCACACTTCTGCTTCTTCATCTTTTGCCAGATGGAGTGTATGCTCTTGGTGCGTCCCTTCATGTGGAACTTTAGTCCCAACTCTTTCAGTCGCTTATCTATAGGGCCAATAAACTTCTCGATATAGGCATCGCGCGAACGCTTGGTGGCGTTGAGCTTCTCCTTTATCATATAGTAGGCATCATGCTCCAGATATTTCAGCGAAAGGTCTTCGAGCTCGCTCTTAAGCTTGTAGAGTCCGAGCTTGTGGGCAAGGGGAGCATATAGGTAGCTTGCCTCTTCGCTCACTTCATGTTTTGCCTCTTCGTTCTTGGCATCACGAATTTGTCGCATCAAGTTTACGCGGTCGGCAATCATGATGAGAATCACTCTCATATCCTCGGCAAACGACAGCAAGAGATTACGGAAGTTCTCGCTCTCGATGACAGGATTCTTGCGATATAGACTTTGCACCTTTACAAGTCCACGGATGATACCTGCAACGCTACTGCCGAAATCCTGTTCGATGGTTTCTATGCCAACGAGGTCGTGCTGCACACTATTATATAATATGATAGCAATAACTCCGTCGCGCTTTAGTCCAATCTCGTTGACAGCAATTTCTGCAGTCTGAAGTGCATGCACTATAGGGTTTATGCCGAAAACATCTCTTTGTATTCTGTTTTCCGACATAGCAGTCATTATATTATCGTGAAGTTTCTTCTCGTCGTCAGGCTTTATAGAGTCGCCGATTTCAGCCTTAAGGTTGTTGAGAATAGCAAACGCTTCGCTTTTTTCTTCGGGTGTAAATTCGAATATTTGCTCCATATGCTAAAAAGTTTTGTGCAAAGGTAATGTTTTTAATCTAATTATTTCTTGTTTTCAGAAAAACTAACTATATTTGTTGCAGATTTACCATATTTATGTTATAAATATTATGCTAACTGAAAAAGATCTAAAACAAATTGCCGAAAGAGGCATTAGTGAAAAGCAAGTAGAAGCGCAGTTGAAGCAGATTGCCGAAGGTTTTCCATTCCTGAAGCTTGAAGCAGCTGCAAGTACAGAAAAGGGTATTCTCGTACCTTCGAACGATGAGAAGGCTCAAGATATCAAGGCTTGGGATAACTACAAGGCCGAAGGCCACAAGGTGGTGAAGTTTGTTCCTGCCTCAGGTGCTGCCAGCCGTATGTTTAAGAACATGTTTGCATTTGCCGATGCCGACTATGATGTTCCTACCACCGACTTTGAAAAGAAGTATTTCGACCATATCCGCGACTTTGCTTTCAAGAAAGAACTTTGCAACAAATGCAAGGAGAATGAGGGTAAGGACATCAAGACTTTGATGGCCGATGGCGAGTATAAGGCTATTGCTAAGAATATGCTCGAGGCTAAGGGCTTGAACTATGGCCAGTTGCCAAAGGGATTGCTGTTGTTCCATAACTACGAGGATGGTCCACGCACTCCTATGGAGGAACACTTGGTAGAGGCAGCTCTCTATGCAAGCTCTAATGGCGAGGCTAACGTTCACTTCACAGTTTCTCACGAGCATCTGCCTTTGTTTAAGGCTAAGGTTGCAGAGAAGGAAGAGAAGTATGCAGAGAAATATGGTGTAAAGTACAACATCTCGTTCTCTGAGCAGAAGTCTTCTACCGATACTATTGCAGCTAATGTCGACAACACTCCATTCCGCAACGAGGATGGCTCGTTGTTGTTCCGTCCAGGTGGTCATGGTGCGTTGATAGAAAACCTCAACGAGATTGATGCCGACGTAGTATTCATCAAGAATATCGATAATGTGGTGCCAGATCGTTTGAAGGCATCTACCGTAGAGTGGAAGCAGATTTTGGCAGGTATCCTCGTAACAAAGCAGGCTCAGGCTTTCGAATACTTGAAGTTGCTCGATAAGGGTGCTTACAACCACGAGAAACTTGAAGAGATGATTCGTTTCGTTCAGCGTGATCTCTGCTGCCGTAAGCAGGACATCAAGGAATTGGAAGATGCAGAGCTCGTAATCTATCTTCGCAAGAAGCTCAACCGTCCTATGCGCGTTTGTGGCGTAGTAAAGAATGTTGGTGAGCCTGGTGGTGGTCCATTCCTTACATACAATCAGGATGGCACCGTAAGTCTTCAGATTTTGGAGAGCAGCCAGATAGATACCAACAACGAGGAATATATGAAGATGTTCCAAAACGGTACTCACTTCAATCCTGTAGACCTTGTTTGCGCTATCAAGAACTATAAGGGCGAGGCATTCAATCTTCCTGACTATGTAGACAAGACCACAGGCTTCATCAGCTCTAAAAGCAAGAATGGTCGTGAGCTCAAGGCTCTTGAGTTGCCAGGATTGTGGAATGGTGCTATGAGCGATTGGAATACCATCTTCGTGGAAGTTCCTCTCGACACCTTCAACCCTGTTAAGACAGTCAACGATTTGCTAAGAGAGCAGCATCAGTAATCCTTCTGCTTTCTGCAGCATTACATAATCCATTATTGTTCTCTTTGCTGTAATGGCATTACAGAAATAAAAAAGGAGACAACCTCAGATGAAAGGTTGTCTCCTTTTTTGTGTATTATATAATAAGGTGTAAGTCTTATAGACTTTCGTCATCAGGTCGCTCAATGTTTCTAACAACGACTCTTTTTCCTTTTTTCTTCTTCAACCATGCAGCCTTTCGAGCTTCATAGTCGCGACGTTGGCGTTCAAGAAAGTTGTCTGCCATGAGCTTACTGCTTATTTAAACTTGCTATAGATGACGCTGAGCTTTAATGGCTCGTTAGGGTTTTCGCTACCACCAATTAGTCGTGTGCTCGACAACGACATATCGTGAACCACCTTTGACATGTTGCCTGACTTGTCGTATGTCACGCTAACAGGGATAAGCACCACCTTATTCCAATCCTTAGAACTGCGTGGACTCTGCTTCATAGCAGTAATCATGTTGCCAATATTGTTGAACACGTAGGTGTTGTCATAGTTTTGGCTCGATGACGTTACGCTATAGCTCCATGATGCGAGGAACGAGTTCTTGTAGTTTGCTATCTGATGGTTCTCGAAGAATGAGTGTATAGAATCCTTTGGAATCATCAGTAGTGTAGTTGGCACCTTCATCGAATACTTACCACTCGTCTTGTTCTCCAATCTTGTAAGCGTGATCTTTGCCATGCTTATAGAGTCTTGAGCATGCCCCTTGATGATATCATCTACCGGAAGAGTTAGCTCTGTGAAGATACCAGCTGGCGACTTGATATATGTGCAAGTCTTGTCGTCAACCAAGCTTTGGAGTCTTGCCTTATCGTTGTTGATAGTCGAAGTCTGCAACACCTCTTCAGTTCCCGAGAATCGGGTGTATCCCTCTGTGATAGAGTCGCCTGAAAGATAAGTGAAATACAGAGTAAGCTGACTCGAGCTGATATACGCCATGCTACCCAAACCGCTCTTTGATTCGAAGTAGAAACCCGGAGCAACTTTGTTGGCAAAGATTATGGAATTCTTGAAGTTTGCAGGGTCGTCATAATACTTCTGCATGATGTAGGTTCCATAATTATTGTATGTCTTGCCATCCTTGTCTGTGTAAGGCTTTGTGAGGCGAATCTGGATATTTGGCGAATAGGTGGTATTGTCGTTATGCACGCTATCGCTCACAGTCTTATCCCAAAGAGTGTACACTTTATCCTGATGAATACCGTCTTCGCGGATGTAGCCATTAGCCTTAGGGTCAAAATTAGAATAATAATTCTGCGCCTCCGACATAGGCATCTTCATCTCGTGAGCAGTAAGCTTCATCGGAGCTAAAGAGTCGCCAAAATATGTATCAAAGAAAAGTCGAATCTCGCACGAGTCAGCCTTCACGATGCCACGATGTATCACGCTATCCTTGTCGTAGTATGCCAACGAGTCTTTGGCAGGGAACTCGAAGTTCTCCAAAGTGTGGAACTGCGACATGAAATTGCTTGTAAGGTAGCAACCAGTTTCAGGATCCTTAATTCTTCCCAGGTAGCCAGTAGTGTTTCGGCTCAATACTGAGTCAGCAATTATAGATCTGCTGCTTATTGTGAAACTTGCTGTATCAACAGCCACGATGTCGTGGATGTCAGAGATAGAACTTCCTAAGTTATCAGTAGTGTCATCGCATGAGCAAAAGGCTCCTAAAGCCAATGCCAATGCAACAGTAAGTTTTGATTTCATATATATTATGATATCCTGTGTAAAATCAATATTCTATGTTTATGCCAGCTTCAGATAATGAAATCTTATGCTGTAAGCTTGATTATTCGCCAGCTATCTGCTCGAGGAAAGCCTTATAAGCTTCGGTGAAATCTTCGCCTGCATAGTCGAGGGTAGGGATGCCCTTAGTCTTGGCATACTCCATGAGAGTAGCATTAGAGTCAGCCTCTGCAGCAATCACACCATCGCTATAGTCGATAGCCATCTTGCCAAGTTCGCGGAAATCAAACTTGTCGTTATAGCATGCGAGCAAATCGCTTGTTGCTTCACGGAATTCCACGCACTTCTTGAAGTTGTCGTCAAGTCCGTTCTTCATTTGCTGAGCAAAGATAGATGTTACAACCTTTGTGTTGGCAAATGATGGTTCTTCGTGATAAGCAGTCTTGATATAGAATGGTATCACAGCGCCCATCCAACCTTGGCAAACAATCACGTCTGGAATCCAGCGTAGCTTCTTTACTGTCTCGAGCACACCACGTGCAAAGAAGATAGCTCTTTCGCCATTGTCGGCATATTCCTCACCATTTTCGTCAGCTGTCATCAAAGGGCGACGAAGGAAATAGTCTTCGTTGTCGATGAAGTAAACCTGCAGACGAGAAGTAGGAATAGAGGCAACTTTGATTATAAGTGGATGATCGGTGTCGTCGATGATGAGGTTCATACCAGAAAGACGGATAACCTCGTGCAATTGTCCACGACGCTCGTTGATATTACCCCATTTAGGCATGAAAGTGCGAATCTCGAATCCGCTTTCTTGCATTTTCTGAGGGACATCGCGTCCTAACAACGACATTGCAGTTTCAGGAACATAAGGTGTGATTTCCTGGTTGATGAACAATATTTTCTTGGCCATTATATATATAATTGTGTTTAAACTATGTGCAAAGGTACAAAAAAATATTGAAAAAAAAGTCCGTTTTTGTTTCTTTATGACAAAAACGGACTTTATTTGAGTATTTTTATATACTATGACCAATATTTTGGTTATAATATGTAATAAAAATGCTATTATTCGATAACTACGAGTGGAGCATCTTCCATAACGCTCTCACCTGTCTTCACGCAGATAGCAGTAACCTTACCATCCTTCTCAGCCTCGATATTGTTAGCCATTTTCATAGCTTCGAGGATAAGAACGGTGTCGCCAGCCTTTACTTCGTCGCCTACGGCAACCTTGATTTCTGTAACAACACCAGGAAGTGGCGACTTAACAGCATTTGCTGTATTTACGTTAGCAGCGCTTGTTGTAGACTCTTCGCCTGCAGCCTGCTCCTTAGGATTGCCGAGAACAACCTTCTTCTTTTCAGGCTCCTTCTCAGGTTCCATTTCTACTTTGTAGGCCTCGCCGTTGACAGTTACTTCAGCAACATTATCAACAATCTCGCCTATTTCGACTTTATATTCTACTCCGTCGATAGTATACTTATATTCTTTCATCTTTATTGCTTATTAAAAATTGGAAGAAAGCATTGTTGTCAAGGCTTCTGTGTGAATGACAGGAATTTGGCATTCCACAAAGTATGCTTTGGCTTAATGGTGATGATGCCTGGTTCCTTGTCGTGAACATTATTTCCTTGATGCTCGAACAGCGCCATTGCTATGGCTGCATATACATTCTTGTCCATTTGTTCTGTGTTTAATTATTACATTGGCATGCAACCATGCTTCTTTGCAGGGAGGTTCTGGCGCTTGTTAGCCAACTGAGCCAAACCACGGCAAATGCGGAAACGTGTGTTGCGAGGTTCGATAACATCGTCGATATAACCATAGCTTGCTGCCTGGTATGGGTTAGCAAACAAGTCGGTATACTCCTGCTCCTTCTCTGCGAGGAATGCCTTAACGTCTTCGCCTGCTTCCTTCTTAGCCTTAGCCTCTTTTGCTGAGAGTACTGCTACAGCACCACTTGCTCCCATAACGGCAATCTCGGCTGTAGGCCATGCGAAGTTGAGGTCTGAACGCAACTGCTTGCATCCCATCACGATGTGTGAACCACCATAGCTCTTACGCAATGTGATAGTAATCTTTGGAACTGTAGCCTCGCCATAAGCATAGAGAAGCTGTGCTCCGTGAAGGATTACAGCGTTGTATTCCTGACCTGTACCTGGAAGGAATCCTGGCACGTCAACAAGGCTGACGATAGGAATATTGAAAGCGTCGCAGAAACGTACGAAGCGTGCACCCTTACGGCTTGCGTTGGTGTCGAGAACACCTGCATAAGCTGAAGGCTGGTTAGCCACGATACCTACGCTCTGACCATTGAAGCGAGCGAAACCTGTGATGATGTTCTTTGCAAACTTAGGCTGTACCTCGAAGAACTCACCATTGTCGGTGATAGCCGAGATAACCTTATACATATCGTATGCCTTGTTAGGGTCGTCAGGCAAAATCTCGTTCAACGAATCCTCTACGCGGTTGATAGGGTCTGTACACTCTGTGCGTGGAGCCTCTTCTGTGTTGTTTGAAGGAATGTAGCTCAACAAAGTCTTCAACATCTCTACAGCCTCTTCCTCGGTCTTTGCGGTGAATGATGTTACACCACTCTTTGAAGCGTGAACCGAAGCACCACCAAGATGCTCAGCGTCGATATCCTCGCCAGTAACGGTCTTCACAACCTTAGGACCGGTAAGGAACATGTATGATGTATTCTCCATCATCAAGATGAAGTCGGTAAGTGCAGGCGAATAAACGGCACCGCCTGCGCAAGGACCGAAGATACCGGAAATCTGTGGGATAACACCTGAAGCAAGGATGTTGCGCTCAAAGATTTCGCCATAACCGGCCAATGAGCAGATACCCTCCTGAATACGTGCACCGCCCGAGTCGTTGAGCGAAATCATAGGTGCGCCATTCTGTACGGCCATATCCATAACCTTGCATATCTTCTGAGCCATAGTCTCCGAAAGCGAACCACCATTTACTGTGAAGTCCTGTGCGGAAACATATACCAAGCGACCATCGATGGTAGCGCTACCGCATACTACACCGTCGCCATAATAATGCTTCTTTTCCATTCCGAAGTTGTGGCAGCGATGGAGTTTGAACATGTCGTACTCCTCGAACGAACCTTCGTCAACGAGCATTTCTATACGCTCACGAGCGGTATACTTGCCACGCTGATGCTGCTTTTCGATAGCTTTCTCGCCACCTCCAAGACGAGCCTGCTCGCGTTTAGCCACAAGCTCTTTAATCTTCTCTGTTTGTTTGCTCATAATTATTGTAATAATACATATGTTTCAAAAAATTCCGTGCAAAGTTAATCAATAATCTTCAAATTAAAGAAAAACGTATGATTAATTTAGTCTTTTTAGAATTCGAAGAGCAGGCGCACATTAATCTGTCTGCCTGTGAGATAGTTTGGCACGGCATACTGATGGCTCGTAACATCGGTTATCCAATAAAACGAGTTTACGTTGTTGATGCCGAAGAGATTCAGGCAGTCTATACCGAGCCAAATGTTCTTGAATGGGCTCTTCTTCATCTTGCGGTCTTCGTTGTTCAATGCACGATAGCTCATACCGATATCGGCTCTCTTGTATGCTGGCGCACGGAATGAGTTGCTCTCCAGTTCTTTGTGTGGTGCCGAGAATGGCAGACCGTCGGCATAAGCCAACTTCAGCGACATCTTCCAACGGTCGGTACCAGGGAAATAGTCGGTGAAAAACATGTTTATGCCATATCTTTGGTTCGTAGGCAGAGGTATCGACTTGCCGTTGAGCTTCATCTTTGCATCCATGATTGAAAGCGATATCCATGAGTCGGTGCCTGGCACAAATTCGCCAAACAGCTTGAGGTCGATACCTGCAGCATGTCCGCTACATTCGTTGTTGCCGTAGTATACCACCTTCACGTTGTTCACAGAGTATGGCACCAAATTGCCCAAAGCCTTGTAGTAAGCCTCTGCCGTAAACTTATACGGACGGTTGTTGAGCTTAAAGCGATAGTCCACGGCTCCTATGAAGTGTATGGAGCGTTGGCTTTTTATCTTCTTGTTTAGCTCGGCTATGGTCACTCCGTTCACGGTCGACGTGTCGCGAAGTTCCTTGTAGAAAGGTGCCTGATAGTATAGTCCTGTAGCCAGACGGAAGGTCAGGTCTTGGTTGAAAGCTGGCACTATGCCCAGCGATACTCGTGGCGACACTATCGTTTCTTTATTGAAATTCCAATGGCTGAATCTTATGCCATAGTTCAGAGTATACAGAGTTTCTTGGTTTGCTCCGTGAAATCTGTAAGTATCTTGCAGATAGCCCTCTATGCGGTTTGCCTTCAAGCTGTTTGCTGCCTTCAGGCTGTATATCATATATAGGTCTTTGCCGTTGTGCGGAATGCTATAGCCAGCAGAGTCGCGCATCTCGTATTCCACCGAGCGCTCCTTCACACTCTCTGTTTTCCATGTCAGTCCTCCCTCTATGGCGTGGCGTTTTGTCTTGTGGCGCACCATGAGTTTCACGCTCGCCACATTCGATTTCAGATAGTTGCGAGCATGCTCAAAATATGTTCCCACGCCCAGGTTCTCGCTTGTCTCTGTTTGTGTGAGCCAATATTGTCCTTGTATGTCGTAGCGCTCTTGCTCCTTCG
The DNA here is from genome assembly GCA_934254985.1 of uncultured Prevotella sp. Taxonomy (GTDB): domain Bacteria; phylum Bacteroidota; class Bacteroidia; order Bacteroidales; family Bacteroidaceae; genus Prevotella. The sequence goes on along the minus strand of CAKQMS010000011.1, from coordinate 4,911 downwards.
ACGAAAAGGCTGAGCCCAAGAGCGAAACGCTTGTGGAGTCGCCAAAGTGGCGTGTTATGGAGAATGTGCCGAAATAAGTGCGGAACAGGTCTTTCTCCTGACCGTCGAAATACACCTTAAACGACTTCACGTTCTCCATAGTACCAAAAGATGTTTCGCGGTCGGTAGGGGTAAAGTCGTAATGATTGTCCGATATGTTGCCAATGAAATCTATCGTCCACCTCTTGTTAGGCTTATAGCTCAGATATGTCTGATAATCCAAGAACGAAGGTTTGTATTCGCCATCCGTATCGAGCGATCCCAAGAGATATTTATTTGTCTTATATCTCAAACCGTTTGCCCATGCCAACTTCTTGTTCGAGAAACCTACGTATGCGCTTGCGCCAAGTAGCGACATGGCAGCCGTAGCCTCAAACTTCTTCGGACGTTTGTATGTGATATCGAGAGCCGACGACATCTTGTCGCCATATTTTGCTTCGTAGCCACCAGTAGAAAATCCTATCTTCTCTACCATATCGGGATTGATAATTGACAATCCCTCTTGTTGGCCTGAGCGCACAAGGAATGGGCGATACACTTCCACATTATTTATATATACAGAGTTTTCGTCGAAGCTTCCACCTCTCACATTATATTGCGACGATAGTTCGCTATGTGTGGAAACTCCAGCTTGACTTTGTATCAGTTCTTCCACGGCGTTGCCCGTAGCCGAAGGCATCTGCTTCAGCTGTTCTGTCTTCAGCTCTTGCGTCTGCGAAGTCTGTATCTTTTGTCCGGTGATAGTCACCTGGCTCAACATCTTGTTGTCTTCGTGCAATACCATCTGCAATGTCTGCACGCCACGTGGCTTTCTCAGCACTCGTGTCTTTGTCTTGTAGCCTATCATCGATACCTGAACCACCACAGAGTCAGCACTTTGCAGCGTTAGGCTGTATTCTCCCTTTAACGAAGTCATAGCCACCTTTCCTTGCTTCAAGCAAGCAACGGTAGCTAATTCTACAGGGTTTTGGTCTTCGTCGGTAACTTTACCTCGAAGCGTAAATGTTTGTGCTATAGCGTTTATGCTGAATGTCAAAGCCATCAGCAATATCATGATTTTCTTGTCCATACAACAAATATAACGGAATAATGGCAATAATATTGCCATCAGACTATTATTTAAATAAGTCACTATGGGAACCAGTGCGGACAAGTCGTACTAATTTTATAGAATTATTTATATCGTATACTAACAACCAATCTGGGTTTATATGACATTCCCAAACACCTTTATATTTTCCAGATAAGATATGCGGCTTGAACGAAATAGGCACTTGACCTTCTATAATAAGATAGTCTAAAACTTTACGAAGATCGTTTAGGTTAACTCCTCGTTTATTCATTAGTTTTAGATCTTTTTTAAATTGACCAGAATATTCAAGATCGTACATGTTATTGCAAACATTTTATAAATAAGTCATCTACAGAAGATGCTTTGAACGTTTTACCCGCTTTCACTTCTTCAATTGCTTTTTTTGTAGTATCGTTTATTACCTCTTCTTTTTTATTTGTAGTAACAATTTTAACAGAGGCAATACCACGAATCATCTTTAGTGCTTTCTTAATATCAGAAATCACGGCATTATCTTCTAACGATATTTCTAAATATTTTGTTGATGTAGTATTCATATTTATAGAATTTATTAGTTTTTGCAAAGATAGAACATTTTGTTTTAATTTCCAAATTTATTATGCAACTTAATGAAAATATAAAGGGCTCACCTCTAATTAGAGGCAAGCCCTTTATTTGATTATATATCCTGTTTCACGCAGACCACTTGCGTTTGTCCTTCGTTCAGATAAAACACTTGGCGGATGGTGTCCGCACCTATGTGGTATCTCGTTTTGATGATGTAGAGCTTCTTCGAGTTGCCACGCTCGGCAAACTTCAGGCTCTTGAACATTTTCAACGACTTGGCGTTGGTCTGCATCTTCTGCAATACAGAGTCGCTAACCACGAATGTGGAGTCTACATTCGAGAAATACTCCGTGTCGTAGTCTTGGGTGTTGAGATTTTCCTCGAGGAAATCGTTCACCACAGCCTTAGCCTGTCGGTTGTTGCCGCAAGAGGCTATCATGCCGAAGCCAACAACCACGCATAGCGATATTAGCGCTCTTTTTATATTGTAGTGGCTACGCATATTATTTTGCAGGCACATTTTTCATGATGTCGAGCAAATGATCCCAAACCATCTGAACTGTTGGGATGTAGAGCTTCTCATCAGGAGTATGCACAAAGCGGAGGGTAGGACCAAACGATACCATATCCATGTTAGGATAGCGCTCTGAGAACAAACCACACTCCAAGCCTGCGTGGATGCCACGCACGATAGGCTCCTTGCCAAACAACTTAACGTATGAGTCAACAGCCAACTTGGTCAGCTTGCTGTCAGCCTTCATCTTCCATGCTGGGTAGCCGTCGTTCTGCACAACCTCAGCACCAGCCAACTGGAATACAGCTTGGATGGTGTTGCACTCGTTGTCCAAGTTGCTCATCACGTTAGAGCGCTGCGAAGCCAACACCTCAATCTCGTTCTCCCCGGTCTTCACCACGGCGATGTTGCTCGAAGTTTCAACCATAGTCTCCAAAGCCTTGTCCTGGCACATAGAATATACGCCATTGTCAACAGCCTGCAAAGCTCTGATAATGCGTACGCTGCACTCCTTCTCAATCACAGGCTGCGCCTCTGTGCTCTGCATGTTAAACTCCATTTCTACGTCCGAAACGTGGAACTCGTCTTCAACATTTGTTGCAAACACATTCCATGCAGCTCTAACATTTTCTTTCTCGGCAGCAGGAATAGCAAACACCACCTTGCCATCGCGAGGAATAGCGTTGTGCAACTTACCTGAGTTGAATGATACCAAACGAAGATCCATCTTCTCCTGAGTCATATACAAGAAACGAGACAATATCTTGATAGCGTTGGCACGCTTCTTGTCGATATCGTCGCCAGAGTGTCCACCCTTCAATCCCTTGATAGAAATCTCCAAGAAGAACATTCCCTCAGGAGCAGCCTCACGCTTAAAGGTAAACTTAGCCGAAGTGCTGCGGCCGCCAGCGCACGAAACGAAAATCTGACCCTCATCCTCAGAGTCGAGGTTGATAAGCATGTTGCCTGTCATAAAACCTGCCTTCATGCCCAAAGCACCTGTGAGCTGTGTCTCCTCGTCGCGGGTAAACACACACTCGATAGGACCATGCTCAATATCGTTGCTGTCGAGGATAGCCAATTCTATCGCACAGCCAATACCGTCGTCAGCACCAAGGGTAGTGCCCTTAGCAGTCAACCATTCGCCATCCACGTATGTCTGAATAGCGTCCTTATCGAAGTCGAAGTCTACGTCTACCAACTTGTCGCACACCATATCCATGTGGCTCTGCAAGATAACGGTCTCCTTATTCTCATATCCAGGAGTTGCAGGCTTGCGGATAATTACGTTGCCTGTTTCGTCAACGTTGGTCTCCAAGCCGTGGCTCTCACCAAACGCCTTAAGATATTCTATCATCTTTTCCTCACGCTTAGATGGACGAGGAATCTCATTGATTTTAGCAAAATGCTCAAATACAAGAGCAGGTTTCAATTCGCAATTGTTCATTTGTTTAATATTTTTTGATTAATTCCTATTACTCTTAACCTTTTAATTTACTTAAAGTATGGGGTAGGGGGCTTGGCAGCACTCGGGAATCCAAAAGAAAATTTCATTATTCTTTTGTTATTCCACTCTTTTGCACTACCTTTGCAGCCACAAAGTTAATAAAAATGATAGAAACTCTTCTCTTTACCGTGTTAATAATTGCTATTTGCATCACTTTATTGTGTGTGAAAGTGATTTTTAAGAAAAACGGCAAGTTCTCCTCACAGCATATTCATGACTCTAAAGCCATGAAAGACAGAGGCATTCATTGCGTTATGGATCAAGACCGTGAGGCTCGCAAACGTGGAGGAGCATATTAACGAATTAACCCACACAGAAGTTAAACCAATTGTAAACTGATAAAACAATATTATAATGAACAAGAAAACAATTTTGCGTACCGTTGCTTTGGCTTTCGTTGCCACAATGGGTATGACATCATGCGACAAGAGCAATCCTCAGATGGATCAGAAGGCTAACGCTTCAGCTAAGGCTGCAGCCGGCGATATGAAGATTGCTTACGTAGAGGTAGACTCTATCATGAGTCAGTATAAATTCTGCAAAGAGTATAGTCTCATCCTCCAGAAGAAGGGTCAGAACATTCAGAACACTCTTGCTCAGAAGCAGCAGGCTTTGCAGGCTGCAGCTGCCAACTTCCAGCAGAAGGTGCAGCAGAATGCTTACACCCGTGAGCAGGCTGAGGGCGTAAACGCAAGCTTGCAGAAGCAGAGCAACGACCTTCAGATGTTGAACCAGCGTTTGAGTGCTGAATTCCAAAACGAGACCGACCAGTTCAACAAGGCTCTTCGTGATAGCATCCAGCATTATCTCGCTACTTACAACAAAGACAAGAAGTATAGCATCATCTTCAGCAAGCAGGGCGACAACCTCCTCTATGCTGACAAGGCTTACGATATCACCAACGATATCATTGCCGGACTAAACAAGGCTTACAAGGGTAAGGCTACAGACAAAAAGGACGAGAAAAAGAAGTAGTTCTTTCTATTCTTGATCTTCACACACTATAATATAATAAGGTGTATCATTCCAACCATGCGTTGAATGATGCACCTTATTTTTTTTGAGCTCGACTTGAGTTGCTTTTTTTATGTGTATATAGATGCACTCAAATGATGAAAAATATTTCTCAAAAAACTGTCTTTTTGTACATATGGTTGACTCCTTAAAATGTAAGTGAAATGAAAAAATCATTAGAAGAGACATTAAAGGAAG
>CAKQMS010000010.1 GCA_934254985.1 uncultured Prevotella sp. | reverse complement strand
TCCTTTAATGTCTCTTCTAATGATTTTTTCATTTCACTTACATTTTAAGGAGTCAACCATATGTACAAAAAGACAATGGTATATATATACTAAATGTGAAAATCTGACGTTATAATATATAATGGAAAACAAAGAAAAGCAAAACGGCTACTCACATATAATGAAATATACAGGTTTGTTTGGTGGTATTCAGATGCTAAACATGCTTGTAGGAGTTGTCAGAAACAAGTTGGTCGCCATGATATTAGGTCCTGGTGGCATGGGATTGCTTTCTTTGTTCAACTCTACTATAAAACTTGTGTCGGAGTCTACCAACATGGGTATCTCTATGAGCGGAGTTAAAACTATTTCTCAGAATTTCGATGATAAAGCCAACGATAAACTCTGTGAATCAGTTAAGATGATAAGATTATGGAGCTTACTGACTGCATTATTGGGTTTCGTCGTTTGTGCATTATTTGGCTCAAGCATCAACTCGTTGACTTTCACTTGGGGTGACCACTCGTTTCATTATATGATGTTGTCGCCAGCTATTGCCTTTATGGCTATAACTGGTGGTGAGACTGCAGTCTTGAAAGGAACTCGACAGCTCACAAACTTAATGCTGATTTCTTTCTACTACGTGTTGATTACTGCAGCCATTAGTGTACCTATATATTATTATATAGGCGAGAAAGGAATCGTTCCGTCTTTGGTGTTGGCAGCCTTTGTCAATATGGTGTTAGCGCTATATTGTTCAACAAAGAAATATCCATATCGTTTGTCGTTCAATAAAGAACTGTTAGTCAAAGGTTCTAGTATGATACGTCTCGGTATAGCATTTGTTTTTGCTGGTATTTTGGGAAGTGGCGCCGACTTCTTGATACGTACTATCCTAAATACTTATGGCTATCTTGACGAAGTGGGATTGTATAATGCAGGCTACATGATGATATTTGTGTATGCAGGAATGGTTTTTTCTGCCATGGAATCTGACTATTTTCCACGCTTATCTGCGATACGCGATGATGTAGAGGCACAAAACAAATGTGTAAACCAGCAGATAGAAGTAACATTATTGCTGATATCTCCTTTGCTTATAGCTTTTCTGATAGGAATGCCTATACTGCTTCCGTTGCTATATAGTGGCCATTTTATGCCTGTATTGGGAATGATACAAGTAGCCGTTATGGCTATGTTTATCAGAGCGTTAGCTTTGCCTGTTGAATATATTCCTTTGGCAAAAGGCAATTCTATACTATATCTCTTTATAGAAGCACTCTATGATATAATGATTGTTGTGCTCACTTTTGTGTTATACAATTGGATAGGGCTTTTGGGTGCAGGAGTTGCATTAACATTATCTATGATTGTTGACTATGTCGTAGCCTATATAGTGATTAAAGCAAAATATGGTTATAGTATATCTACAGAAGTTTTGAAATATGTGGCTATGCAATTTCCATTAGGTATCTTGGCTTTCTTAGTTACCATGGTTGAATCTCGCTTGCTTTATTGGTCTATGGGATTATTGCTCATAATGGTTAGCTTGGCAATATCTTTAACAATACTTCATAAAAAGACAACATTATGGGAAAAACTCAAGAAGAAAATACTAAGACGATAAAATCTGATATGACTACAACTCCCATAGTAACAGTATTGGTGGCAGTTTATAATGCTGAGAAATATATCAGAAAATGCCTTGATTCTCTTATAGAACAAACATTAACTGATATACAGGTGGTATGTGTTGACGATGCTTCTACTGATAATTCTCTTTCTATACTTTATGAATACGCTGGAAAAGATAGCCGAATAGAGGTTATCTCTCTTACTGAGAACCATGGTCAAGCTCATGCAAGAAATCAGGGACTAGGTAAGGCAAGAGGACAATATGTCTGTTTCTTAGATAGTGATGATTGGATGTCGACTGACTGTTTAGAGAAAGCTGTAGATTGTTTTGCCCAGCATCCTTTAACAGATAGCGTGCTATTTGATACAATATATGTATATCCAGATAGAGAAGAGTCTTACCCTATGCCTAAGTTTGGGGCAATGTCGGGCAAAGAGGCTTTTGAAGCTTCGTTAACATGGAAAATTCATGGAGTATATATTGTAAAAGCAGAAATACACAAAGATTTTCCTTATGACGAATCATGTAAGGCTTATAGCGACGATAACACCACACGTCTTCATTACCTTTCGTCAAGAGAAGTGAGAACGTGTGAAGGTCGTTATTATTATCTGCAGCATGAAGAGTCTACTACACACAAACCTGGACTACAACGCTTTGACTATCTTAAAGCCAATATGAGTATGAAACAAACTCTGCTAAAGATTGGAGCTGAGGAGAGAATTTTGGATTTATATGAAAATGTGAGATGGCTTAATGTAGTTGGATTGATGTATTATGTTTTCTTAAATCGCAAATTGCTTTCAAAAGGCGATATTAAAGAGGGTATGCGAATAATAAGGTGGGCATGGAACAGCATCGAACAAGAACGATTGGAGCCAAAATATAAGAGAAAGTTAGGTTATATGCCGATGAAATGGTCATGGAACGCATTTGTGGTACAAGAAAATGTATATTTTACTCTGAAAGCGTTATTGAATCGAATATGATATACTTTTGGATAGAAAAGACATGATTTGAAAGCTGGACTAAGCAGAAGATTGTTCTATTTAACCATTAGAATTTCAATTTTGTGAAATATCGCGTTAAACGAGTATAATTTTCTTGCAATAAGTTTTTTATTTTACGATAAATTATTATCTTTGCGTCTGAATTAACAAAATAAACTTATTGAGCAAGGTTAGTCTTGGTTTAGTCAATAGAACTATTGATGACACCGATAGTCACCAAGCTTTATATACTTTTGACCATGGCTTTGATAATTGTAACTATCCTAATCTTTAGTTATGTGATTCTGGCAACAGAAACCATAACAAAGGTAAACAAGGCTGCAGTAGCCATGTTTGCCGGCACCATTGGCTGGGTACTGTATATCTGCTATGGCACAGACTTTGTGATGAACATGCATGCAAAGGAATACCTTTCATTCCTTGCAGGAGCAGAGGCTACAAGCTCTAACGTAAAAATGTTTATCGCAGACCATATCTTCCTTAAATATGTTGGACAAGGTGGTAGTATTGTTCTATTCCTCTTGGCTACCATGACAATAGTGGAGATATTAAACAATAATGGTTGCTTTGACTTTGTGCTACAATTACTTAAGACTCGCTCGTCAAAGCGTTTCTTGTGGATAATATCTTCCGTAACATTCATAATTTCTGCCAATCTTGATAACCTCACCACTACCGTGATGATGCTTACCATGATGCACAAGCTGATACCAAATCGTAGACATCGTTTGCTTTATGGTTCGGCTATTGTATTAGCGGCAAACTGTGGAGGTGCGCTGACTGTTATTGGTGACCCTGTTGGACTAACTCTTTGGAATGCAGGAGCTGTAACAGCAACTAACTTTTCTATGAGCTTAATGTTGCCTTGCTTGGCAGCATGGGCGATACCTACTTATCTTATTGGTCGTACTTTACCAGAAAGAGTGCAGACGGAATGGGTTACGATGCCTTATCGTGGCGATGACACACGATTAAATGTTTGGCAACGTTTGCTTATGCTTTTTGTTGGAATTGGAGGTTTGTGGTTTATCCCTACTTGTCATAATATCACAAAGTTGAGTCCATTCCTTGGTGCTTGCTGTGTGTTAGCGGTATTGTGGATGGTTAATGAATTGTTTAATCGTAAACTAATGAATGACGACGCTATGATACAGCGTCAGGTACCAAGAGTGTTGCAGTATGGTGTGATACAAATGATGCTCTTTGTGATGGGTATTATGCTTGCAGTAGGTGTGGTAAATGAAACCGGCGCTTTAGCAACTGTTAGAGAATTTATTGATACCAATATAAATAATGTATGGGCTTTAGGATTGATGTCTGCATTCTTTAGCTGCTTTATCGATACATTTGCTAATGCATATAGTTGGTTCTCGATATTTGGTATTTCGGATTTGCAGATTGCAACACCTGATGTATTAAAGGATGTGTCAGCCTTTGCTCAAAACGGAAGTTTTTGGAAGATAATAGCCTATACATCTGCTCTTGGTGGAAACATATTGGCTATTGGCTCTATGAGTGGTTTGGCACTGATGAAAGCTGAAAGAGTACACATGTGGTGGTATCTGAAGAACGTCGGCTGGAAAGCTCTTGTTGGCGGACTTGTTGGAATGATAATAATGTTTTTCACCCTTTAAAAGAAACTGTAAAGTGAAGGTGATAATCTAAAGAGAAAAAGATAACAATAATAAATAAAACATTTTATGGCTAAAATTAAAACAATAGGTATTCTAACTTCAGGAGGCGATGCACCTGGAATGAATGCAGCCATACGTGCCGTGACTCGTGCTGGCATCTATAATGGTTACAACATTAAAGGTATCTATCGTGGTTATGATGGTTTGATTAATGGAGAGATTAAGGATTTCACAACTGAGAATGTAAGCGGTATCATCACTCAGGGTGGTACAATGCTGAAGACTGCACGCTCAAAGGAATTTATGACCGAAGAGGGCAAGCAGAAGGCTTACGATAACATGGTTAAAAATGGTATTGATGCCTTGGTTGTGATAGGAGGTAATGGTTCGCTAACTGGTGCCATGGAATTTGCACGCGAATTTGATGTTTGCTGCATTGGTTTGCCAGGAACTATCGATAACGACCTCTATGGTACTGATAACACCATCGGTTATGATACAACTATGAATACTATAGTAGAATGTGTTGACCGTATACGTGATACTGCACAGAGCCACGAGAGAATCTTCTTTATCGAGGTGATGGGACGTGATGCTGGATTCTTGGCACAGAACTCTGCTATAGCAAGTGGAGCAGAAGCTGCTATCATTCCTGAAGACAGCACAGACGTAGACCAGTTGGCACAGTTCATGGAGCGTGGTATTCGTAAGTCAAAGAAAAGCTGTATCGTTATCGTTTCGGAGAGTCCTAAGTGTGGCGCTTTGTATTATGCAGATCGTGTGACAAAGGAATTTCCAGAATACGACGTTCGTGTATCTATTCTTGGTCACCTTCAGCGTGGTGGACGCCCAACAGCGCGTGATAGAATCCTTGCAAGCCGTACTGGCGTTGGAGCTATCGAGGCAATCATGCAGGGACAAAGAAATATCATGGTTGGTGTGAGAAACAACGAAGTGGTATACGTTCCATTGTCAGAAGCTATCCGCTCAGATAAGCCTTTCGATAGAAAACTTATCAAGGTGCTTGATGAATTGAGCATTTAATATATTTCCGTAAAACAGAAATAGTATAAAAAACTAACATAAAAGATTAACTTATGGCACAAATTAGTGGACACATTTCACAGATTATCGGTCCTGTTATCGACGTCTACTTCGATACCAAGGGACAGGATGCTGAGAAGGTGTTGCCAAAAATCCATGATGCCTTGAAGATTGAGCGTCCTGACGGTCGCGAACTTATTGCCGAGGTGCAGCAGCATATCGGTGAAGATACAGTTCGTTGTGTTGCGATGGACAATACCGACGGTCTTCAGCGCGGATTGGAAGCAAAGCAGACAGGATCACCTATTGTGATGCCTGCTGGTGAACAAATCAAGGGCCGAATGATGAACGTTATCGGACAGCCTATTGATGGTATGAAACCTTTGGATATGCAAGGCGCTTATCCTATCCATCGTGAACCACCTAAGTTTGAAGACCTCTCTACACATAAAGAGATGTTGGCTACAGGTATTAAGGTCATCGACCTTTTGGAACCTTACATGAAGGGTGGTAAGATTGGATTGTTCGGAGGTGCTGGTGTAGGTAAGACCGTGCTTATCATGGAGCTTATCAACAACATCGCTAAGGGACACAACGGATATTCTGTGTTTGCAGGAGTGGGAGAGCGTACTCGTGAGGGTAACGACCTTATCCGCGACATGATTGAGTCTGGTGTTATCCGCTATGGCGACAAGTTTAAGAAGGCTATGGAAGAAGGCAAGTGGGATCTCTCACTTGTTGATCCAGAAGAACTTCAGAAGTCGCAGGCTACTCTTGTGTATGGTCAGATGAATGAGCCACCTGGCGCACGTGCTTCAGTTGCGTTGTCAGGACTTACTGTAGCTGAGGAATTCCGCGATCATGGAGGTAAGGATGGAGAAGCTGCCGATATTATGTTCTTTATTGACAACATCTTCCGTTTTACTCAGGCAGGTTCTGAAGTGTCGGCTCTTCTTGGTCGTATGCCATCAGCGGTAGGTTATCAGCCAACATTGGCAAGCGAGATGGGTTTGATGCAGGAGCGTATTACTTCAACAAAGAAGGGTTCTATCACATCAGTACAGGCTGTTTATGTGCCAGCAGATGACTTGACTGACCCTGCTCCAGCAACTACATTTACTCACCTAGATGCAACAACAGAGCTTAGCCGTAAGATTACTGAGCTTGGTATCTATCCTGCTGTAGACCCACTTGGTTCTACCTCTCGTATCCTCGACCCACTTATCGTTGGTAAGGCTCATTACGATTGTGCTCAGAGAGTAAAGCAGATTTTGCAGCGCTATAAGGAGTTGCAGGATATTATCGCTATCCTCGGTATGGATGAGCTTTCTGATGAAGATAAGCTTACCGTAAACCGTGCACGTCGTGTGCAGCGTTTCCTCTCTCAGCCATTTGCCGTTGCAGAGCAGTTTACTGGTGTTCCTGGCGTTATGGTATCAATCGAAGATACTATCAAGGGCTTCAATATGATTCTTGATGGTGAAGTTGACGACTTGCCAGAGCAGGCTTTCCTCAACGTAGGTACTATCGAGGATGCTATTGCCAAGGGTAAGAAGCTTATCGAGGCTGCTAAAGGATAATTCCACACACCAACTCACTAAAACACTTTAACTATGAGTTTGAACTTAAGAATCGTCTCTCCTGAAAAGGTTGAATTTGTAGGTGAAGCCGACAGAGTAATCGTACCTGGCTCTTGTGGTCAGTTTGAGATCCTTGTTGGTCATGCTCCTATCATCTCTACTTTGGAAAGTGGACGTATTGTTTATTTTGACTCTGAAGGCGAGCATGAGGTGAAGGCAATGGGTGGTTTTATTGAAGTACAGAACAATAACGTAAATATTTGTGTTGAACTTTAATGAACGATGTTAACATGTTGGACAACAAGATGATATCTAAACTTACTAAAAGATATTCTATACAGACTCTGTTGGCTGTTGCTGTAATATCATTGGTGGTGATACTTATTAAAACGTTTGCTCATGTTGACACTCTTGTCTATCCGCTTGTGGTAAGTGTGGTGTTTACTCTTGTGATAGAATTTGCTGATGTCATAATTTGGAAGTTCTTGGCAAAGAATAGTGTAGATACTCTACCAACATTCTTTTCTGCTGTTTCCGGATTCAGAATGCTATTGGCAATAGCCACTCTCATAGGTTGCTATATTGCAGTTGGTCGCGATGCTATGCTGGAATATTGCATTGTGTTTTTGGTATTCTATCTTTGGGTTATTGTACATCACTCTGTATTTTTCTCGCATGTGTCGAATAATCACATAGTGTGTGACAAAGATAATAAATAAATGATAATGAAACAGATTAGGTCATTATTGCTTCTCTTGATATTGGCTATGGCGCCAACTTTCGCTCTTGCAGGTCATGCCGAGGGTGAGGAAGATGGCAAGACTATCAATATACCTGAAACGGTACTTGAGCACTTGTCAGATTCCTACGAATGGCATATTGCTTCATACGAGGGTAAAAGTTTGAGCATACCATTGCCGATAATCGTCAGAAGTTCAAATACTGGCGAATGGACTTTCTGTACAGAAGCTTCTCTTCCAGATAACTTCTTCTTTGATGCCAAGCATCATGGTAAGATATATGAGAAGATGACTGATGGTACAACAGTTCGTCCATTAGACTTAAGCATCACAAAGACTGTGGCTCAGATATGGATTGTTGTTTTCATTCTGATAGCAGTATTTTTGTCGTGTGCCCGCTGGTATAAGGGCAAAGATGAGAGAAGCGAGGCTCCTGGTGGATTTGTCGGAATGATGGAGATGTTTGTGATGACAATCTATGATGATGTTATTAAGGCATCTATCGGAGAGAAGCATTTCAAACCGTTTGCACCATATTTGCTTACGGTATTCTTCTTCATCTTTACCACCAACCTCCTTGGACTTCTTCCTATATTCCCTGGTGGTGCCAATGTTACTGGCAATATCAACATTACGTTGTTCCTTGCGCTATGTACAATGGTTGCCATCAACCTCTTCGGAAATAAGGAATACTGGAAGGAAATCTTTTGGCCTGAGGTTCCTATCTTCCTCAAGGCTTATCCTGTGCCTTTGATGCCTGTCATTGAGTTCTTCGGAGTATTCACAAAGCCATTTGCTCTTATGGTTCGTCTCTTTGCCAATATGATGGCTGGTCACGCAATTATATTGAGTTTCACCTGCGTCATCTTCCTTGGATGGTCTATGGGCGTAGGCTTCGGAATCGGACTAAACTTCGTCAGCATCATTATGATGTTGTTCATGAACTGCCTTGAAGTTCTTGTGGCATTCGTTCAGGCTTATGTATTCACACTTCTAAGTGCCGTATTTATCGGTCTTGCACAGAAGGACGAACACTAAACTCTCATATCATGATTTGAACATATAGAATTCAATATCAAGATATTAACAATAGAATTTAAAACTTAGATTATTAAACGAATTTATTAACAAATTTAAAATTATAAAATTATGATTATTTCATCACTTTTGGCTGCAGAAGGTCTAGCACAGCTAGGTTGCGGTCTCGGAGCAGGTATTGCTGTTATTGGTGCAGGTTTGGGTATTGGTAAGATTGGTGGTAGCGCTATGGACGCCATCGCTCGACAGCCTGAGGCTACAGGCAAGATTCAGACAAACATGATTCTTACCTCAGCTTTCGTTGAGGGTTGTGCTCTTTTCGCTATCGTAGCTTGCGCATTCCTTATCTAAAAAGGATTTGAATAGAAAGTAAAATATTGCAAATGGATTTTGATAAATTGCCATCAATATTGACTCCTGACCTGGGACTCCTCTTCTGGATGCTGTTGGCTTTCCTTGTGGTGTTCTTCGTGCTCGCTAAGTTTGGCTTTCCTGCTATAGTAGGAATGGTAGACAAGCGAAAGAAGTATATCGACGAGAGCCTTGATAAGGCACAGAAGGCTGCAGCAAAGCTTGAGAATATCAAGCAGGAGAGTGAGGCCATTCTTCAGGAAGCACGAGAGAAGCAGGCTACCATCTTGAAGGAAGCTGCTGATACTCGTGAGGCTATCGTGGCAAAGGCTCAGGAAAAAGCTCGCGAAGAAAGCACTCGCATCATCAACGATGCTAAGGCTGAGATTGAAAGCCAGAAACAGGCTGCAATCAGCGAGATCCGCCAGCAGGTTGCTACGTTGAGTGTTGAGATTTCTGAGAAGGTCTTGCGTCAGAAGCTCGGCACAGATAAGGCACAGATGGATTATATTAACCAGATGCTTGATGAAGTTGCAGCAAATAATAAACAATAAACGCTATGGATTTAGGATTAATATCGGTCAGATATGCCCGAGCCTTGCTTAAGGCTGGTATTGAGGCTAAAGAGGCTGAGAAAGTATATGCAGATATGCAGACGCTGGCTCAGAACTACTCTCAAATGCCTGCGCTGAGGATTACGATAGATAATCCCATGCTCTCAAACGCGCAGAAGGAATCTTTGCTATTGTTGGCTACAGGTGGCGAACCTTGTGAGTTGACAAAACGCTTTGTTGCCCTTGTGCTCAAAGAAGACCGTGAGAGTATCATGCAATTCATTGCCAACTCGTTTATTACTCTGTACAGAAAGCATAACAATCTAATTAGTGCTAAACTCACTACTGCCTCAGAAATTGACTCTAAAACAGAGGATAAGTTGAGACAGTTGGTTGAAGGAAGGACAAATGGAAAGGTTGATTTCCAAACAGATGTAGATCCTGAGATTATTGGCGGATTCGTCCTCGAATACGACACTTATTGCATGGATGCAAGTGTGAAGAAACAACTTAATGCCATCTTGTCGAATCTTAACAAATAAAACAAAGTATTATGTCAGACAAAATAAAACCAAGTGAGGTATCACAGGTTCTCCTCGAACAGCTGAAGGGTATCAATAATAGCCAGCAGTTTGACGAGGTAGGCACAGTACTTGAGGTAAGCGATGGCGTGGCTCGTATCTACGGTCTGCGTAATGCAGAAGCTAACGAACTCTTGGAGTTCGAAAATGGCACAATGGCTATCGTGATGAACCTTGAGGAAGACAATGTCGGATGTGTGCTCCTTGGTTCTACAGAAGGTATCAAAGAGGGTATGGTGGTGAAGCGTACTAAGCGTATCGCATCTATCCGCGTCAACGACAATATGTTGGGACGTGTTATCAACCCTCTTGGTCAGGCTATTGATGGTAAGGGAGAAATCGACCTTACAGAATCATTCGAGATGCCACTTGACCGTAAGGCTCCTGGTGTTATCTACCGTCAGCCTGTAAAGGAACCACTTCAGACAGGTATCAAGTCGGTAGACTCTATGATTCCTATCGGACGTGGACAGCGTGAGCTTATCATCGGCGACCGTCAGACTGGTAAAACAGCTATCGCTGTAGATACTATCATCAATCAGAAGAGCTTCTATGAAGCTGGTAAGCCTGTATATTGTATATATGTGGCTATTGGACAGAAGGCTTCTACTGTTGCTGCGTTGGTAGAAAACTTGAAGCAGCATGGTGCTATGCCATACACTATCATTGTTAGTGCTACAGCTGCTGATCCTGCTGCTATGCAGTATTATGCTCCATTCGCAGGTGCTGCTATTGGTGAGTATTTCCGCGACCGTGGCTATTCTGCCCTCGTTGTATATGATGACTTGTCTAAACAGGCTGTTGCCTATCGTGAGGTTTCTTTGATTCTTCGTCGTCCTTCAGGACGTGAGGCTTATCCTGGTGATGTGTTCTACCTCCACTCTCGTTTGTTGGAGCGTGCAGCTCGTATCAACGACCAGCAAGAGGTTGCAGAGCAGATGAACGACCTACCAGAATGTATGAAGAATCATGTAAAGGGTGGTGGCTCTTTGACCGCTCTTCCTATCATCGAGACTCAGGCAGGCGACGTGTCGGCTTACATCCCTACAAACGTTATCTCTATTACCGACGGACAGATTTATCTTGAGAGCGACTTGTTCAACCAAGGTTTCCGCCCAGCTGTTAATGTGGGTATTTCTGTGAGCCGTGTAGGTGGTTCTGCTCAGATTAAGAGTATGAAGAAGGTTGCCGGTACGTTGAAGATTGATATGGCTCAGTATCGTGAGCTCGAGGCTTTCTCTAAGTTCTCAAGTGATATGGATGCCGTAACAGCCATGACTATCGACCGTGGACGTAAGAACAATCAGCTTCTTATTCAGCCACAGTATAGTCCTATGCCTGTAGGCGAGCAGGTTGCTATCATTTATTGTGGAACTAAGGGATTGATGCACGATGTTCCTGTAGAGAAGGTTCGCGAATGCCAGGATTCATTCCTCGATAAGATGCGCACCGCTCATCCTGAGGTTATCGAGACTCTCGCATCAGGTAAGATTGATGATACTGTAACTTCAGTCATTGAGCAGGTAATGGCTGATATTGCAGGTCAGTATAAAAATTAATAGCCTATGCCGTCGCTAAAAGAGATAAAGACTAGGATTGCCAGCGTAAATAGTACTCGCAAGATTACGAGTGCTATGAAGATGGTTGCCTCGTCTAAACTTCACCATGCACAGGTGATGATAGAAAACATGCTTCCTTACGAGACGATGCTTGAGCATATCCTCAAGACTTTTCTCGCTTCAGAAGTTGATGCTTCGAATGTGTTTACTATCGAGCGCCCAGTAAAGAGGGTAGCGATAGTGGCTTATTCTTCGAACAGCAGCCTTTGTGGAGGTTTCAATGCAAATATCATCAAACAGATGCAAATGGTGGCGGCTGACTATGAGTCGCTTGGCAAGGAGAATATCGTTATCTATCCTATCGGAAGAAAGGTTGCAGAAAAGGCAGCTAAACTCGGATATCAGATAGGTGGCGATTTCACAGAACTTGCAGACAAGCCTAATGTCAAGCAATGTATTGAATTGGCACGTGAGCTTGGAAAGAAGTTCATGGATGGCGAGATTGACAAGGTGGAGATGGTATATCATCATTTCAAATCAGCAGGTTCGCAGATTCTTACTCGCAAAACTTTTGTACCTATTGACATAAAGTCAGAGCTTGGTCGTGACCATGTACGCGACTTGAAGTCGAAGGCTGCAACTAAGGAAGCTCAGGAGTATCTGCGTAAGCGTGATAAGGAACAGATGGCTACTAATCAACGCCAATTGGATGGCAAACCGCTGAATGATAATTTCATCGTAGAGCCAGACATGAATACTGTACTTTCAACTCTCATCCCTAAGTTGGCTCATCTCATGCTTTATACTGCATTACTCGACAGCATAGCCAGCGAACATGCAGCGCGTATGGTTGCCATGCAGACTGCTACAGACAACGCTGACGAATTGCTACGTGGTTTGAACTTGCAGTACAACAAGAGTCGTCAGCAAGCTATTACTAATGAGCTTCTCGATATTGTTGGAGGTAGCGTAAACAAATAGTATTTTCTTAATGATTAAATACTCTATCTAAGATGCGATGCTCATATTATATATATAATGTGTGTGTCGCATCTTTCTTTATATAAGAACATTAAAATCTATGAATAACAAATTATCTAAAAACTTAATTCTACTTTGTGGTGGATTGATGTTTGGTTTATCTTCTGCAGCTCAGATAACTAAACCTAAACGCGCTTATCTTGAATATCTTGTTTCTACGAATTCTGCGGATAGAAACTACAAGATGGGCGAGCAAGCTAAAGTTGAAGTAAGAGCGTTTGAAGGTGGTCTGCCTGTGAATGGGTATGTTCATTACTCCATATCTAATGATATGATGCCTACAGAACAAAATGATTCTGTAGCCTTCCATGATGGCTTAGCAATAATAAACGTAGGTACTATGCACCAAGCTGGATTCAAAACGGTTAATCTACGCTTTAACGCTTATAATGCTTGGCATAAAGATATGGTGAAGGTAGGCTTCTCTCCTGATAGTTTGCGCTCTTTGACTCAGAACCCCGTAGACTTCGATAAGTTTTGGGCAAAATCGTTTAAAGCTATTGCTACTAAAAGCCCTAATGTGACTTCTACTCTTATTCCTCGTTTATGTACAGATAATGTAGAGGTTTATCTCGTAAAGATGGTCTATGGTAAGAAGGGGGAAACAATGTATGGTTATATGTCGAAACCAAAGGGTGGAGGCAAACATCCTGTTTTGTTTAATCCACCGGGTGCTGGCTCTAAGAAGATTGTGCCTAATAACATGTATGCAGAACAAGGTTTCATCTCTATAACTTCAGAAATCCATGGACTTAATCCTGAATTATCTGATGCAGAATATGACAAGTTGCGTAAAGCTGTTGATGGATATAATAGAATGGGAATTGAAAATCGTGATAGTTTCTATTATCGTAAAGTGTATGTTGGCTGTAGCAAGTTTGTTGATTATCTTTGCTCTTTAGCTGACTGGGATGGAGAAAATGTTGGCGTAACTGGTGGAAGCCAGGGTGGGGCATTGACTATTATAACCGCCGCCCTAAATCCAAAGGTGAAGTTTATTGCATCATTCTATCCAGCTTTAAGCGATCTTGAAGGTTTCCTAAATGGTAGAGCAGGTGGTTGGCCTCAATATTTCCGAGGCAAAGAAACTATCAATAAAGATAAGTTTATCGCTACAATACCATATTATGATGTAGTAAACTTTGCGCGCAGGTTAAAAGTTCCGGGCTTCTATAGCTATGGATATAATGACGAGACTTGTAGTCCTACAAGTGTTACTGCAACTATAAATGAAATCTCTGCACCTAAGATTGTTGAAGTGACTCCAACCTCTGGTCATTGGCGTTATATATCAACTAATGATAATAGCATTGAATGGATGAAAACAAAATGCCTGATGCCGATAAATGAAAATTAAGAAATGAGCAAACATATCGTTTCCTAAATAGACTGAGTTGATACGAAAAAAGCAGGAAGAAACAATTTCGTTTTCTTCCTGCTTTTGTTATTTTATAGATGTTTGAATATCTATACTATTACATTCCGCAACAGAACAGAACTATAATCTGTGCTGTGAATATTCTGAGGAACATACTCAATGGATAAACTGTAGAATATCCAATTGCTGGAGCTTCCTTCGAACAAATAGAGTTAGCGTATGCCAATGCTGGAGGGTCTGTACATGTACCTGCAAGCATACCCATGATGGTGAAGTAGTTGAATTTGAACTTCAGGCGTGCAATAGTTCCGATGATAAGGATAGGGATTATAGTTATCAAGAAACCAGTATACACATATTTCAAACCATCACCCTGTACTACAGTCTCCATAAAGTTTGCACCTGCCTTGATTCCCACACTCGCCAAGAACAACACAAGACCAATCTCGCGAAGCATCATGTTGGCTGATGTCGTGGTATAGGTAACGAGCTTCATGCGATAGCCGAAACGACCTACCAAGATTGCAATGATCAGAGGACCACCAGCGATACCAAGCTTCATAGGCACTGGCATGCCTGGAACTGCAACAGGAATGCTTCCAAAGATGATACCTACGAGGATACCAATGAAGATAGTTGCGATATTTGGAGCATCAAGACGCTTCACAGAGTTACCCATGAGTTCAGCAACGCGATTTACGTTGTCCTCAGGACCAACAACCATGATCTTATCTCCATAATGGAAATGGTGGTCGCGGCTTGCAAAGAGGTCCATACCCTGACGGGTGATACGAGTAACGTTGACACCATAAACGCTTGAGAAGTGCATCTTGCCGAGTGTCTTACCATTGATAGAAGGGTTGGTAACGATAATACGACGGCTTACCATAGGTTGCTTCTCATCCTGTTCTGTCCATTCAGTCTCTTGCTCAGGACCGATGAAAGCTTTAATAGCTTCTGCGTCAGCCTCTGCACATACTACCAAAACCTCATCATTCATGTTAAGAATGGTGTCGCGCATAGGTGTAGTAACATTGCCTTCATGCAACAGACGTGTACAAACGATATCACGATTCAAGAATATAGAGATTTCTCCAAGAGTTCTACCTGCGATATAAGAGTTGGCAACTTTCAAGCGCATGCTGTGAGCCTTTGTGTGTGGGTTCTCAGCCTCTGCTTCTTCAAGTTCCTCTTCTTCACTCTCAAGATTTACTCGGCAGATGTACTTTACAGCTATGGTTGCTCCGATGATACCAAGTACACCAAGAGGGTAGGCACAAGCGTATCCAGAAGCAATCTGTGGCACGTTGCCATTTGTGAATATAGATGTAAGAGCTTCGTTGGCTGCACCAAGACCTGGGGTGTTGGTAACGGCACCATACAAAGTACCAACCATCATAGGCAGATTCTTTGGATCCGAAGTGTCAAAGAAGAGATAGTAGCAGGCAAACATCACGCCAATGTTGAGCATGATAAGAGCTGTAGAAAGCAGGTTTAGGGTTACTCCGCCTTTCTTAAAGCTCTCAAAGAAGCCTGGTCCTACCTGAAGACCGATGCAGAACACGAAGAGGATAAGTCCAAAGTCCTGAACGAATGTCAGGATATTGGTAGGGCCTGTAAACCCAAAGTGTCCTGCTACGATGCCTGCAAAAAGCACAAACGTAACACCAAGCGAGATACCTCCGATTTTGATTTTGCCGAGGTAAACGCCGATGGCAATTACAACCGAGTAGAGTAGGGCGATGTGCGCTACCGAATCGGTAGTAGTAAAAAGATTAATTAACCAATCCATATTTATTTATTATAAATGTAATATCAGATGGATGTAGGATTAGAGAGGGTCATCCAAGCTTCCAATGGCTTATCCTAAGTATTTCATCAATATCTTGGAATGTCCACTTTCGCGTAGCTTGATGATACTCTTTTCGCGAATCTGTCTCACACGCTCACGTGTCAGACCAAGCTGATCACCAATCTCCTCAAGACCTTTCTCGTGGCAACCAATACCGAAACATTCTCTAACGATGGTTATCTCACGATCTTTCAACACGCTTTTCAACACGTTGTCAAGTTCCTGTGACATTGATTCAAAGTCTACATGACGGTCTGTTCTGCTGTCGTCGCCAGAAGCCAATACGTCTGCCATACTGTTGTCTTCACCATCGGCAAAAGGTGCGTCAATACTCATATGGTGGTTGTCAGCCTTGATAGTCTGATCAATCTTGGCTTCTTCCATATTTGTTATGCGCGACAACTCAGTAACTGAAGGTCTACGTTGGTTTTCTTGCTCAAACTTAGATATCTCGTTGTTGATTTTGCTCAAAGCGCCAACCTGATTCAATGGCAATCTAACGATACGGCTTTGCTCGGCAATAGCCTGAAGAATGCTTTGACGAATCCACCATACAGCATAAGAGATAAATTTAAAACCACGAGTCTCGTCAAATTTCTCTGCTGCCTTTACAAGTCCGATGTTGCCTTCATCAATCAAGTCGGTAAGAGACAATCCTTGGTGCTGATACTGCTTTGCTACAGAAACAACAAATCGCAAGTTCGACTTCACCAATTTGTCTTTGGCACGTTCGCCCTCACGTCCGCCTTTTCTGATGGCTTGTGCAAGTTCAATTTCTTCATCTACAGAAATCATGGGCACACGACCAATCTCTACCAAGTATTTATCTAATGCTTCGCTCGAACGGTTCGTAATACTCTTCTGAATTTTTAATTGTCTCATGTTAACCTAAAAATATGTTTATCTAATATACCTAATTTAATTTGGACTGCAAAGTTACAAAAAAATCGTGATATCTTTGATATTGCCAAGTATATTTTTGCTCATTTCATGCTATTTCTCGATTTTTTGCATTAACTTTGCAAGAGATTTTGTATTTCTTTAATAAGTTAATAGGTAGTTTATATGAAACAAACAAAGATTGTATGCTCGATAAGCGACAGAAGATGTGAAGTGGAGTTCCTCAAGAAATTGTTTTTTGCAGGAATGAATGTTGTTAGAATGAATACTGCTCATGCTACTCCTGATGGCATTAGAGCTATTATCAACAACACCAGAAGCGTTTCTCCACATATAGCCTTGCTTATCGATACCAAGGGTCCAGAAATCCGAACTACCAACGTAGAGTCTCCTATCCAATATAAGACTGGCGACGTGGTAAAGATTTTCGGTCGACCAGGTATGGATACAACCCACGATATTATTAATGTTTCATACGACGATATCACCAAGGATGTTTCTGTTGGTGACGACATTCTTTTCGACGATGGTGCTTTGTGTATGCACGTTGTTGAAAATACAGGTCCTATGCTTGTTGCTGAAGTTATGAATGATGGTGTTCTTGGCGCTCGCAAGAGTGTTAATGTTCCTGGAGTTCATATCGATTTACCAGCTGTAACAGAAAAGGATAGGGCGAACATCAATCTCGCTATTGACGAAGATATTGATTTTATTGCTCATTCATTCGTGCGCAATGCTGCCGACGTAAAGGCTGTTCAAGATATTCTTGATGCTCGCAATAGCGACATAAAGATTATTTCAAAGATTGAAAACCAAGAAGGTGTTGACAATATCGACGAGATTATTGATGCCTCATATGGTATTATGATTGCTCGTGGCGACCTTGGTATTGAAGTTCCTATTGAGAGAATCCCAGGAATTCAGAGAACTATAATTAAGAAATGTATACAGAAGCACAAGCCTGTAATCGTGGCAACTCAGATGCTTCATACAATGATAAATAATCCTCGTCCTACACGTGCTGAAGTAACAGATATTGCTAACGCTATCTATTATCGTACTGATGCTTTGATGCTTAGTGGTGAAACTGCAACAGGTAAATATCCTGTAGAGGCGGTTAAGACAATGGCTGCTATTGCAGAACAGGCAGAACGTGACAAGATGCGTGAAAACGACATCATCGTTCCTTTGTCAGACAAATGCGACCAGCGCGAATTCCTTGCTCATTCTGCAATTGAAGCTACTCAGAAGATTAATGTTGCTGGTATTATTACTGATAGCGAAACAGGACTTACAGCTCGTATTTTGGCTTCTTTCCGTGGTTCTAATCCTGTATTGGCAATATGCTATAAAGAGAAGACCCAACGTTGGCTAAACCTTAGCTATGGAGTTATTCCTGTACATCAAAAGGAAAAAGGATTGGTTTCTGCTCAATACGTCTTCTATGCGGCATTGAGAATGCTTCGTCAGAAAGGATACATCTCTCTCGACGACAAGATAGCTTATCTTAGTGGTAGCTTTGGTGAAGGCGGTGGCACAACATTCCTTGAGATAAACAACGTTAAGGATGTGTTTGAGAAGAAGTATAAGTTCCACTTGCCAAACTTCGAATAATCAGCGAGTTATATTTATTATCAAAATAGTTGCGAGATGTAAGAAATGTATTTTTCTTACATCTCGTATTATTCTAATATAAGATACACCTATTATAATATATATCTATTATGAATACTGTACACTTTGAAACAACTCTTTGTAATTTCCTTGATCGCTATTTGGTAGATAGAGATTGTATAGACATGCATAAGCCAGAATGTCCAGATGTTGCCGACAAAATGGTTGGCATTCTGAATTCTTTTATCCATGACGCTGTAAAAGAGTATAATTCTTATCCTTTAGCAACCTTATCATGGATGATGTATACGGGTATGGCATTGGCAAAATATTGGGATTTAGAATGGGATGTTTATTCTAAAGTAGATGACCTGTATGTATATCTTAGAGATAAACGAGGTTACGATGCTATGGATGATTATATAATGGATGAGGTTTTATGCTTAAAAGGCGAAGATAAAATCAAGCTACAGAATCTCGTTATGAATTGTGCATCTGGTGCTAACGATATGCTCATACATAGTGGCGTTGAAAGTGGCACACGAGAAGCTTTTGAATTATTTGTCTCTTGTTTACGACAAATGTATATGTACGGCATGTATATAGAACTTAAGTCTCTCGGTTATCACATGACTGCTATCAACTAATTATATTTCACGAGTATTGAATATTATAGCTCACTTCAATTACTATTCATAAATACGTAATTGGTGTGAGCTATTTTTGTGGCTTAATAGATAAATGTCATGTGGTCATAATTTTAATAAAGTCACCATTTTCTTTAATTATATTTGATAGTAATCATATTGACATTTGATGGTAAGCAAAAATACGTTTGCTAGAAAGCATAGATATATTTGCTAGAAAGCATAGATTGCTGGAAGCATAGCTTCAATAACGAACCAAGCCTGTTAAGTTGTTGACTGCAAGCTACTTATTTTATTACTACAACAATAAACATCAAATTTTGTACTAATACAGTTTGTTCTTGCAATTACCAAGAAAAATCCGTTACAAATACCAAAATAGTCCTTCAAACATATATAGATTATTACCTGTAAGAAAACAAAATTATTTGGTGATTCTATTCCTATAATTAATTATTTTAACTAATAATAAGCTTATAGTTATATTTAAATATAATGGCAGTTATGATAAATAGCTAAATCTACATACATTATTTCACTAACCTATATGCTTTTCTATACACAGATTCTTCCTTTATTAAACAATCGTACAGAATCAATTTGTCTGAATAAAGTAAGAAACAAAAAATGAATTCCGAATGATAATTAATACCAAACGGAATTCTACCAATAATATAGATTAAAAAACTATTTCTTGTTTATATAGTCGACGATCCATGCACCAACTTCTGTTGTGCCATATGCCTTGCCACCTTCTACCTGAATCTCAGGAGTTCTGACGTTTGCATCCAAACTTGCATTTACAGCTTCACGTATCAAGCTGCCCTCTGCATTAAGACCGAAATGCTCGAGCAACATAGCTGCCGACAAAATCTGTGCTACAGGATTTGCAAGGTTTTTACCAGCTGCCTGTGGCCAACTACCATGTACAGGCTCAAACAAAGGTGTATGCTCGCCAAGCGAAGCCGATGGTTGCAATCCCATAGAACCTGTAATACATGAAGTTTCGTCGGTAAGAATATCTCCAAATGTATTTTCTGTTACGATAACATCAAAGAATGTAGGCTCTGTGAGCACACGCATTGATGCATTATCGATAAACATATAGTCGGTATTTACATCAGGATATTGTGGCTCCATTTCTTTTGCTATTTGGCGCCATAAACGGCTACTTGCCAAGACGTTAGCTTTGTCTACCACGGTAAGATGCTTATTGCGCTTCTGAGCAAATTCAAATGCTACCTTCAATATTCGCTCTATTTCATGACGATAATAAATATCTGTATCATAAGCCTTATCGTTATCTTGATATTTCTCTCCGAAATACATACCACCTGTAAGCTCACGGATAACAATGAAATCAGCACCTTTCAGCAATTCATCTTTCAAAGGACTCTTGTGAAGCAAGCAATCGAAAGTTGCTACAGGACGCAAGTTTGCAAATAGTCCGAGTTTCTTTCTCATAGCCAACAATCCCTGCTCTGGTCTTACCTTTGCAGTTGGGTCGTTGTCGAAACGAGGGTCGCCAACAGCTGCAAACAATACTGCATCAGCATCCATACAAGTTTTGTATGTATCCTCAGGGAATGGATCGCCCACAGCATCAATAGCATGAGCACCACAAAGAGCCTCATTGTATGTAAATTCGTGATTAAACTTCTTTGCTATGGCATCCATAACAGCCACACCCTGCTTCATAATCTCTGGTCCTATACCGTCGCCAGCAAGAACAGCTATATTAAGTTTCATATTCTTAAAATGTTTATTTGTTTATATTCTATTATTTTTATGGAGCTTTCTTTCTCGTTCCATTTCTCCTTTCTCGTTTCAGTATCTTATGCCTTATAGTTCTCGTCCTCAAAGAGGTTGAGCATTTTGAATGTAGCCTTAATGGCTGCTTCAGTCTGGTCGGCATCAAGACCGCGTGTGCGAATCACCTTGTTGTCATATTGCCAAGTGATGATAGTTTGTACGAGAGCGTCTGTGCGACCACCTGGCGGGATAGAGACAGTATAGTTGGAAAGTATAGGGAATGTACGGTCCAGCTTTTCCTTATAAATCTTTCTCAAAGCCTTTACAAAAGCATCATACTGACCGTCGCCTGTAGCATCAGCAGCAAACTCCTTACCATTTATCTCAACCTTGATAGAGGCTATAGGCTTCAGTCCATAGCTTGTGCTAACCATATAGCTTACGAGCTTCACCTTGTCTTCAGGAGCGCTATGCTTCAATACGTCTGAAACAATATATGGCAAATCGTCTTGTGTAACGAGTTCCTTGCGGTCACCAAGTTCTGTAATGCGCTTAGTAACTCTCTTTGTTTGTTCAGGTGTAAGCGACAAACCAAGCTCTTCAAGGTTGCGAGCGATATTAGCTTTACCGCTATTTTTACCCAACGCATACTCACGCTTTCTGCCAAATCTTTCTGGTACTAAGTCGTTGCAGTAAAGGTTGTTCTTATTATCTCCATCTGCATGAACACCAGCAACTTGCGTAAATACGTTTTCGCCAACGATAGGAGTATTTGGAGCTATTGCTATACCTGAATATCCTTCTACCAAATGGCTCAATTCTACAAGTTGGCTCTCGTCGATGTTGGTCTTGGCATGATACATATCTTTAAGAATAACCTGTACGCTAGCCAAAGGAGCATTACCGCATCTCTCCCCCATTCCATTAACCGTTACGTGCAATCCCTTGCATCCGGACAGTACAGCTGCCAAAGAGTTTGATACCGCCAAGTCGTAATCGTTGTGAGCATGGAAATCGAAATGAGCTTCGGGATACCTTTTCACCATCTTGCGCATAAACTCCACACATTGAAGCGGATGCAAGATGCCAAGAGTATCTGGCAACATAAATCGCTTAATAGCTGTCTTGCTTAATACATCGAGTAGCTGGTAGACATATTCCGCAGAATCTTTCATACCATTGCTCCAATCCTCAAGATAAAGGTTTACATCGAAACCTTGTTCTGTTGCGTATTCCACGCTATGAAGTATATCCTGAATATGCTCTTCTGGACTTTTATGAAGTTGTTGATTACAATGCTTTAACGAACCTTTAGCAAGTAGGTTAATGACCCTTCCTCCACAACTTTTTATCCAGTCTATTGATAACTTGCCGTCTACGAAGCCTAAAACCTCTACCCTATTGAGTTTTCCTACAGACTTTGCGTAGTTGCATATCATGGTTACTGCATCCTTTTCACCCTCCGATACTCTTGCAGAGGCTACCTCTATACGGTCAACGTTGACATCAGAGAGAAGCTTCTTGGCAATCATCATCTTCTCGTGAGGCAGAAACGACACTCCGCTGGTTTGTTCACCATCGCGGAGTGTGCTGTCCATTATCTCGATGAAAGGATGACGCAGACCATCGTGAGTTACTTGTTCTGCTGTTCCCATGCTTCTATCTTATCCTTATTCTGTATCAAATAGTCTATATCATCAAGACCATTCATCAAACAATGCTTCTTGTAAGCATTTATCTCAAACTTCTCACTCTTGCCTGTTGCAAGGTTTGTTACAGTCTGGTTTGGTAAATCCACCTTCACCTGCGTAGCGTGGTCTTTAGCAATAGAATCAAACAATTCTTGCAAGAATGGTTCTGAAACCACTACTGGCAACACGAAGTTGTTGAGTTCATTATTCTTATGAATATCTGCAAAGAAACTGCTGATAACAACTCTAAAGCCATATCCAGCTATAGCCCACGCTGCATGTTCGCGTGAAGAACCAGAACCGAAGTTCTTGCCTGCTACAAGGATTACGCCAGAATATGACGGATCGTTGAGCACGAAATCCTTCTTTAGCGAACCATCTTTGTTGTATCGCCAATCGCGAAACAAGTTGTCGCCAAATCCCTTTTTGTCAGTTGCTTTAAGGAATCGTGCAGGTATTATTTGGTCGGTGTCTACGTTTTCCAATGGAAGAGGATAACAAGACGATGTTATTATATCAAATTTCTGTTTCATGTTGTTTGTGTAAATTAAAGTTTTCGCTTATGAGAATTCCTACATCAACTCTCGTGGGTCTGTTATCACTCCTGTAACGGCAGCTGCAGCTGCTACCAATGGCGAAGCCAAGATGGTACGTGAACCTGGTCCCTGACGACCTTCAAAGTTACGGTTGCTAGTAGAAACGCTATACTTGCCTGCAGGAATCTTGTCATCGTTCATGGCCAAGCAAGCAGAGCATCCAGGCTGGCGTATGGCGAAGCCTGCCTCTTCCAAAACCTTGTCCAATCCCTCTTCTCTAATCTGCTTATCTACAAGCCATGAGCCTGGCACAAGCCATGCTGTGATGTTATCAGCTTTCTTCTTACCCTTTACTATGCTTGCGAAAGCGCGAAAATCTTCTATTCTTCCATTTGTACATGCACCAAGGAATACATAATCAACCTTATGTCCGGCAAGTTTCTCGCCTGGCTTAAAGCCCATGTAGTCAAGGCTCTTTAAGAAGCTTGCCTTACCATTTTCGTCGATTTCATCGAGTGTAGGTACAGAGCCTGTTATGCCAATTCCCATACCTGGGTTTGTTCCGTATGTAATGCGAGGCTCAATATCTGCACCATCAAAGTTCAGTTCCTTATCGAATACTGCATCATCGCCACTCTTCAAAGTCTTCCAATATTCTACGGCTTTATCCCAGTCTGCACCCTTTGGAGCATATTCTCTGCCTTTGATATATTCGAATGTAGTTTCATCAGGAGCTACGAAGCCTCCACGAGCACCCATCTCAATAGACAAGTTGCAAAGTGTTAAGCGACCTTCCATCGACATGTCGCGAACCACCTGACCTGCATATTCTACGAAATATCCTGTAGCACCACTTGTGGTGAGTTTCGACATAAGATATAGTGCCACATCCTTTGCTGTAACACCTTTGCCAAGTTTGCCATTTATATTGATTCTCATAGACTTAGGCTTCTGCTGCAAGATGCATTGGCTTGCCATTACCATCTCAACTTCCGAAGTTCCGATACCGAAAGCCACAGCACCCATAGCACCATGAGTAGAGGTGTGAGAGTCACCACAAACAATTGTCATTCCTGGCAACGACAATCCCTTCTCTGGTCCAACAACATGGATGATACCATTGTCTTTTGAGAACATTTTAAACTCTGTAAGACCAAACTCTTCGCAGTTTTTGTCCAATGCATCAAGCTGCTTCTTTGAAACAGGGTCTTCAACAGGCTTATCCTGATCGTGAGTTGGAGTGTTATGGTCTGGCATGCAATAAATCTTGTCTGGACGGAAACATTTCAGTCCGCGTTGACGCATACCGTCGAAAGCCTGAGGTGATGTTACCTCGTGGCAATAGAGTCTGTCGATGTAAAGTTGTGTGGGACCATCGTCTACCATCTGTACTACGTGCTTATCCCAGATTTTGTCAAATAGTGTGTTCATGCTTTTATTTCTTAAATCCTGATATCTTTATTTTCTAAATTTGTTTATACAATCTATGTAAGCCTCTACCGAAGCTGTTACGATGTCGGTATTTGCTCCAAAGCCGTAGTATACGTTGCCATCGTATTCCACCTGCATGTGTACCTTACCCACATCGTCAGAGCCCTTAGAGATAGCTTGAATGGTGAACTCTTTCAGCACCATATGCTTCTGGATAATCTTCTTAAGCGCCTTGATAGCAGCGTCCACAGGACCATTGCCAGAACTTGCCTCTTCAAACTTCTGACCGCTGATATCCAATCCAATGCTTGCTACACTCTTGCATCCCATACCTGTTGTAACCTGCAAGAAGTCGAGCTTCACGGCATGAGCCTCTGCCCTATCAGCACCTGCCAACATCAATACGTCATCGTCGGTAATCTCTTTCTTTTTGTCTGCCAAGAGCAAGAACTGCTTATATATCTTGTCGAGCTTCTCTTCATCTTCGATATCGCAACCATTTACATGCAAACGATATTTCAAAGCTGCTCTACCAGAGCGTGCTGTCAAAACGATAGCGTTGTCGTCCAATCCCACATCCTTAGGATCCATAATCTCGTATGTCTGCACATTCTTCAATACGCCATCCTGATGGATGCCGCTTGAATGAGCGAAAGCGTTTCTTCCTACGATTGCCTTATTAGGCTGTACAGGCATATTCATCAAGCTTGATACCATGCGAGAAGTAGGATAAATCTTCTGAGTATTGATATTTGTGTCGATATCTATGTTTTTGTGACATCTCAATATCATAGCAATTTCTTCAAGCGATGTGTTGCCAGCTCGTTCGCCAATACCGTTGATAGTTACTTCTACCTGTCGAGCTCCATTCAACACACCTTGAAGAGTGTTGGCAGTAGCCATACCAAGGTCGTTATGGCAATGAGTAGATATAATGGCTTTATCGATGCCATCTACATGCTCCATCAAATATTTTATCTTTGCGCCATATTCGTCTGGCAAACAATATCCTGTGGTGTCTGGAATATTAACAACTGTAGCTCCAGCCTTGATAACAGCCTCTACCACACGAGCCAAATATTCGTTGTCTGTACGTCCTGCATCTTCGGCATAGAACTCCACATCCTCCACATATTTCTTGGCATAAGCAACAGCTCTTACAGCTCGCTCAATAATCTCTTCTCGAGTGCTATTAAACTTATATTTGATATGACTATCACTAGTACCGATACCTGTATGAATACGCTTATGCTTAGCATATTCCAAAGCTTGAGCTGCCACGTCGATATCCTTTTCTACCGCACGAGTTAGGGCACAGATAGTAGGCCATGTTACAGCCTTTGAAATCTCAATCACAGAATTGAAGTCACCTGGCGAAGAAATAGGAAATCCTGCCTCTATCACGTCTACTCCCAACTGCTCCAATTGCTTTGCCACTTGAATCTTCTCTACAGTATTCAATTGGCAGCCTGGCACTTGTTCGCCGTCTCTCAGGGTGGTGTCGAAAATGAAAAGTCTGTCGCTCATGTCTTTTTATGTTTTTTAAGTGGTTATTATTCTTTTATTGATTCCGTAATTCGAAAGTTTACGATATTCGAGTTTTAGAATACGAAAAAAGCCTTTCTTACTCCGGTCGGAAGTAGAAAGGCTTTATTTTTCTGTATACTATCATACATACAAGCACACCTTATTACCTCCGGCCATAGGAAATAGTCGAATTCGAATAATAAGGGCGATTAGATTGTATGTAATTGCTTTCATATCGTTGTTGTTTTTATATTTCTTCTTACCAATTATAATCTAAACCGTATAGATTTGATTAAATTGTTATTGCTTAATGAGCGCAAAGTTATATATTATAGTTTAAACCTGCAAATATTTTGCTATATTTTTGCATATATCTCTTACATTTTATCTCTATTATACGCAAAAACACGACATTTAATCATATAAATGCCGTGTTTCTATCATTTTATTCGTGATACATAGATATGTTTATCAGAATGCCAAACCTTCTATAGGTGGGCCACCTGCTCCAAATGGATCGTCTTCATTCATCTTGCTACCAAGAATTTCGCCTCCACCCATATCTGGCATATCGGTAGCCATAGCGGTTTGTCCTTCCTCAGGATTGGCAAATCTTGTATATTTACCGATAAATGTCAGTAGCACATCGCCTGTGGCACCCTTACGATGTTTTGCAATGATAATCTGTGCCATACCATGCAGGTCGTTTCCCTTTTCATCTTGGAAAATGTGATAGTATTCTGGGCGATGCACAAACATAATCATATCGGCATCCTGCTCAATGGCTCCCGATTCACGGAGGTCACTCATCTGCGGACGTTTACCTTCCAATCCCTCACGTCCTTCAACTGTACGGTTCAACTGAGATAGAGCTATGATAGGAATATTCAGTTCCTTTGCCAATCCCTTGAGCGAACGAGATATCGTAGACACCTCCTCCTGTCGGCTGTTAAACTTCATACCCGTAGCATTCATCAGCTGCAAATAGTCGATCATTATTATCTGCACCTTTTTCTCCTTAACAAGTCGTCGAGCCTTAGTTCGCAATTCAAATACCGACAAGCCTGGAGTATCGTCTACATATAATGGTGCGCCAGTCATTCTTCTTAGGTTTTTGTCGAGTCGTGACCATTCGTCGTTGCTCAGCTGACCATTCAGAATCTTTTTACCTTCCACCTCGCACACGTTGGAAATCAAACGATTCACCAACTGTACGTTGCTCATTTCAAGCGAGAAGAATGCTACAGGAATCTTTTGGTCAATAGCAATATTCTTGGCTAACGACAAGGCAAAAGCTGTTTTACCCATGGCAGGACGTCCTGCAAGAATAACCAAGTCGGAAGGTTGCCAACCGCTAGTCATATCATCCAACTTGTTGTAGCCTGTAGGAATACCTGTCAAACCATCCGAATTAGCTGAAGCCTTTTTCAATACCTCCATAGCCTGACTAATAACAGGGTCAATCTGTGTATAGTCTTGTTTCATATTGCGTTGTGATATCTCGAATAGCTTACCTTGTGCCTCTTGCATCAACTCCTCTACGTCGACCGTAGGGTCGAAGGCTTCTGTTTCAATCTTGCTTGAAAACGAGATAAGCTGTCGTGCCAAATATTTCTGCTGCAATATCTTTGCATGATATTCGATATGAGCCGAAGAAGCAACAAGCGAACTAAGCTCGATGACATAAGGACTTCCCCCTACTTCCTCAAGAGTTCCTTCACGTGCCAGTTCCTCCGTTACTGTCATGATGTCCACAGGGTTCTCGTTCATATTCAACACCCTAATGGCGTTGTATATCTTTTGATGACGAGGCTCGTAGAAAGTTTCTGGTACCAACATCTCGCTGACGATAGAAAAAGCATCTTTATCTATCATCAACGCTCCCAATACCACCTTTTCCAAGTCTATAGCTTGTGGCTGTAAGTGGCCGTAGGTGTTGTCTATCACGGGCGAACTCTTCTTTCTGCCATAACTGGCTCTGCTATTTTCTGCCATTTAATCTCTTTATATATATAATAAGGTGTATATCCTATAAGTGGATATTAGTGCAAAATTACAAAAAATATCTATTAATCATTTGTCGTCACATGATTTTTTGCTATTTTTGCATTATCATAAATTAAAAAACTACCTGCGATATGATAAATTTCCCATGCGCCAAGATAAACCTTGGACTCAACATCACATCCCGACGTGAGGATGGCTACCATAATCTAGAAACGGTATTCTATCCTATTCCTATCACCGACGCACTAGAGATAAAACTCATGAGTGATAAATTCCCATGTCCTACAGGCTGCGACCTTAAGGTGTCGGGAAATGCAGTAGAATGCAATGAGGCCGACAACTTGGTTGTAAAGGCCTATAATATATTGGCTGCCGACTTCAACATTCCACGCATCCATGCCCACCTCTTTAAGCGCATACCTTCGCAAGCCGGAATGGGTGGCGGAAGTAGCGATGCAGCTTATATGATTCGATTGCTCGACGAGAGATTTCGCCTTAACATCGGCAATGCTGAGATGGAACGATATGCTGCTCGCTTGGGTGCCGATTGCGCATTCTTTATAACCGCAGAACCTTCTTTTGCTTCTGGTATTGGCAATATTCTTGAACCTGTAGAAGGTCCACAACAAGCTCTCGAAAGATGTTATATTGTGGTGGTAAAACCAGATGTTGCTGTTTCTACTCGCGATGCATACTCAAAGATTACGCCTCGCCAGCCACAGAAATGTTGTCGCGATATAGTACGCCAACCTATCGAAACATGGCGCAATGAACTTGTCAACGATTTCGAGCAACCAGTCTTTGCTCTCTATCCACAACTTGCTGAAATAAAAGAAAAACTTTATTCTCTTGGAGCCGTATTTGCTTTGATGAGTGGAAGTGGAAGCGCCCTATTCGGAATATTCCGTCATAAGCCAGAAGGCATAGATGCAGCATTCCCTGATTGTGCAACATTCGTAGAGATACTATAGTCATGGCAGATAATTCAAAAGAGCTATTCCCTGTTGTAGATGCCGAGGGTAAAGTTCTCGGCTCTATCACTCGTGGCGAAGCCCATGGTGGTAGTATGGTGTTGCATCCCGTGGTTCATCTACATCTATTCAATTCAGCAGGCGATCTATATCTTCAGCAACGTCCATTATGGAAAGACATTCAGCCTGGCAAATGGGATACTGCTTGTGGAGGACATGTTGACTATGGTGAAGATATACCATCTGCCCTGCGTCGCGAAGTAAGAGAAGAACTTGGTATTACCGACTTCACACCTCGCTTTCTTGGTCGCTACGTCTTTGAGAGTAGTCGCGAGCGAGAATTGGTTCATGTGCATACTACAATCTACGACCTTCCTGTATGTCCCTCCGACAGCGAACTTGCTGGTGGACGCTTCTGGAGTCGTGGAGAGATATTGTCAAATATAGGACGCAACATCTTTACCCCAAATTTTGAAAGTGAATATCAACGCTTCTTTCTTGACTCTTCTAACGAATCGCTTTAAAAAGAAGTAGAATTATTAGAATTGTATGCAAATAAAAGCGCCTTGCAAAGACGAAAGCAGTAAATGATTATAGTGCATTTCGCTTGCAAGGCGCTTATATATTATGATGCAATCATCTGATTACAAAATCTGCTTGTAAAGAGCAACAATATCGTCGCGAGTAACCTCACGTGGATTACCAGGAGTACATACGTCTACAATTGCCTGATCAGCCAAAGCGTCGATATCCTTTTCTGTTATACCCAATTCTGAAAGATGAGTAGGAATACCA
Source organism: uncultured Prevotella sp. (assembly GCA_934254985.1). Taxonomy (GTDB): domain Bacteria; phylum Bacteroidota; class Bacteroidia; order Bacteroidales; family Bacteroidaceae; genus Prevotella. The sequence continues at coordinate 47,425 of CAKQMS010000010.1, read as the reverse complement.
ACCAAGCGGCTGAGGTTATCGATTTCTGCGCATGCAGCATCAGCAGCTTCCTGCTGTGTCATACCATCTTTGTATACACCCAAAGCCTTAGCGATGTCTACATATTTAGGCAAAGCTGCAGGAGCATTAAACTTCATTACTGTAGGCAACAACATAGCGCAGGCTACACCATGAGGAATATCGTGAAGAGCACTCAAAGGATGAGCCATACCGTGGTCTACTCCCAAGCCTACATTTGAGAATGCCATACCTGCCACATACTGAGCCACAGCCATACCATCACGACCTACAGGGTTTGTAGGTTCGTTAACTGCAATAGGCAAATATTTATGAATCATCTCAATAGCCTTGATTTCAAACATATCGCTAAGTTCCCAAGCACCCTTGGTGATGAGTCCTTCGATTGCATGAGTCATGGCATCCATACCTGTAGCGGCAGTAAGACTCTTTGGAAGAGAATACATAAGTTCTGCATCGATGATGGCAACGGCAGGAATGTCGTTAGGGTCTACGCAAACCATCTTCTTCTGCTTTTCTTCGTCGATGATTACGTAGTTGATAGTTGTTTCGGCAGCAGTACCCGCAGTTGTAGGAAGAGCAATGATAGGCACAGTCTTCTTCTTAGTGTCGGCAACTCCCTCGAGCGAGATTACGTCAGAGAATTCAGGGTTGTTGCAGATGATACCAATACCCTTAGCAGTATCCATAGACGAACCACCGCCGATAGCGATGATGAAGTCAGCTTCAGCTTTCTTGCAAGCCTCTACACCCATCTTCACATTTGTAACTGTTGGGTTTGGCTTTACTTCGTCGTAGATTTCATAAGGAATGGCAGCCTCGTCCAATACGTCGAGCACCATCTTAGCAACGCCGAATTTCATCAATCCTTTGTCTGTTACTACCAGAGCCTTCTTATAGCCAAGTCTTGCTACTACTCCTGGCAACTCTTTGCGAGCGCCTGGTCCGAAATAAGATACTTCGTTCAGAATAAATCTGTTTACCATGATAATTTAGTTTTAGTTATTTAGTTAATAATATTGGGGTTTCTCTACAGTTTGTCGTCGGTTTCAATATCAAGTAATATCTGTAAATCAGACTTCGATATTTTGAAAGTCTCCGAAGGATTATCAAGAATGTGTGGTTCATAGAATTTCTCGTCGGTCTTCGCTGATATTCTTGCACATATAGCTTTCGTAGCCTTTGTCCATTCTCCTTTGCTTCCATAGCAGAATGCCAAAGCTCTGTTGTCTAAATGATTATTTGCTCCCATAGTTTGTAAAGCAACATAGTTAGATATGGCTTGGTCGGTCTTACCCTGAAGAACCAAACCTAGAGCCAATGCACGTATCACCTCTGCATTATCAGTAAACTCAAACGACAATCGATAAAGGTTGCTTACCGCCTTGTCAATATCACCAATTCGCAATAACGATAAGCAATAATACACCTGATGCTTCATAGCCTTTTCGCCATGAGTATTTATCAATTCATCATATAGCTTGGCTGCCGATACATAGTTTTCTGACCTAAAGGCAGTCAAAGCTGCACCTTTCAGAGCTTTTATGTTTGCTGCTTCCTTTTGGTATACCTTATAATAATATGTATATGCTTTGATATTGTCGCCACGTTTCATATAGATATATGCCAACAACATGCAGTCTGCATCGTTGTTAATATCGAAAACTGATAGCATAAGTGGCAAGGCATTGTCACCACGCTTAACGAGGAATTTCACGAGTGTGCGCAATTCGTCGGGCATATACCATGCAAAAGGTTCTTCTCCTAAGAATTTTGAATGTCGTGAAAATATGTTGTCAAAGCTATTCTTTTGTGGATAAAGCATGAAGAAGCGATACAAATCCTGAAGATACAATCGGCGTATTTCGGCTGCATTGTTCTTGTTTTCCATAAGCTTGCTACCGATAATTTCTCCAGGAACAGCATCCTTGATATTCTCAGGCAACTTCGAGAATATCGACGACATACTCAACACAAGCGAATATTTATCGTTATCGCAGAATGAGTTGCTTGCAAAAAGCATTTTTAGCAACGAAGACTCCTTGATTTCTTGCGAAATATTACCGAAGGCAGGATGATTAATATTGAATGGCGCAAACCAATTAGACATGGTGTAGAAGAAAGCATAACGCTTCATCTGCTTAAAGCCACCGAAATAAATATCGGCACCTGCTTTCTGCATGTCCACCATCTTGCGCATTGATTGTTCCAGCTCGTCCATCTTGCGGTCTGTAGCATCAGGATTAAGGATATCTTCCATAGGGTCGTCTTCCTTCTCTATGATGCCCGTCTTGGTAATGTCGACCGGACGGTTTTTCATTATTTCAGGAAATATGTTGCGCTCCAAGTATTCGTTGTCCTTTTCTGCATTATTGCAGAATACTACTTGAATAGCAGTTTCAAGGATTTCATTGCGCACACTCTCCTCTTTCAACATCTCTTCCACTAGTTCATCAACTTCGTGCAAATAAAGTTTGCATTCTATAACAGCAAACACAAAGCCTACGAGTCCACGCTGACGCAATGATTCATCTTGAGCTTGTTTATAAATAGAAGCAAGAACGCGTACCTTGTTGAAGTCTGATGAAAGAAGTGTAGCCAAGGTTATGGCTGAAGTAAGCCATTGAGCATCTTGAATGTCGATAGTTGGTGATAGCAATACTTTAGCTATATCGTCTGCTTTCGACTTGCTCCACGAACCACCCGTAACGATAGCGCTAAACAGACGGTCCATATACGAATAGTGTTTGCTATATATAGGAGCCAACGAGTTGTTTGCATTTGCAGCATCCTTGTTGCCATCAATATCAAACGATGCAAAGGCTACATCCTGAACGTATGTCTCCAGTTCCGACAATATTTCATCAGCATCCACATTTACCTTTCTACCTTTATTATAAAGTTCAGTAAATGCCGAATCATTCTTTATCTTTACCATAAGCGCTGCGTCGGCAGCAATACGCTTTACATGCAATAGCATGTCTGTATACATGCTTTGTCGCATCTTGTCGTCGTAGCCATTACGCATATAGTTTTTCATGAGCTGATAGTTAGAGTTAACGGTCTCCAACTCCTCATTAAAGCCTGAGTATGGTTCTGCTTCGAAATACTTGCGAAGCGTTTCTATACACAAGCCAAGCGTCATGTTGCCTAATGTTTCTGGAGCAAACGTCTTATTGCTATCTCCTTGATTCATATTATTTTGCGTGCTTATAGTTAAGTTTAGGTAAAGCCTTGATAGTCTTATAGTCGGCTTCAGTATATTTCTTTATCACGTCGGCATAGCTACCCACACCATATTTATTTATCGAGTCGCAAGCTTCGTTGTATGCTTTTACAAACGATTTCAATTGTTGCTTTCTGCGATTATCTTCCATAGCCTTTTTGCGGAAAGCTATCACGCCAACATGTGTTTGCGAGAATGCGCTATCGGCAATCTCCTTGTGATTATGGAGCAAGGCTGTTGTAGCTTGAGGCTGTGGTAGAAGCATTGCATCCATCTCGTTGTTCAACAACATTTTTAGTCGCAATTTCACATCGTTGATTTGAATTTTATAGATACCTTCTTTTACTTTAGCCTTAGCTATAGCCACGTCTGCAAGCGAGTCGGTAGCCGAAAAACGTGTCATTGCAATCATCTTATCAGCCAATTGCTCAAACTTCTTGATTCGTTGTGCTTTATTTGTGATGAATTTCCATCCAAGGTTAGTTTCTGCAACATACTTCAACTGGCATCCCTTGGCTTCAAGCTTTGAAGCGCGAACACGTTCTGTAGCAGCACCCTCTATATATCCTCCAGCCAACAATGTATCGAGGTCGAGATGTGAATTGCGCAATCTGAGGTTCACTTGCAGACTGTCATTATCAAACATTCCACGCTCTTTAGCTACGAATATTGGTAGACAGTCCATAGTTGGCGTTACGCCTACTTTCAACGCCAACGAGTCTTGTCGGCGAAGCTCCATGCGCTGTTTATACGACAGGCGTTGCTTTTCTTGGCTTGTTTCATCACACGATGTAGCCAAATTCAGCATGGCTATCATAGCTGCTATATATATAATGTATCTTTTCATGAATTGTTTCTTATTCTATGCAAAAATAAGCATTTATTTTGTAACAAAAAAAAATATTAGTAATTTTGTGGCATTATGGCAAAAGATAAGACTGTTTATGTATGTTCCAACTGCGGACAGGAGTCGGCAAAATGGATAGGTAAATGTCCGTCTTGTGGACAATGGAACACCTTTAAGGAACTTCGAGTGTCTGCCGATACTGGTAGTCAGGCTGCTCGTAATGCTGCTGTCGATATGCATCGTGCTATGTCGCATAGTGGCGCTAAGCCTATGTTTCTAAAAGATATATCTTCGCAAGACGAGCCACGTATCGATATGCACGACAACGAGCTTAACCGTGTACTTGGAGGTGGACTCGTACGTGGAAGCATAGTCTTGCTTGGTGGTGAGCCTGGTATCGGTAAAAGTACTCTCACGCTGCAGACGGTGCTCAATATGCCCGACCGTCGCATACTCTATGTGAGCGGCGAGGAGAGTGCACATCAACTAAAGATGCGTGCTATGAGAATCAACCCAGATGCTGCCGACAACGTTATGATTCTGTGTGAAACATCTCTTGAAGACATCTTTAAACATATTACAGAGGTTAAGCCAGAATTTGTTGTTATCGACTCCATACAAACCATTTCTACAGCCGATGTAGATAGTTCTCCTGGTAGTGTTACTCAGGTCAGAGAATGTGCTTCTGCCCTACTCCGCTTTGCTAAAACAAGTGGTGTACCCGTACTCCTTATAGGTCATATAAATAAGGAAGGAACTATAGCAGGTCCAAAGATTCTTGAACATATCGTCGATACAGTTATCCAGTTTGAGGGTGACAACCATTATATGTACCGCATTCTGCGCTCTACCAAAAACCGCTTCGGTAGCACAGCCGAACTTGGAATCTATGAGATGCATCAGCAGGGATTGCGTCAGGTGGCAAATCCTTCAGAACTGCTCTTGTCGCAAGACCATAATGGACTTTCAGGAATTGCCATAAGCTCAGCTATTGAGGGTGTGCGACCATTTCTTGTTGAAACTCAAGCTTTGGTATCGTCGGCAGCTTATGGAACTCCACAACGTTCAGCCACAGGTTTCGATCAGCGTCGACTAAATATGCTCCTTGCTGTTCTCGAAAAGCGCGTAGGCTTTAAGCTCATGCAGAAGGATGTCTTTGTAAATATCGCTGGTGGTTTGCGAGTTACAGATCTCGCTATGGATCTTAGTGTTATTGCTGCCGTGCTGTCAAGCAACGTTGATACTGCCATTGAAACAGGATGGTGTATGGCTGGCGAAGTGGGATTGAGTGGCGAAGTGCGCCCTGTGAGCCGCATTGTTCAGCGTATAGCTGAAGCTCAGAAACTCGGCTTTACAGATATGATTGTGCCATCTCACAACATGCAGGGTCTTGATACATCGAAATTCAAAATCTCTCTACATCCTGTACGTAAGGTTGAAGAGGCGCTTCGTTATCTCTTTGGATAAATAAACAAACAAAAATAATAAGAAACAATAATATGAAAACTTCTGTAATCATTGTGAGTGGCGGAATGGATTCCATCACCCTACTCTACGACAAGAAAGACGAAATAGCCTTAGGTATATCATTCGACTATGGTAGTAACCACAACGCTCGTGAAATTCCTTTTGCTAAGATGCATTGCGAACGTTTGGGGATTGAGCATATCATCATACCTCTCGACTTCATGCATCAATATTTCAAGAGTTCGTTGCTTCAAGGTGCCGATGCCATACCAGAAGGCCATTATGCCGACGCTAATATGAAGTCTACGGTTGTGCCTTTCCGTAATGGCATCATGCTTGCTATAGCTGTAGGAATAGCCGAAAGTCGCAACCTCACCAAGGTGCTTATTGCAAACCATGGTGGCGACCATACTATATATCCTGACTGCCGTCCAGAATTTATTTCTGCCATTGATGCTGCTGCCTCGGCAGGAACATATGTCAATGTTAAGGTTTGTGCACCATATACCAATATCACCAAGACCGACATCGCCGCCATAGGTAAACGTCTTGGCATCGATTATACCGAAACATGGAGTTGCTATAAAGGTGGCGAAAAGCATTGTGGCAAATGTGGCACATGTGTAGAGCGTAAAGAGGCTCTTGAGGGAGCAGGAATAGAAGACAACACAGAATACGAAGAATAACTATATTCTTAATACTCATCTCGTAAGTTCGAGGTGAGTATTTTTTTCTAAAAATATAGGGAAAAAAATGATATAAGCTTCGATGCCCAACGAAGCAGGCTTCGTTGGCACATGAAGCAGGCTTCATCGGGCATCGAAGCCTGCTTCATTTTTTAGGGTGTTTTATTTAAAATAGTTTTTGCTCAATATAATTGGATTTTTAATAAAACAATTGGTTTTACTAAATTGTTGTTAGCTGAAAGTGCTTACTTTCGTTTACGTTTGCTCACTCTTGTATATAAATCTTGTAGCGAAACTGGTGAAACACCAAGCTGAATAAGCTTCTTTAGATCGGCTTTGGCATCTGGCCACAAACCAAGTTTCGCTCTCAAGTCAGCTCGCATCATTAGATAGTCCGCATTTTTAGGGTCGAGATTAATAGCCTTGGTGATGTCGTATTCAGCGACAGAATACATCTTGCGATCTTTCTCCATATTAGCGCGAGCAGCAAAAACCACAGCGCTATCCGGAAATTGCGAAGCAAGATGGTTCATCATATCCATGGCCTCAGTATAATGTTTGCTTTTGTGGTTGAGGAGAGCTAAGCCAAGTTGAGCTTGATAATTGCCTGGCACAATACTCAAAAGCTGCTCATAGTCAAGGCGAGCAAAATTAAATCGGTTTAATCGCTCGTTGGCATAAGCGCGAAAATATAGAGCCGCTATATTTGCAGGCTCTTTAGCAAGTACTATGTCATAAGAATCCTTAGCATATTGCCATTGCTCGAGTTCTATATTCCATGCTGCTTTTTTTAGTAATAAGTCAACAGAATCTGGATGGTACGCCAATATTTCTGCAGCAACTTTTAGGCTGTCGCGCAATGGGTTAGCTTCTTGGGCTTCAACAAAAGATGGAAGTCCAAAAGATAACAATATACTAACTAAAAGATTCTTGTTCATAAGCAATTTTTTCTCATTTTATCTTTGTTCTGGTTGTATGGGGCAAACAAGAATTATCTTACCGTGATGTGGAAGCAACCCTGCTTTACTTCATACTTAATCCAGCAACGATTAGCCTCTCGCATATCTTGCAAAACTTCGCTAAACACCCATTTCAACGTGTCATTTCTGACAGCTCGACGTTGTTCGCCAGGAGCCTCTACTGTCTTATACCTATTATAACATACGTCGAAAGTAGTGGCATAAAGGTGGCAACTATTCTCCGTTGCATTACTATTGCGTTGGCGAAGACGAGCTACATCGTCAGTAGTACGAAGCACGCTTGTTACAATAATCTTGTGCAAAGGAATACCCTTACATTGTAGGCTATCAAAGAAGTTGCGACCAATATCCTGTAGCAAAATCGAAGCGCGAGGAACAAGATAAGGAATACTATTGTTGAGCTTGTCTACATGGAAGAATGGATTAGAGCCAATATAAACAAGTTCTGCCTTGCGCTTTTCTGCATCAGCTCGATTGTGTACAGGTTTTACTCCCCATTTTTGTGCAGAAGCTAGCTGAACGTCATTTTGGTCTGGGAATGTGTTCTGAAATCCAGGTACACTCCATATTTTATTTTTAGTAAGAGAACCGTCAGGGGCGAAAAACCTCGATTTTACCGAATGAGCAACAAAGTTATTTGCCTGATTGTCAATTAATTCATTTGCAACGCTATCTTTGCTTGTTCTGTCTATGGATGTTTGTTTCGATGTAATGGCTGAATTCTCGTCCATGTTGCCTGCTACACTTGGAAAAACACATCTTACAAGAGCAAGTGTGATGGTGGTTGCAATAAAGCCCTGAAGGTATGCAGATTTCGATTTTTTCATTTTCTATATTTGTTTTTTTCGACATGCAAAGATAATACAAGAATACGTAATTTCAAAAGAATTAAAAAGAAAATAAACAGTTTTTATAATTAGATAATCAGAGTTATACTCTTACAAATAGAAATATTTGACGCTTTATTTTGTGTTTCGCAATTAAAGTTGTAATTTTGCAGCGTTTAACAAATTAAATAATAAGAATAAGACTTTGATAGAGAAACATATTGTACTCGAAGACATAGATCCAATAATGTTCTATGGTGTAGGCAACTGTCATTTGCAGATGGTGAAATCGTTATTTCCTAAGCTAAGGATAATGGCTCGTGGCAACGTTTTGCGAGTTCTTGGCGACGAGGAGGAAATAGCTAAGATAGAGGAAGATGTGGAAACAATGCGAAAGCATCTGTTGACTCACAATACAATATCGGAGGAAGATATCCTTGATATCATTAAGGGACGCAAAACAGCTTCAGAAAGCTCGAAAGGAGTTATCGTATACAGCATGTCTGGTCGCCCTATAAAGAGTAAATCCGAAAACCAGCAGAAGCTTATCGATGCCTATTACGAAAACGATATGATATTTGCAGTAGGTCCTGCAGGAACTGGTAAAACCTATCTTAGCATCGCTCTTGCTGTAAAGGCTTTGAAGGAAAAGACCGCAAAGAAGATTATTCTCTGTCGTCCTGCTGTTGAGGCCGGAGAGAAGTTAGGTTTCCTTCCTGGTGATATCAAAGATAAGATAGATCCGTATCTACAACCTCTCTATGATGCCCTTGAAGATATGCTCCCAGGAGTAAAACTTCAGGATATGATGGAGAAACGAATAATTCAGATTTGCCCATTGGCATTTATGCGTGGACGTACTTTGAGCGACGCCATAGTAATACTAGATGAGGCACAAAATACCACCCCAGCCCAATTGCGCATGTTCTTGACCCGTATGGGATGGAACACAAAAATGATGATTACAGGCGACCTTACACAGGTTGACTTGCCAAAACAATCGAAATGCGGACTGCGCGAGGCGTTGTCAATATTGAAAAACACAGAAGGTATAGCGATGGTATACTTCAATCAGAAGGATATCGTGAGACACAAACTCGTGACTCGTATCGTGAATGCCTACGACGCTTATGATAAAGCAACTTTAAAAAAAGATAACAGAGATGAAAGCATTAACAACGACTGATTTCCATTTCAATGGACAGAAGAGTGTTTATCACGGCAAAGTTCGTGACGTTTACAACATCAATGATGACATCATGGTGATGGTGGCAACAGACCGTATTTCGGCATTTGATGTTATTTTGCCAAAGGGTATTCCTTTCAAAGGTCAGGTATTGAACCAGATAGCTGCTAAGTTCCTTGACGCTACAGCAGACATCTGTCCTAACTGGAAGCTTGCTACTCCAGACCCTATGGTGACAGTTGGATTGAAATGCGAAGGCTTCCGCGTAGAAATGATTATCCGCGGTATCCTTACAGGTTCAGCATGGCGCGACTACAAGAATGGTTGTCGTGAGATTTGTGGTGTAAAGCTTCCTGAGGGAATGAAGGAAAACCAGCGTTTCCCAGAGCCTATTATCACTCCTACTACAAAGGCTGATGAGGGTCACGACCTCAACATCTCTAAAGAAGAAATTATCGCTCAGGGTATCGTTAGCGCAGAAGACTATGCAGTGATGGAAGACTACACACGCAAGCTTTTTGCTCGTGGTCAGGAAATTGCTGCAAAGCACGGTCTTATCCTCGTAGATACTAAATATGAGTTTGGTAAGCGTGATGGTAAAGTATATCTTATCGACGAAATCCACACACCAGACTCAAGCCGCTATTTCTATGCAGACGGCTATGAGGAGAAGTTTGAAAAGGGTGAGCCACAGAAGCAGCTTTCTAAGGAGTTCGTACGTCAATGGCTTATCGAACACAACTTCATGAACGAACCTGGACAGACAATGCCTGAGATTACTGATGAATATGCAGAAAGCGTGAGTGAGAGATACATCGAACTCTACGAGCATATCACAGGCGAGAAGTTTGATAAGGCTCTCGAAGGCGGTGACATCGCAGCTCGTATCGAAAAGAATGTCAGCGAGTTTCTTGCTACTCGCTAAAGATAATAATGAGGGGTTGTGGGAGTAAATATAGGTTTGCTCTCATAACTCCTTTATTGCTATAATATGTACAAACAGGAAGAAATAAAACCCTACGACGGAAAAGGAGACAAAGGTCAGTTGGTGGAGAAAATGTTCGATAACATAGCTCCTACTTACGATACTTTGAATCATCGTCTATCGTTCGATATCGACAAGGGATGGCGCAAAAAGGCTATTAAGCAGATTGCCAAATGGAATCCGCAGCATATTCTTGATATTGCTACCGGTACAGGCGACTTTGCTATTCAGGCAGCCAAGATGCTTAAGCCAAAGCAAATAATAGGTGCCGACCTGTCGGAAGGCATGATGAATATCGGACGCCAAAAGGTTGAGGCTCAACATCTGTCGGATGTAATCAGTTTTCAACGCGAAGATTGCATGAAGATGTCTTTTGCTGATAACACTTTTGATGCCGTGACTGCAGCCTTTGGTATTCGCAACTTTGGCAACTTGGATCAAGGATTAAAAGAAATGTGCAGAGTGCTGAAGCCTGGCGGACATTTAAGTATCGTTGAACTTACACGTCCTGTATCGTTTCCTATGCGACAGTTATTTGCTATCTATTCGCATACCATTCTGCCTGTTTACGGCAAACTTGTCTCTAATGACAACGATGCCTATAGTTATCTCACAGCCACTATCGAAGCCTTTCCGCAAGGCGAGCAGATGGTGGAAGCATTCCACAAAGCAGGCTTCAAAAAAGCCTCATTTAAGCGACTCACCTTCGGCATCTGCACTATGTATCTTGCCGAGAAATAAATCGTTAATTTATGGACAAATACGGACTTATCGGTTATCCTCTTGTTCATTCTTTCTCTAAGGGATATTTCAACGAGAAATTCCAAAACGAAGGAATCGACGCAGAGTATGTGAATTTCGAGATTCCATCGATAGAAAATCTGATGGAAGTTGTTGACGCCAACCCTGAACTGAAGGGTCTGAATGTCACCATCCCTTATAAGGAGAAGGTGATAAGTTATCTTGATGCGATAAGTCCTGAAGCAAGGGCTATCGGAGCGGTAAATGTGATTCGTGTTACTCACAAGGGTGACGACGTAGAACTTAAAGGCTTCAATAGTGATGTGATTGGTTTTACCCAAAGCATCGAACCGCTATTGGAGAAGTGCCACAAGAAAGCTCTAATACTTGGAACTGGTGGTGCCAGCAAAGCTATTAACTACGGACTCAAGTCTCTCGGATTAGAGACTATGTTTGTGAGCCGTCGCGAAGTGGAAGGAACTATCCAATATGAAAAGTTGACTCCTGAGATTATTAAGGAGTACAACGTGATAGTAAACTGCACCCCATGTGGTATGTATCCTCATACCGATGAATGTCCAAATCTTCCTTACGAAGCTATGGATAGCCACACCCTACTCTACGACCTAATCTATAATCCAGACGAGACCTTGTTCTTGAAAAAAGGCAAGACTCAAGGAGCAATAGTAAAGAATGGTCTTGAGATGTTACTTCTTCAAGCTTTTGTTAGCTGGACATTCTGGAATTCAAAGGATTAAGTACAACACCCTAAAGGATTGCTCATTATAGCAGTTCTTACGATAAAATTGATAATAATAAACAATTAAATAATACACAACATCACTCCATGAACAATAGGTATATGATGCGTGGCGTTAGCGCCGCAAAAGAAGATGTTCATAACGCTATTAAAAACATCGACAAAGGTTTGTATCCACAAGCTTTCTGTAAGATTATTCCCGACGTATTGGGTGGCGACCCAGAATATTGCAATATCATGCATGCTGATGGAGCTGGCACTAAGTCGAGCTTGGCATACATGTATTGGAAAGAAACTGGTGACCTAAATGTTTGGAAAGGTATTGCACAGGATGCAATAGTAATGAATACCGACGACTTGCTTTGTGTGGGTGCTGTTGACAACATTCTTGTATCAAGCACCATCGGACGCAACAAGATGCTCGTTCCAGGAGAAGTAATCTCTGCTATCATTAATGGTACAGACGAATTGCTTTCAGAACTTCGCGAGATGGGCGTAGGAATCTATCCTACAGGTGGCGAAACTGCTGACGTTGGCGACCTTGTGCGTACAATAATTGTCGATTCTACCGTTACTTGTCGTATGAAGCGTAGCGATGTTATCGACAACGCAAATATTAAACCTGGCGATGTTATTGTAGGTTTGAGTTCAACAGGTCAAGCAACCTACGAAAAGAAATATAACGGAGGAATGGGCTCAAATGGATTGACAAGTGCTCGCCACGATGTATTTGCAAAATATCTTGCAGAGAAATATCCTGAAAGCTTCGACCATGCAGTGCCTGACGAATTGGTTTATAGCGGAAAATATAAACTCACAGATAGCGTTGAGGGCGTAGACATTGACGCAGGTCAGCTTGTGCTCTCTCCTACTCGTACTTATGCACCTGTTATTAAGAAGTTGCTTGATGAGCTTCGTCCTGAAATTCATGGTATGGTTCATTGTACAGGTGGTGCTCAGACCAAGGTTCTTCACTTTGTTGGTGACAATTGTAAGGTTGTTAAGGACAATATGTTCCCTGTACCTCCATTGTTTAAAGCTATCCACGACTGCTCTGGTACTGACTGGAAGGAAATGTATCAGGTATTCAACATGGGTCATCGTATGGAGATATATGTTCGCCCTGAAGTTGCCGAGAAGGTTATCGAAATTAGCCGTAGCTTCAATATTGACGCTCAGATTGTTGGTCATATCGAAGAGGGTGAAAAGAGCCTTACTATTAAGTCTGAATTTGGAGAATTCAATTATTAATCATATAAATACAAAATGCCAGAGAATAACAGCATCTTGGAGAAACTCGACGGACTTGAGAGCCGTTACGAGGAAGTGTCGACACTCATTACTGACCCTTCAGTAATTGCCGACCAGCAGAGATACGTACGTCTGACTAAAGAGTACAAGGATTTGGGCGACATTATGAACGCCCGTAAGAGATATATTAATTGTCTTAATTCTATTAGCGAGGCAAAAGATATCCTTGCTAATGAGAGCGATCCTGAAATGAAGGAGATGGCTCGTGAAGAATTGACAACCAACGAAGAATTGCAGCCAAAACTAGAGGAAGAGATAAAGATATTGCTCGTTCCAAAAGATCCTGAGGATGCAAAGAATGTACAGATGGAAATTCGTGCAGGAACAGGTGGCGACGAGGCTTGCCTGTTTGCTGGCGACTTGTTCCAGATGTATAAGCGCTATTGCGAATCTAAGGGTTGGCAACTTTCAGTAACCGACGTAAGCGAAGGTGCTGTAGGCGGTTATAAGGAGATTGACTTTGCTGTAAGTGGCGAAGATGTATATGGTACTTTGAAATATGAGTCAGGAGTACATCGTGTTCAGCGAGTTCCTGTAACAGAATCAAATGGGCGTATGCAGACATCTGCTGCTACTGTAGCCGTATTGCCAGAGGCAGACAAGTTTGAGGTAAGCATCAACGAGGGAGAAATCAAGTGGGATACCTTCCGATCAAGTGGTGCCGGTGGTCAGAACGTAAATAAGGTAGAGTCTGGTGTGCGTTTGCGCTATATGTGGAAGAATCCAAATACTGGCGAAACAGAAGAAATCCTTATCGAGTGTACCGAAACCCGCGACCAACCTAAGAATAAGGAACGTGCTCTTTCGCGCTTGCGTACATTTATTTATGATAAGGAACATCAGAAATATGTAGACGATATCGCTAACCGCCGTAAGAGCCTTGTTTCTACTGGCGACCGTAGTGCAAAGATTCGTACATATAACTTCCCTCAAGGTCGTGTGACAGACCATCGTATTGGATATACCACTCATGACCTTCAAGGTTTTCTTGGCGGCAACATCCAAGATATGATTGACGCATTGACCGTGGCTGAGAATGCAGAAAAGATGAAGGAAAATGAATTGTAAGATGCTTTTTAGCTACTTACAGAGAGTAAATAATTTCCTGAAACTTGGAGTTTAACAACTAAAAAGTTCAAAAACAATAGAATAATCATGAACAGAAAACAACTCGTAGAACAGATTTTTAGCAAGAAATCATTCTTGTGTGTAGGTCTTGATACAGATATCAGCAAGATGCCACAGCATATTGCAGAAATGGAAGATCCAATCTTTGAATTCAACAAGGCTATTATCGACGCTACTGCCGACTATTGTGTATCATACAAGCCAAACCTCGCTTTCTATGAGGCTTATGGTGTAAAGGGTCTTGTAGCTTTCGAGAAAACAGTTGACTATTTGAAGAAGAATTATCCAAATCATTTCATCATAGCAGATGCTAAGCGTGGCGATATCGGCAACACGTCAGCTATGTATGCAAAGACTTTCTTCGAGGAATATAATGTAGAAGCTTTGACTGTTGCTCCATACATGGGCGAAGATAGTGTAACTCCATTCCTTACATATGAAGGAAAATGGGTTGTATTGTTGGCATTGACAAGCAATAAGGGTTCTCACGACTTCCAGCTAACAGCAGACGCAAATGGCGAACGCCTGTTTGAGAAAGTCTTGAAGAAGAGCCAAGAATGGGGAAATGACGAGAACATGATGTATGTCGTTGGTGCTACACAGGGTGCTATGTTTGCCGACATTCGTAAGTGTGCCCCTACTCACTTCTTGCTTGTTCCTGGCGTAGGTGCTCAGGGTGGTAGCCTTCAGGAAGTATGCAAATATGGTATGACCAAGGATTGCGGTTTGCTCGTAAACTCTTCACGAGGTATCATCTACGCAAGCAAGGGCGAAGACTTTGCTGAGGTAGCAGGTCAGAAAGCTAAGGAGTTGCAGGAGCAAATGGCTGCAGAATTGGCAAAGTTGGCATAATAGTATTATAACATATTAATGTTGGCTTTATTTTGTAGTATTTTGGCGTAAAAATACCAAATATATAGTATTTAAGGACTTGGATAATAAAAAAAACGCAAATATTATCCAAGTCCTTATTGTATATCAGCAAAAATTGCTATATTTGCAAATTATAACATAACGATTAAACAAATATGGAATTTTCAGCTAAGCAAATTGCCCAGTTCGTACAGGGCGTTATTGAAGGTGACGAAAACGCTACTGTTAACACATTTGCTAAGATTGAGGATGGAAAGCCTGGTGCTATTTCGTTCCTTTCAAATCCTAAATATACACATTATATCTATGACACAGAGTCAAGCATTGTGCTTGTGGATAAGAGTGTAGAACTTGAAAAGCCTACCAAGGCTACCCTTGTCAGGGTAGACAACGCATACGAATGCGTGGCTAAGCTTTTGCAGCTCTACGAATCTATGAAGCCTAAGAAGACAGGTATCGATTCTTTGGCTTTCGTTTCTCCTTCGGCAAAGATTGGCGAAAATGTATATATTGGTGCATTCGCATATATTGGCGATAATGTTGTTATTGGCGACGGATGCCAGATTTATCCAAATGTTGTTATCTGCGAAAATGCCAAGGTTGGCAACGACTGCTTGTTCTATCCTAACGTTACTATCTATCATGATTGTCATGTTGGTAATCGTGTGACCCTTCATGCAGGTAGCGTAGTAGGTTCGGATGGCTTCGGTTTCGCTCCTTCAGAGAATGGCTATGATAAGATTCCACAGATTGGTATCGTAACTATTGAAGATGATGTAGAGATAGGCGCAAATACCTGTATCGACCGTTCTACCATGGGTAGCACATACGTTCGCAAAGGCGTTAAGCTCGATAACCTTGTACAGATTGCCCACAATACCGATATTGGTGCAAATACCGTGATGAGCGCTCAGGTTGGTGTTGCTGGTTCCACTAAGGTTGGTCAATGGTGTATGTTTGGCGGTCAGGTTGGAATTGCCGGTCATATCACTATTGGTAACAAGGTGTTCCTTGGAGCACAATCAGGTGTGCCAAGTAGCTTGAAAGATGATCAGACTCTTATCGGTACACCTCCTATGGAGAAGTTGCCTTACTTCAAGTCACAGGCTATCTTCCAAAGACTTCCAGACCTCTATAAGCAAATTCAGAAATTGCAGAAGGAAGTTGACGAATTGAAAAAAACAAAATAAAGATATTATCCATTATGGACGCACAAAAACAAACAACCTTGAAAGGTAGCTTTTCCCTCTTCGGAAAAGGATTACATACAGGATTAAGCCTAACTGTAGTCTTCAATCCTGCACCTGAAAATACAGGATATAAAATTCAACGTACCGACCTTGAAGGCGCTCCTATTATCGACGCTATAGCAGAGAAGGTGGTTGATACTCAGCGTGGTACCGTGCTTGGTGAAGGCAACATCCGCGTTTCTACTATTGAACATGGTATGGCAGCCCTTTATGCCCTTGGCATCGACAACTGCTTGATTCAGGTTAATGGTCCTGAGTTCCCTATCCTCGATGGTTCTGCAACTCAGTATGTACAGAAAATCAACGAGGTTGGAATCGAAGAGCAGAATGCTCCTAAAGACTATTATATCATCAAGCATAAGATAGAGGTTAAGGACCCAGAAACTGGCTCTTGCATCACAATATTACCAGATGAGCAATTCTCCATCACAGCTATGTGCTCGTTCCAGTCTAAGTTCATCAATAGCCAGTTTGCAACTCTCGACGATATTCGCAACTTTAGTGAGGAGATTTCTCCTGCCCGCACATTCGTGTTTGTTCGCGATATCGTACCTTTGCTTGAAGCAAACCTTATAAAGGGTGGCGATTTGGATAACGCTATTGTTATCTATGAGCGCGAGGTAACTCAAGAGAAGCTTGATCAGCTTGCAGACGTACTTAACGTTCCTCACATGGATGCTAAGAAGATTGGCTACATCCAGCACAAGCCTTTGATGTGGGAAAACGAGTGTACTCGCCATAAGCTCCTTGATATCATTGGTGATATGGCACTTATCGGCAAACCTATCAAGGGTCGTATCGTGGCTACTCGTCCTGGTCATACCATCAACAACAAGTTTGCTCGTTTGATGCGCAAGGAAATTCGTAAACACGAGATTCAAGCTCCTGTTTACAACCCTAACGATGCACCTGTAATGGACAATATTCGCATACGCGAACTGTTACCACATCGCTACCCTATGCAGTTAGTCGACAAGATTATTGCCGTAGGTTCTACAAGTATCGTAGGTGTTAAGAACGTAACAGCCAACGAACCTTTCTTTGTAGGTCACTTCCCTAAAGAGCCTGTAATGCCAGGAGTATTGCAGATTGAGGCTATGGCGCAATGTGGTGGATTGTTGGTACTAAATCAGGTTGAAGAACCTGAGCGTTGGTCTACTTACTTCTTGCGTATCGATGAAGTGAAGTTCCGCCAGAAGGTAGTTCCTGGCGACACCCTACTCTTCAAGGTTGAACTTCTTGCTCCTGTACGCCATGGTATAAGCTCTATGAAGGGTTACATGTTTGTAGGCGACAAGGTAGTTTCGGAAGCAACATTTACTGCACAAATCGTAAAGAATAAATAAGAATAATGAATCAGATTAGTCCTTTAGCATTTGTACATCCTGAGGCAAAACTCGGAGACAACAACATAATCGGTCCTTTCTGCTATATCGACCGTGATACTGTTATCGGCAATAATAACGTATTCCAAAATAGTGTTACTATACATGTAGGCGCACGTATTGGTGACGGCAACGAGATATTCCCTGGTGCCAGCATCTCTACTAAGCCACAAGACTTGAAGTTCCGTGGTGAAGAAACAACCTGCGAAGTTGGTAACAACAACAGTATCAGAGAGAACGTAACTATTTCTCGCGGTACAGCTTCTAAGGGTAAGACCGTGGTAGGAAGCAACAACCTATTGATGGAATGTGTGCATGTGGCTCACGATTGCGAGCTAGGAAGTGGACTTATAATTGGTAACTCTACTAAGTTTGCTGGCGAGGTTGTCGTTGACGATAATGCTATCGTTAGTGCCAACGTTCTCGTTCATCAGTTCTGCCATATCGGCGGTTACGTGATGATTCAGGGTGGTTGCCGTTTCAGCCAGGATATCCCTCCTTACGTCATAGCAGGCAAAGAGCCAACTAAATATTGCGGTTTGAACCTCGTAGGTCTTCGCCGTCGTGGCTTCAGCAACGAGCTTATTACTAAGCTCCATGATGCTTATCGTTTGCTCTATTCTAAAGGCATCCTCAAAGAAGGCTTGGAAGAGATAAAGGCAAATATGGAGGTTACTCCTGAAATTCAATATCTCATCGACTTCGTTACAACTTCAAAGCGAGGCATCATCAGATAATAGTATATTCTGATAGATATCGAATTGTGAAAACAAACGAGAGTTTATAGTAATAATATTGAGAGATATTACAACTAAATAGTGAAAGGAATTTAGATGACATCATCCAAACTAACATTTGTGAATGTGTCTTCTATATTCCTTTTTCTTTTAATTATTAGTTCCCATTTTTTGTCATCAAGTTTTTTATATAGATGAGAAACACCTTGATAGTAATCGTTGGTCCTACAGGCGTTGGCAAGTCTGAACTTTGTCTTGATATTGCCGAACATCTTGGCGTATCAATAATAAATGCCGACTCGCGTCAAATCTTTAAAGAACTGCCTGTAGGAACGGCAGCCCCTACCCCTGAGCAGCAGAAGCGTGTTTACCATTATTTTGTTGGAAACCACACCCTCGACGACTATTATAGCGCATCACTTTATGAAGAAGATGTGATGAAGTTGCTTCAGCAAATGTTTTCAGACGATAGCCATGAAAATCATGTTGCCTTGATGTCTGGTGGTTCGATGATGTATATTGATGCTGTATGTAAAGGTATTGATGATATTCCTACCATACGAGAAGACATACGCGAGATGATGAAGCAAAGACTTGCGAACGAAGGTCTTGAAGCTTTGGTTGCAGAACTCAAAGAGCTTGATCCAGAGCATTGGGCTATTGTAGACCGTAATAATCCGCGTCGTGTTGTTCATGCTTTAGAAATATGTCATCAGACAGGTACCACATATACTTCCTTTCGTACAAACTCCGTGAAGCAACGTCCGTTTAATATCTTGAAGATTGGACTCAACCGCGATCGTGAAGAAATGTACGATAGAATAAATCGCAGGGTTCTTATGATGATGGAACAAGGCTTAGAAGACGAAGCCCGACGTGTATATCATAAACGCTCTTGCAATTCTTTGAATACCGTAGGTTATAAAGAGATGTTTGCTTATTTTGATGGTGCGATAGATCGCGACGAGGCTATCCGACAGATACAATCAAATTCACGTCGATATATGCGCAAACAGCTCACTTGGTTTAAGAAAGATGAGAATATCCGTTGGTTTTCGCCCGATAATATTGAAGAAATCATAAAATATATCGACAATTCGCTATAGTTGTCGTTATTATTATTACTTTTGTATGTATAATTTGCTAATTAGGCATAAGTATGTATAAGAAGATTAAACGCTTTTGCAGTTGGTGTGCAACAAAGATGCGCACTTTCTGGTCGTGGTACAAGTCGCTCTACAGAGGACGTGCCTGGTATACAAAAACCCTTGTTGGTTTTGTTTCGTTTATAGTAATGCTGTTCCTCTATCTTGGAGCAGTAGATATCAATTTCCTTTGGCTTTTCGGTAAGAGTCCAGGCTATTTCTCAGGTATTAATGATCCTCAGACAAGTCAGGCTTCTGAGATTTATAGTGCAGATGGCGAATTGATAGGAAAATACTTCAACGAAAACCGTACTCCAGTAAAGTACGAAGAAGTGGCTCCTGACTTTTGGCGTGCTCTTATAGATACAGAAGACGAGCGCTTCTATAAGCATATGGGTATTGACCCTATAGGTCTTTTTGGTGCCGTTAAGGATGCCTTGCTTCGTCATGATGGTCGTGGTGCATCTACCATCACCCAGCAGCTTGCTAAGAATATGTTCCGCGTTCGTTCGCAATATTCTACAGGTTTGCTTGGCAAGATTCCTGGTCTTAAGATTCTTATCGTGAAGAGCAAGGAGTGGATTATTGCGACAAAGCTTGAAACCGTCTATAGCAAGAAGGAAATCATCACCATGTATGCCAATACCGTTGACTTTGGTTCCAACGCTTTTGGCATAAAGACTGCTGCTAAGACATATTTCAATACCACACCAAAGGAGCTCACTACCGACCAATGTGCTATCCTTGTGGGTATGCTTAAGGCTACAACATACTATAATCCTATCTCACATCCTGAGAATAGCTTGCGTCGTCGAAATGTTGTGATGATGAATATGGTTAATCATCACGACCTCGATAAGGCTCGTTATTCGGAACTATCGCAGCTACCAATAAAGCTTGACTTTAAGGTAGAGAACAACTATGATGGTAAGGCGCTATACTTCCGTCAGGCTGTTGCTGACGACTTGAAGGCATGGTGTGAGGAGAATGGTTACGACCTCTATAGTAGCGGTCTTAAAATCTATACCACTCTCGATTCACGTATGCAGAAGTATGCAGAAGAAGCTGCTATCAAGCAGATGAAGCAGATACAACGCAACTTCAAAAACCATTGGGGCAACAACGATCCTTGGATTGACGAACATGGTAAAGTAATACCAAACTTCATCGAGGATATCGCTAAGCGTCAGCCTTTCTATAAACAGTTGGAAGCAAAATTCGAAGACAACCAAGACTCTATAAACTATTATCTCAACAAACCTCACAAGGTTAAACTCTTCGACTATGAGAAGGGATCTATTGAGATGGAGATGTCGTCGTTAGACTCTATTCGCTACATGGTGAAATTCATGCATTGCGCTATGGTTGCCATGGAACCACAAACAGGTGCTGTGAAAGCATGGGTTGGAGATATTGATTTCAATTCTTGGAAATACGACAAGGTTAAAGCTATGCGCCAGCCTGGATCTACCTTCAAGCTCTTTGTTTATACCGAAGCAATGAACCAAGGATTAACTCCTTGCGACAAGCGTCGCGACGAATATATCTCTATGCAGGTATACGACAGCAAGAAGCACGAGATGACTACCTGGACTCCAGGCAACGCCAACGGCTCTTTCTCTGGCGACTCTATGGCTCTTAAGAGTGCATTTGCTAAGAGTATCAACTCGGTAGCCGTTCGTCTTGGTCAGGAGATGGGCATCAAGCGCATCATAGAAACAGCCCACAAGATGGGTGTTGACAGCAAACTTGATGATACTCCATCGTTGGCTCTTGGTTCAAGTGATATGAACCTCCTCGAACTTGCCGACTCTTATTGTACCGTAGCTGATAATGGTCGTCATCATGCTCCAATATTGGTGACACGTATTGTCGACCGCGACGGCAAGGAGGTTTATCGTGCTCCTGAGGATGCCGAACAAGTTATTCCATACAAGAGTGCATTCTTCATGCAGCAACTTCTCAAGGGAGGTATGATGGAACCTGGAGGAACTTCGCAAAGTCTTTGGGGCTATGTGGGACAATTCAAGGATACCGAATTTGGTGGTAAGACTGGTACTTCCAACAACCATTCCGACGCTTGGTTCGTAGGCGTTAGTCCTAAGCTTGTAGTTGGTGCATGGGTAGGAGGCGAATATCGTAGCATCCATTTCCGTACAGGTGCTCTTGGTCAAGGTTCGCGTACTGCGCTCCCTATTTGTGGCTACTTCCTTCAGTCTGTTCTTGCCGATCCTGCTTTTGCTCATTATCGTGGCAAATTCGATAAGCCTAAGGATAGTGATATAACTTCCGACATGTATACATGTGCAAGCTATTATCCAAGTGCTAAGAACGATACTCTCGACAACGATAGCACTCTCGTAATAGAAGAAGAGATTGTTCTCGACGAGAATGGTAACCCTGTACATCGTGTCGTTAAATCTGAGGGTGAAAACCACTCTTCGGCTAATGGCACATCGACTCCAAGTCAGGAGAAACCACGCACACAACCAAAAGAACAGGCAGTAAACTTCGATGACCTATAATAAGTGAACATTCACCTTACATGGCCGAAACAGATTTTGAGAATATAGATAAAGACAATCCTGAGCTACAGCAAGCTCTTCAGATTATAAGATTTACCCGTCGCTCGCTTTTCCTTACCGGTAAAGCAGGGACGGGTAAGTCTACTTTCTTACGTTATATAGCCAGCCATACCAAGAAGAAAAATATCATTCTTGCTCCTACTGGTATAGCTGCTATTAATGCAGGAGGTTCCACTCTTCATAGCTTCTTCAAACTTCCTTTTCATCCTTTGCTTCCAACTGATGTCAGCTATAGTCCGCGCAACATACGCGACACGCTAAAATACAATCGTGAGAAGGTAAAGCTCATTCAGGAGGTGGAACTTATCATCATCGATGAGATAAGTATGGTACGTGCCGACATCATCGATTTCATAGATAAAGTGTTACGTATATATTGTCGCAATATGCGTGAACCTTTTGGCGGCAAGCAGATGTTGTTTGTTGGCGATATCTATCAGCTTGAACCTGTTATCAAGGAGGAAGACCGCCAGCTGTTGCGTCCCTTCTATAAGTCAGGTTATTTCTTTGATGCCAACGTGTTCCGTCAAATGCGCCAGGTGTGTATAGAGCTACGCAAGGTATACCGCCAAAACGACCCTGAGTTTATTGGCATTCTCGACAATATCCGCATATCGCAAGTTTCCGACCGCCAGCTTTCCATGCTCAACACCCGTGTTGGAGCCGAGGTTGACAACAACGATGGCCAACTCTCTATTACCCTTTCCACTCTTCGCGATACAGTCGACTTCATTAACCAACGAAAGCTCGACGAGCTTGAAGGCGAGCAGATGATGTTTCAAGGTAATGTGCAAGGCGAGTTCCCTGTTAACAGCCTCCCTACCCCTATGGAGTTAATCTTGAAGATTGGTGCACAGGTGTTGTTTGTGAAAAACGATAAGGAGAAAAGATGGGTAAATGGAACCCTTGGCACCATTACAGGAGTTGATGAAGAAGGCTACAACTATATCACCATCTTGCTTGAAAATGGCTTGGAATTTGATGTTGAGCGCGAAGTATGGAGCAACATGCGCTATACTTTTGACGAAACAGAAAAGAAAATCGTAGAAGAGGAAATTGGTACATATACCCAATTCCCTATACGCTTAGCATGGGCAATAACCGTTCACAAGAGTCAGGGTCTTACCTTTAGCAACGTAAAGATTGATTTCACGGGTGGTGTCTTTGCTGCTGGTCAAACCTACGTGGCTCTATCTCGATGCAAATCCTTAGAAGGAATAAGCCTTAACCTACCTATACGTCGAGGCGATATCTTCGTAAATCGTGCCGTTGTCGACTTTGCTCGCAACTATAACGATAATGCCGTCATTCAGTCTGCCCTATCGCAATCCAAGGCCGATCAACAATATCATGATGCTATAGAAGCTTTCGACAAAGGCGACATGCAGTCGGCACTCGACAATTTCTTCCTTGCCATTCATAGTCGTTACGATATCGAGAAACCTATCGCCAAACGCTATTTGCGCAAGAAACTATCTATCGTCAATACCTTGCAAAACAAGGTTGCTCAACTGCAGCAAGAAGCCGATACTCAACGCAAAGCCCTTATGAAGTTTGCTACAGAATATGTGGTAATGGGCAAAGAATGCGAAAGCGAAGGCATGAAGGATGCAGCTATCCGAAACTATGAAAAAGCACTTGAGCTATGCCCCGACCATACTGTGGCTAAGCGCAGACTAAAGAAGCTAAAGAAATAGTTAAACGAAAAAGGCAAGCGAAACAAATCGCTTGCCTTTATTATTAACTATCAATAAATATACTTCTTTTTTTAGTAGAACTTGAAGTAGTTCTTTGCGTTGTTGTAAGAGATATCCTCAACCATACGAGAAAGGCTCTCCATATCGTTAGGAAGCAATCCCTTTTCAACGTCGTTACCCAAGAGGTTGCAAAGCAATCTTCTGAAGTACTCATGACGAGGATAGCTCAAGAATGAACGGCTGTCGGTAAGCATACCTACGAAGCGGCTCAACAATCCGAGTACAGAAAGAGCGTTCATCTGGCGTGTCATACCATCGAGCTGATCGTTGAACCACCAACCTGAACCAAACTGAATCTTACCTGGGCAAGAACCATCCTGGAAGTTACCAAGCATAGTAGCGATAACCTCGTTAGCACATGGGTTAAGAGTATAGAGGATAGTGCGTGTGAGCTTACCTCTCATATTGAGCTTGTTGAGGAAATGACTCATAGCCTTAGCTGTTGTAAACTCACCAATAGAGTCGAAACCAGTATCAGCGCCAAGCTTGTCATACATCAAAGTATTGTTGTCGCGAATAGCGCCATAGTGATATTGCTGAGTCCAGTCTGCATTATAGTCCATTTCTGCACAAACAGTAAGGAATGCATTCTTGTACTGGCGAACCTCTTGAGCAGAAAGCTGCTGTCCGCTCATAGCCTTAGCGAAGATTGTCTCAATCTGAGAATCTGTATATTCCTCATCATAGAACTCCTCGATACCGTGGTCAGAAAGCTTGCAACCATTTTCTGTGAAGAAGTCGTGACGCTTCTGAAGAGCATCAACCATATCCTTGAAAGTAGTGATGGTAACACCTGCTACTTCGCCAAGCTTATTGATATATTCAGCATAGTCAGGCTTCTCGATGTTCATAGCCTTGTCAGGACGCCATGCTGGAATCATCTTAATTTCGAAACCACTCTCGCGAGTCTGCTTGTGGTAGCGAAGATCGTCGATAGGATCATCTGTAGTACATACGCACTCTACATTATAACGACGCATCAAACCACGAGCGCTAAACTCTGGCTGCAACAATTTCTCGTTACACTCGTCATAAATCTCACGTGCTGTCTTTGGCGACAGAAGCTTGTCGATACCGAAAGCAGTCTTAAGCTCAAGGTGAGTCCAATGATAAAGAGGGTTGCGGAAAGTATAAGGTACGGTCTCAGCCCACTTCTCAAACTTCTCCCAGTCAGAAGTATCCTTACCTGTACAGAAGCGCTCATCAACACCATTAGTACGCATAGCACGCCACTTGTAGTGGTCGCCACCAAGCCAAAGCTCTGTGATGCTCTTAAACTTGTGGTCGTTAGCAACCATCTCTGGAATCAGATGGCAATGGTAATCGATGATAGGCATCTTAGCCGCATGATTGTGAAACAAATCCTGTGCAGTTTGTGTATCCAACAGGAAGTTTTCATCCATAAACTTTTTCATGTTTTCTTTCTGTTTTAATAGATTATAGTATTGTTATAACTTACATTTTTAATGTTAAGAGAGCAATATCTCTTTCAACTTGCAAAGTTAATAGAAATTGTAATAGCAACAAAATAATTAGCCGTTAATTTTCAGCAACTTTGTATTAAAATAAGTTACTAAGGTGCATAACTTACAGATTGTAACTTGGCTAACATTTTGTCACATAAATATATGATATTATTTGTTTATTCGGTAGAATTTAACTAAATTTGCCCAAAATTAAGCACGAGCGATGTCACAAAAGGTATTAATCATTTATACAGGCGGTACTATAGGTATGGGATGTAACCCTCTAACGGGCACTTTGGAGCCGTTAGATTTCAATCATTTGGTTGAAAGCATGCCAGAGTTTCAGCAACTTCAAACTGGTGTAGAAGTATATCAGTTTACACCTCCGATAGACTCCAGCGACATGAGTCCACGTCTTTGGGCGCAGATAGTAAGAATTATAGCTGAGAGATATAATGACTACGATGGTTTTGTTATCCTTCATGGTACCGACACCATGTCGTATACAGCAAGTGCCCTATCGTTTATGCTCGAAAACCTCACCAAGCCTGTCATCCTTACTGGTTCGCAGCTTCCTATGGGCCAACTACGTACTGATGGTAAAGAGAACCTTATTACGAGTGTTGAATTAGCATCGTTGAAAGACAGCCATGGTCATGCTATGGTACCAGAAGTATGTGTTTACTTTAGTGGTCGCCTGCTCCGTGGAAATCGCTCTATTAAGAAGAACGCCGATGGTTTCAACGCATTTGAGTCGTTCAACTATCCACACCTTTGCGACGCTGGCATCAACTTCACATTCCATCCTCACCACATTCTGAAGCCTGATTTCTCCAAGCCTATGATTCCGCATTATGCTATGGATCCTAATGTTGTGGTGTTTAGTCTTTTCCCTGGCATTCAGGAAAGCATCATTCGCCACGTGCTTGATGCTCCAGAACTTCGAAGCATCGTTATGCGTAGCTATGGTAGCGGTAATGCTCCTCAGCAGCCATGGCTCAACAAGCTTCTTTATCAGGCAGCCCATCGTGGTGTGGTAATAGTAAACATTAGCCAATGTATTGCTGGTAGCGTAGAAATGTCGCGCTACGATACGGGCTATCATCTCAAAAAGGCAGGCGTCATTAGCGGTATCGATTCTACAGTCGAGGCTGCTGTTACCAAACTGATGTTCCTACAAGGAAAGCACAACGATTCCAACATCATTCGCAATATGATGTGCCGCTCAATAGCAGGCGAAATAACAATTGAATAATAGCACATGTAATTGTTATAGAATAAACTATTCGCCCCCAACATCTTTCAACTATAGAAAGACGTTGGGGGCGAAACTGTTATGATTTGTTTAAGAAGTGGTTTGCTATTATTTGTTTATAAAGTGGTTTGCGGTAAAACTATTCTTAAACACTTTACAGCTCTTGCTATTCTCTTCTCCCTCCGCTTGCAGAATGAAGAATTCATATTTGTTGAGTGGATATTTCTTCATCACATTTGATATCTGATTTGCAAGTTTCTCCGAGAATGAAGGACTAACCATAGAGAAGAAATGCGAGAAGTTGAATACCACTAACGACGGCACCTCTGAAACTCCAGCCCAGAAGTTGGCATCTAATTGTGAAAAACTTCTCACCTTATGGAAGCATGCTTTATCTCCATAACCATCCTTCATCATCTTTTCTGCCATATCGAGCATAGCTTCCGATGTGTCTATTCCATAATATTCCACGTTCGACACCACGTCGCCAAACACATCCATAAAAGCCAAGCCTGCAGTAGCAGGACCACATCCCATATCTATAAACAAGACACTATTTGGAATGCCGGCTTTACTATATGTACTATACAAGGCCTTAGTTTCATAATAATATTCGCTCATATAATGATAACAATATAGCTTTACAATGTCGTGGGCAGAGAATTCCCGCATCTGCTTTCTTCCGTTGGCATCAGCATTATCCATTTGGCATATTTTGGGCGAAGAGAAGTTTATTCGTCCATAGTCAATCAACGCCTTATTGGTTTCTTCGCAGTTGCCCATTACATATTGTGGTAACTCACTATAAGCGTCGTCCTTTATTGGCTTCAAAACGAATTTGTTGAATAGCCTCTCGAATGTGCCACCAATATTATAAAATGTGTCACCTTTGTTATCAGCCAAAAAGAAGTTGCCCTTAACGAAATCTTCAGCTGCTATTTCGAAATAACTATGTCTACTCTTCGCAAACTCCATAAGCTTATAGAAGATGATATTTTCGCGCAATAGTCTTGCGTCGCCTATCATTATCAGGTGTTTCATAGCCCTGGTCATAGCCACGTTGAGCTTGCGGTCGATAATCTCGCCCGAGGTTTCATCAACATACTGATTGCTCGTTAAGAAGTTTAGCTGGTAGTATTTCTTTATAGTGAAACCATACACGATATTCTCGCATTGGCTACCCTGATAGCGCTCTACGGTATCTATCATGATATCGTGCAACTCCTCAACCCCATATTTATCAATCTCGTTTCTTATGGTCGATATTTGGTTGCGATAAGGCACTATCACGCCCACGGTCTTCTTATCAAACTCCTTTTCGTTGAGCTTATAGATACGATAAACCGCAGCTGCCACCATCTTAGCTTCGTCTATGTTTACCTTGTCCGAAACCTCGTATTCCCATTCCGTGGTTTTTGGTTGAGGATACGTCACAAACGATACTCGCCTTGTTGTAAGCAGATTATCCAAACCATTCTTGCTGTCGCTCACGCATGGTGTAAACTCTTCCTGATGCGACAGAGGCACAGGTATGAGTTTATTCTGATAGAAGGCGTAGTTAGGAAACTTTGCAATATCTTGGTGCATTCTGCCCTGACGTGTTAGCATGTAGCTATACTCGTTGTTCTCGCCATTTTTGCGATAAGTCTTTATCAAACGTTCAAATAGCGATAGTCGGCAGTCACTTAGGTTTATAGCCTGCAGATTAGGCTCCACAACCTTAGATTCCGATTCTTGTTGTTGCACTACTGCTGGCAACTGTTTTTCGTCGCCTATTAGTACAAACTTCTTTATAGCACACTCGTCTGTGCCATTTTTCTTTTGCGACAGCAAACCAATTATCTGTGGCTCCAATATCTGTGAAGCCTCGTCTACTATAGCCAAGTCAAACTGCTTTATGCCGAGTAGCGCTATGCTGCTATTGAAGGCTGTGGTAGTGCCACAAAACACCCTACAACCGCTTATCAGTTGTTGTATCTCTTCGCCATCTTTGCATGCCTCAGAGCGTTTATTCAGCAAGTGGCTTCTGTATTTCTCGCTACATCCCAGTTCGCTACCCAAGCGTATGAAATCGATACCTTCTTCCACCAACTTGCTACACATCTCGTCGACAGCTCTATTTGTAAACGACAATAGCAATACCGAGCTCCGCTCTTCCAACAATTCCTCCTTCAGCACATTCAGCATACCAAACGAGGTCTTACCCGTACCTGGAGGTCCTATTATCAAGAACAAGTCGTTGGCTTGCTTCACTCTTAACACAAGCTCGTTAAACTCCGCATTTCCGTTGTTAGTATAGTCGCCCTTTAGTTTTCTGCTCGCATTAATCTCAGGCTTGCGCTGAAGCATCAGCAAGTCTCTTCGGCTCTTTGGTGCTTGCAGGAATAGTTGCATACCTTGGAATAGCGCACGATATGATGATTCCATAAAGTCGTGCTCTATAGCCCACACTTCGCCCTCGAAAACCTCGGTTGTGGTCTGCGGATTGCGTAGTGCCACCTTCACGCTTTTGGTTCCGGGATTTGTTGCCAACGAGCCACGGAACACATAGTGGCGTGTAGGATTTGGTTCATCTACCTTTCGTGGGTCGTAGGAATAGAAGAACACCACATCGCCCTGTCTGAAGTTCGACATATCGTTATCTTGCTCTTCAGGGAATAAGAACTCTACCTCTTCAATAGGTTCACCTTCCTGTTTGCGTACAGGCTTGATGCTGAGGTCTGCATATATGTTGCCCGCATTACGTTTCTCTTCGAGAGTAGAATTCCATGTCGATGCAAATCCCGATTCTTCCTTGGTGCGGTTGCCCACCTTCGACAGTATCTGTTCGTTTTCAATAAACGCTAAGAAGCGGTAATAATAGTCGCGTTCCAGCTGACTCGCACCTCGAACTTGGCACAATATATCCTCCAATCTCGGACGCACAAAGTGAGTCCACGCATATCCACTCTCGTTAGGATAAATATGCTCAGGAGTAAGCGATTCCAGCATGCGGAATCCACCCTTGCTCAATAGCAATTCCATCCACGCCACTTGGTTGCGCAGTTTCAAAGCATCAAAGAGCAATCCTGGAGCTGTAGCTATATCCAAAAGGCTGTTGGGGTATTTAGAGTATTGCATATACGAATGAAAATTGCTATACGCCACACCATAGTTGTATCTGAATATCGCCATGTACAATAGCGCCTGCACATAATGCTCAGGGCGAATACGAGGCGTTGAAGGGTCTGACGGATTATAGGCAGCCTTGCCCGATTTCTGCTCCACCATCATCGTCATATCCTTCTGTATGAAGTCCATACGAGCCTGCAATCCCAACGTCTCGCTATAGAACGAAGGTTCCAATATGGTGTTTCTTCCGTCTGCCTGATATGGTATTGTGGCTGCTTCAGCCAAGGTTTCAAATATAGCTCTATGGATATGTTGCTTCTGCATCTCCGCATTCTCTCTAAATTGTTCCGATAGCGGACATACTGCAAGATTTACGGCATTATTGGCACAGAAGGCACGTAGGCTGCGCTCATAGCTACGTTTAATATGATACACCTCTTCGTCGAGTATCTGACCGGCAAAGTTACCGAGCATTATGGCCTCGCTATTTACCGAAGGCGACAACTTCCTTATCAGATAGGCATATGGTGTGGCAATCTCGTGTTCCGAAAAGCAAGCAGCAAGCGACGATACGTCTATCAGATAGTCGGGATTATAGATTACGATGACAGGATAGATAATCTCGTTTTCTATTCTTGGCATCACTATGTTCAACTGGTCGCCCTTTTGCAACATATCCTTCAGATATCCATGGTCGCCAAGAGCATAGCGGTTGTCGGTCTTGCGATAATAAATCTTCTGTTCCAAGCCCGATTCGCTATCAGTAGCCATTATAAAGTCGTCGTCCCAACTGTCTACCACCACTCGCATCACGGCTCCCATGCGGTAAAGCGGACAATAATAGGCATCTGATACATAGGGGAAACGGCGGTTCAATTCTTCTGGCACAGGACGACCATAAATCATGCCAATAAACTTAGCCAAGGCTGCCACATCGTGAGTCAACGACTTTGTGAGCTCTTCGTCGGTCACGCTTTCCTCGTCATTAGTTTGATATCTTGCGCTACGAGGTTTCAGTCTGCGTGTTCTGATACGAAAAGCGTTAACAGCCATTGCCAACGACCTGTCCATCATCTTGTCTTTATATTCCGACAGCAGGTATTCCACCTTGGCATAAAAGCCCGAGAACTTTATGTTGTTGTCCTGCAATCTGCCGTCGACAGCCTGATGAAAAATCTGTGCCAACATTCTATATTGTAGTCGGATATCAATATAATGAGGCATCGACAATATCTGACCAAAGAAGTCGGTTGCCACGTCGGGAGAATAAATTCCCGAATAGCTGTTAGCAGAACCTTGCTGAATATCAAACTGCGATAAGCGCAACTGGTTAGGGATAGCGTTAAAAACTTCATCACTTATCACTCTTGCTCCAAGCAATGCCTTGTCTAAAGAGTCTGCAATATTATTGATGTCGCAAACAGTCAGCCAGCACTTCGTTGATTCCGAAAGAGCTGAATCATCAATAGCTGAAGGCATGCTAAACGCAACCACCACTTTTGCGTCCGACACCTGGCAACCAAGCAACTTGCTCGAACTTGAGCACAGGCGATTTCTAACCATTCTCGCATTCACCATCGGACTCTTGCCATAGGCTCCTCCAGCTACGGAGTGGTCATTCTGTGTCCACTCTCCCACTTCTCGTGCCACGATGTTGCCACCACCATTCTTAAAGTCGAAAACCATGACACCATGATGAGTTACAACCAGCGCATCAATCTCTACTCCCTCCACATTATAGTTGCCCACAACTATGCAATCTTCCTTGCCATCCTCACATCTCTCAGCAAGCAGTTTGCATAGTTCGTCAAACAACACGATCTTTGCCTTATGGTTAAACTCTGATATCTTGTATATATTTAGTGCCATTTATATTTTCTTCTTTTTTATTCTATGCAAATATACTGTTTTTATCTCTATTATCAGCATTCTTTGTCTACTATTTTTCTCTTGTTTTCATATCATGATTGAATATTAACTTAGAAACAAAGTTTATGCAAAAGGCAATAATTCATTATAATCCTTCGTTGATTAATTACGACTATTATACATTAACAGAAAATATGGATAAACAAGAAAAAGACCCTATGGCTTGGCAAGTTCTCGAAAGCGAATACCTGTTTAAGCAACCATGGCTAACAGTACGTCGCGAACATGTGAAGCTACCTACAGGAGCCGAGATAAAAGACTTCTATGTGTTGGAATATCCTGAGTTTTGCAACGTAATAGCCATAACAAAGGATGGCAAATTCCTCATGGAGCGTCAATACCGCCATGCACAGCACCTCACGGCAATAGAGATTCCTGCAGGCTGTGTGGAGCCAGGTGAAGACCCTATGGAGGCTGCTAAGCGCGAACTATACGAAGAAACGGGCTACGCTGGAGGCGAATGGAGCAAACTGATGACCATAAGTCCTAATGCTGGGGCATGCACCAACTATAGTCACACATATCTTGCTATAGGCGTAGAGAAAGTGTCTACCCAACATCTTGAAGCATCCGAAGACATCAAAGTCCTACTCCTCGATCGCGACGATGTGTGGCGCATGCTTCAAAACGATGAATTCCATCAAGCCATGATGGCTGCGCCTTTATGGAAATATTTTGCCTTGGAGAAGAAATAGGCAAGAAAACGAAAGTGGTTTCTTACTCTTCGTGTTCCAGTTGTTCCAATTGTTCCAGTTGTTCCAATTAGGTTATCAATATCCAAAACCCCTCTATATATACTATATAATTAATTGATTATTAAGTAGTTATATATAAGAGGAAGAAAAATGGAACGCAAAAATAATTAATTGGAACAACTGGAACAACTGGAACACGAACCTTATTTGCTCTCTCTAAAAGGCTTATAATCAATAAGTTATATTACGTTTAAACTCAAATTAATTGGAACACTATATCTGCAAAACTACCAGTTTTATGGAGCAAAAACATGATATAAGTGTGAAATTATAGGCATTTCAAAAGAGTTTATGCGACTATTCGAAAGAGCTTATGCGACTATTCGAATGGCGTCATGCGAGTAATCGAAACAGCCAACGCGAATAGTCGCATAATAATATGAGGTAAACCAGAGATTTAGGTACAAATCACACTACACAACCTGCCAAAACTACAGTTTTAACGATAGGTGTGGTATAGGAATACGGAATGAAGTCGAGCGATGGGATAGGATGAGTGATGAAGAAGTTCGCCACTTTTCCCTTGGCTATGCTTCCATAGTTGGCACTCTCGTCCATAGCATAAGCACCATTTATCGTGGCTGCATTCAACGCTTCGCTTGGTTGCAATCGCAACTTGATGCACGCTAACGACACCACAAACTTCATGTCGCCCGAAGGTGTAGAACCTGGATTATAGTCGCTCGCTACAGCTACGCTCAGTCCTGCATCAACCATCTTTCGAGCCTTGCCATAAGGCATATTCAAGAAGAATGATGTGCCTGGCAATACCGTTGGCATAGTGTTGCTATTGCGCAATATCTCTATTTCCTCTACGGTCATACTCTCCAGATGGTCTACCGACAAGGCATCATGTTCTACGCCAACCTCTACTCCACCCGACGAAGCCAATTCGTCGGCATGAATCTTTGGTCGCATACCCCATGTGGCAGCAGCTTCAAGTATGCGTGCTGTCTCCGCAGGAGTGAAGAAGCCACGGTCGCAAAACACGTCGACAAAGTCGGCAAGCTTCTGACGCCCAACCTCAGGTATCATCTCATCGATAATACGCTTCACATATTCCTCTTGCGACATGCCACGAGCCACGGCATGAGCACCAAGAAATGTAGATACTATCTTAGCCTTGGATGTTTCCTTCATGCGTTGAATCACGCGAAGCATCTTTAGCTCATCTTCAAGGTTTAGTCCGTAGCCACTCTTTATCTCTATGCAGCCAGTACCCTTCTGTATAACCTCGTTAAGTCGCATCATAGCTTGGCGATATAGCTCATCTTCAGAAGTGTTGTGAAGCAAGTCGGCAGAATTGAGAATGCCGCCTCCACGACGAGCTATTTCTTCGTAGCTTAAGCCATTAATCTTATCTACAAACTCTCGCTCGCGACTGCCAGCAAAGACGATATGCGTATGCGAATCGCACCACGAAGGCAACACCATGCCACCTTCAGCATCGATAATTTTGTCTGCTCCTTCACTTGCAGGCATACCGTCAGCCATGCTACCAAACTGCGTAAAGCGTCCATCTTCAGCCAATAGCCAAGCGTTGGAGATGGTGTTTGTTTGCGCCATCTCCTTGCCCTTTAGTCTTAGTTTCGGCTCGTATTCTACGCCTGCAAGTGTATGAATGTTTTTAACAAGTAATTTCATAGGCTTTATTTCAAAAACTCTATTGACTGAGCTATATGAGGATACATCACTTCATCATCGACGATGAAAGGTACCACCTTGCGATAAGCAGCATGGATTGCCTCTACTGCAGGCGACGATTTGAGCGGACGACGGAAGTCGAGTGCCTGAGCAGCATTAAAGAGTTCGATGGCAAGCACACGCTCAGTATTGAACACCACCTTATATAGTTTTATGGCTGCGTTTGCACCCATGCTCACATGGTCTTCCTGACCCTGGCTCGATGGTATGCTGTCTACCGACGAAGGAGTAGAGAGGGTCTTGTTGAGACTTACTATCGAAGCTGCGGTATATTGTGGAATCATGAAGCCGCTATTTACTCCAGGGTTAGCAACCAGGAAGCTTGGCAGACCACGAGTGCCACTCACAAGTTTGTAGATGCGACGCTCCGAGATGTTAGCCAATTCGCATAACGCTATAGCAAGGAAGTCCATAGGCATGGCAATAGGTTCGCCATGGAAGTTGCCTGCCGAGATTATCAAATCTTCATCAGGGCAAACTGTTGGATTGTCGGTAGCGGAATTAACCTCTACATCAACTACTGACCTCACATATTCTATAGTATCTTTTACCGTGCCATGCACCTGCGGAATACAACGGAATGAATATGGATCTTGCACATACGATTTAGGCTTCTCAATGATTTCGCTACCCTCTAAGAGTTCACGCATGCGAGCAGCCGTAGCGATTTGTCCCTTATGAGGTCGCACTTGGTGTACGGCATCTGTGAAAGGAGCAGTAAGACCATAGTAGGCATCGAGCGACATGGCTGCAATCTTGTCTGCCCATTTGCTGAGTCTTTGCGATTGCAACAGCGACCATACGGCAAAGGCACCCATATTCTGCGTACCGTTGAGCAAGGCTAATCCTTCTTTAGAAGCAAGCTGAATAGGTTGCCATTTGAATT
Source organism: uncultured Prevotella sp. (assembly GCA_934254985.1). Classification (GTDB taxonomy): domain Bacteria; phylum Bacteroidota; class Bacteroidia; order Bacteroidales; family Bacteroidaceae; genus Prevotella. The sequence continues at coordinate 12,425 of CAKQMS010000010.1, read as the reverse complement.
TCTTCAGCAACTCTACACTTGTCAGCACCTTGCCTTTATATTCCACCTCGCCAAGTCCCACGAGAGGCAACGAGAGATGAGCCAAAGGCACTAAGTCGCCCGATGCACCAAGCGAACCTTGCATATAAACTATAGGATAAACATCGTTGTTGAAGAAGTCGATGAGGCGGTTTACTGTAGCGAGCTGGCAGCCCGAGAAACCATAGCTGAGCGACTGAATCTTGAGTAGCAACATTATCTTCACGATGTCGTTAGGCACACGGTCGCCCGTGCCACAAGCGTGCGACATCATAAGGTTTATCTGCAGTTGTGCAAGATAGTCGGAGCCGATACTCACGTTGCAAAGCGAGCCAAATCCTGTTGTCACACCATAGATAGGCACGGTAGACTCCTCTATCTTTTTGTCGAGATACTTGCGACATTCTGAGATGCGCCTTTGTGCGTCGTCGCTCAATTCTATCTTGTAGCCGCCATATACTATTTCACCTATCTGCTCAATTGAAAGGTGTTCGGCTGAAATCTTGTGAATCTTCATAAAAACTTAGGCTTTTTGGTTGTTTTGATTATAAGGATTTTTAGTTTGCGTATTTATTGATGATATCGTCGTCAACAAGACTTGGCATTGTTACTTGCAAGCCCTGTGAGCGCATCATCTCTCGCTCTATGCTATGGATGGAACCCTCGTTGCGCGCCCATGCTCTGCGAGCTATGCCGTTGTTGACATCCCAGAACAGCATTTCGCGTATGTGGCGGTCGCTATCTTCGCTACCATCAATAACCATACCGAATCCGCCATTGATAACTTCGCCCCAGCCTACTCCGCCACCATTATGTAGCGATACCCATGTGGCACCACGGAAGGAGTCGCCAATGACATTCTGTACAGCCATGTCGGCACAGAACTGCGAACCGTCGTAGATGTTGCTTGTTTCACGGAAAGGAGAGTCGGTACCCGACACATCATGATGGTCGCGACCAAGCACTATCGGACGAGTAATCTCGCCCTTCTTTATTGCCTCGTTGAAAGCCTGAGCTATCTTTGAGCGTCCCTCGGCGTCGGCATAAAGGATGCGAGCCTGAGAACCCACCACGAGGTTGTTGCGGCTTGCTTCACGAATCCAATGAATGTTGTCTGCCATCTGTCCCTTTATCTCGTCAGGAGCATCCTGCATAATTTCTTCAAGCACAGCAGCTGCTATCTCGTCGGTCTTGGCAAGGTCGGCAGCTAAGCCCGATGTGCACACCCATCTGAATGGTCCAAAGCCATAGTCGAAGAACATCGGTCCCATGATGTCTTGCACATACGATGGATAGCGGAACTTGCCATTCTTCAAGCAGATGTCGGCACCTGCACGTTTAGATTGCAACAAGAAGGCATTGCCATAGTCGAAGAAATACATGCCGTTGGCTGAAAGGCGGTTTATAGCTGCCACCTGACGACGCAACGAAGCCTGCACATGCTGGCGGAACTCGTCAGGATTTTCAGCCATCATAGTCTTCGACTCCTCAAGGGTGAGGTCGGCAGGATAGTATCCGCCTGCCCAAGGATTGTGGAGCGAAGTCTGGTCACTGCCAATATCCACATGTATACCTTCGTCGGCAAGTCGTTCCCAAAGGTCTACCACATTTCCTACATAAGCCATCGAAACCGTGCGCTTAGCCTCCACGCTCTTGCGTATTGCAGGAATCAGTTCGTCGAGATTATCATGAAGCTCGTCTACCCAACCTTGGTCGTAGCGTTTCTTTGCAGCCAACGGATTTATCTCAGCCACAACACTCACCACGCCAGCTATGTTGCCCGCCTTAGGTTGTGCACCCGACATGCCACCAAGACCCGACGATACGAAGAGCATACCGTGAATATCCTTGCCTCCGCCCTTGGCTTGAAGCTGCTTGCGACAAGCGTTGAGCACGGTAATAGTAGTGCCATGCACGATACCCTGAGGACCAATATACATATACGAGCCAGCCGTCATCTGACCATATTGGCTTACTCCGAGAGCATTCATGCGCTCCCAATCGTCGGGCTTGGAATAGTTAGGTATTACCATTCCGTTTGTCACCACCACTCGTGGAGCATTCTTATGCGAAGGGAACAAGCCGAGCGGATGACCGGAATACATCACCAACGTTTGCTCGTCGGTCATCTCGCTAAGATATTTCATCGTTAGTCGATATTGTGCCCAGTTTTGGAATATCGCACCATTACCACCATATACTATAAGCTCATGAGGATGTTGTGCAACCTCAGGGTTTAGGTTGTTTTGTATCATGAGCATTATGGCAGCAGCCTGCTCAGAGCGATGAGGATATTCGTCGATAGGTCGAGCATACATCTCATAGCTTGGGCGATAACGATACATATAGATACGGCCATAGCGATTTAGCTCGTCGATAAACTCAGGAGCCAATTGTGCATGTAGATGCTTAGGGAAATAGCGAAGAGCGTTGCGTAGCGCCAACTGACGTTCTTCGGCTGTTAGTATCTCTTTGCGTTTAGGCGCATGATTAATATTTTTGTCGTAAGGCATAGGTTCTGGCAAGAACTCAGGAATGCCCATTCTTATTTCTTCAGCAAAAGTCATAGTCGTTAGGTTTTATAGTTTTTCTTCTACCATCTTTGTTATCTCAGCCTCTTCGCTATTAGCCTTGGCTATAAGCTCGTTGGCTTGAGCAACAAGAGCCTCTGCCTGCTCACGATTCTTGAGCGAACCGGCATTTATCTTCACATTCATGCCAGCACCAAGCACAGCAGCTCGAGCAGCCAAAGCACCTACGCCAGCATCTGAAACGCTATTAGGATTGCCCCTCTCAACCATCTTGCGGCAAACGGCAAACACTTCGAACGAAGCCTTCATGGTTTCTAATGGCACCTCGGCAGCAAAGAGTGTTGCCGTCTGTATGGCTTCTGATCGAGCCGCTTTCTCTTCTGGAGTATTCTTAGGCATACCGAAGGCAGACATTATGCGATTGAATGCTTCTGTATCTTCGTCTACGAGATGCAACAAACGCTCTTGTAGCGCCATACCCTCTTCGGCTACGGCAGCAAACTCGCTCCATTGGTTGTCCCAGCCTGGCTTATGGCTCGAAAGGTTTGCAACCATAGTTGCGAGCGACGCTCCCAAAGCTCCCATATAAGCTGATACCGAGCCACCACCAGGAGCAGGACTCTCGCGCGAAGTCTCTTCTGCAAATCCCTTAACGGTAAGGTCTACCAACAAGCGTTGCTTCTCTTCGCCCTCAGCCATCACATATTCTATAATCTTCTCTTCTGGTTTAAACTCCTTGAGGTCGGATAATCCTAACGACTTGATGGCGATGTTTAGGATGTCGCGCTTTGGAATACCTGCCGAGCGCTGCTGCTTAGCAAGGAAATAGCGACCGGCCTCGAGAAGAGTGCGCTCAGGCACAAGACCAACTATCTCGGTACCTGTTACGCGAACGCCACGATTTTGAGCGCAGCGACAAACCTCGTCGAAAGCTTTGTGAAGAGGAGTTACGTTTATATTTGTGATGTTCATCGAAACCTGTGCGATGCCATATTCGTCGATATACCATCCGATGGCTTTGGTACATTTCAAAGTTCCAGGCTTCATCATAGGAGTGCCGTCGGCATTAAGGAGTTTTTTGCCTACAATAGGATTGCCCTCACGCATAGGGCGGCCTTTCTCTCTAACGTCGAAAGCTATAGCGTTGGCACGACGAGTGGAAGTGGTGTTGAGATTAAAGTTGACTGCAATCAGGAAGTCGCGTGCACCAACTACGGTACAACCTGTGCGAGCCACCTGCTCGTCGAATGGACGACGACCGAAGTCTGGTGCCTCGGCATCATCATTTATGCGTTTTGCTATTCCCTCGTATTCTCCCTTGCGACAAATGGCAAGGTTCTGACGCTCAGGCTTGTAAGCTGCAGCCTCGTAGCAATAGCAAGGAATATTTAGTTCATCGGCAATACGCTTAGCAAGTTGGCGCGAAATCTCAGCACACTCTTCAAGCGTGATACCGCTAACAGGCACGATAGGCAACACGTCGGTTGCGCCAATACGAGGATGAGCACCATGATGCTGGCGCATATCAATAAGCTGACTAGCTTTCTTTACAGCTCGGAAGGCTGCTTCTACCACGTCGGCTGGTTCGCCTACGAAGGTAACAACCGTGCGGTTGGTAGCCTCGCCCGGGTCTACATCGAGCAGTTTCACACCCTTTACGCCTTCTATCTCGTCTGTTATCTGACGAATAACATTCATGTCGCGGCCTTCGCTGAAATTAGGCACACACTCTACTATCTGCTTAATTTTTGCCATAGTATAAAAGATTTTTAGTTAGTAGCAATTCTGTATAATACATAGGTATCTTAATGATACTCTGCAAATATAGCGAAAAAGAATATTTGAAACAAATAAAAACCGTATTATTTATCAATTATTATACTATTTCGGGCTTATTGTTTTCAAGTAACAATTGTAAACATCATTTTTAGGTATTGCTTAAATCATAATAAAATTGTATCTTTGCATCTACTTATATTCCTTATTAATAAACAAAAGAAAAGATGACAGAAACAACAATAATGATTATCGGACTTATAGTTCCGTTATTAGGCACGATGCTTGGCTCGGCATTCGTGTTCATGATGAAAAACGAAATGTCGGCACGTCTACAAAAGTCGCTATTAGGTTTTGCATCAGGCGTAATGGTGGCAGCCTCCGTATGGTCGTTGCTTATTCCTGCTATGGAGATGAAGGCTGATAGCGGAGCGTGGTCGGTAGTGCCTGCTGCAGTTGGCTTCCTTTTAGGTATAGGCTTTTTGCTGCTTGTCGATGAACTAACTCCTCACCTCCATATTGGTACCGACAAGCCAGAGGGATTACGCTCTCACTTATCCAAGACAGCCATGCTTGCTCTTGCTGTAACTATCCACAATCTGCCTGAAGGAATGGCTGTAGGCGTGGTGTTTGCAGGAGCCGAGAATGGAGCTGCTCATATTTCGTTGGCTGCTGCCATTTCTGTATCTTTGGGTATTGCCATACAAAATATTCCGGAAGGTGCAATAATCTCTATGCCTATGCGTGCAGCTGGCAACAGCCGTTGGAAATCCTTCATGCTTGGTTCTCTTAGTGGAGTAGTTGAACCAATAGGAGCCTTAGCTGTTATTTTGCTTGCCTCACTTCTAATGCCAGCTCTACCCTACATGCTTGCTTTTGCTGCAGGTGCCATGTTCTATGTGGTGGTAGAAGAGCTGATTCCCGAAGCTTCAAGTGGTCAGCATAGCAACCTGAGTACTATCGGTTTTGCCATAGGCTTCGTACTTATGATGGTTCTCGATGTTGTAATGGGATAGTAAATAGATTATGGAAAAAATATTGAAGTGTCTATTTTGCCAGAAACTCACCTACATATTTATTAGAAAGCTTGCGTTCGGCAGGATTAAACCCATGACCAGCCTTGTCTATTACCCTAAGCGTGGCATTTCTATAAGTTTTTAAAGCTCTCTTAGCGTAATCTATCGGCACCACCTTGTCGTCGCTGCCATGAATGATGAGTACTGGTCCTGCATATTTGCCAATAGTATCAAATGGTTTCATAGGACGAATGTCCATCATGAATTTCTTACCAAGTTTCACGCCCCATATTTCAGATACTTCTGGAATATCCTCCACATGTGGGTAGCGCTCGTTCCAGTTGTCAGGAATGCAAAGAGCAGGATAAATCAAAATAAGGCGGCTAATCTGTTTCTTCAACTCAGATGCTGCCAAAGCAGAAACAAGACCTCCTTGACTCTCTCCTATGAGCACAATATTCTTTTTATCAACATTCTTCTGTTTCTTGAAATATTTCACAATAGTTTTCAATGTCTCCTTTTCGTCTGACACAGACATGTTCATCGTATTATTATCGCTCTGGCTCCTTACAGATCCGCATGGAAAATCGAAAGCATAAACATTATAGCCTAAATCATTCAAAGTCTTGAAATAATCACGTCCAAAATGGTGTGTTCCATTAAAACCATGACTGATTATAACGACTCCATGTTTGGTCATATCATCGGTAGGTGTCGAGAAAATTCCATAAATTGTTTTACCCTCTTCATAAGGAATGCGCAACTCCTTTTCTTGTGCAAGTGAGAAAAAACTCACAAACAAGAATATAATAACAACAATTTTTCTCATCTATTTTTACACTATTAAAAGATTAATAAATATAGGATAATGTTTATTCGAGTGCAAAAATACAACAAAAATCTGAGTTAAGCAAAGTCTTTACTTCAATAATGCTCCACTTATTCCTAAATTCTAAAAGTTACTAAACAATGTAAAGTCATACTCTTTTTAGTTAAAGTTTCGCAATATTTTATTTCAAAAGCCATAAGATTATACCAAAACTAATATCTTTGTGTCGAAAATGTCACAACGATTATTCATACATCATAATGCCCTTCGTTTATAGTAGGTTGTTCATTCGCACCCCTTATGCAGACAACTTATTATAAACCAACTTTCAAATTTATTTTTATATAAATGGGTTTAATCATATTATATTTTTTAGGTGCTCTGTCACTATCTTTTTTATGTTCCGTTCTTGAAGCGGTACTTCTATCTACCCCAATGTCGTTTATCTCAATGAAGGAGAGTCAAGGTAACAAGACAGCCTCGTTGATGAAAGAGTATAAGAATAACGTTGACCGTCCGGTAGGCGCTATTCTTTCGCTCAATACCATTGCTCACACTATTGGTTCGGCAGGTGTAGGAGCTGAGTCTATGAAACTTTTTGGCGAAGAATACTTCGGAGTAATATCAGCTATTCTTACGCTATTGATTCTTGTGCTTTCTGAAATCATCCCAAAGACTATTGGTGCTTCATATTGGCGTTCGCTCGCCATGCCTTCCACAAAGGTTATAAGAGTACTCATCTTTATCACCTATCCTTTAGTTCTACTCTCAGAACTCATTACCAAGGTTTTCTCTCCAAAGACTCATCAAGCTTCTGTAAGCCGTGAGGAAGTTTCGGCAATGGTAGATGTAGGTACTACTGAAGGTATCTTCCGCGAGTCGGAAAGCAAAATTATCAAAAGCTGTATTCGTTTGGCAGGAGTTAAGGCAAGGGAGGTGATGACTCCTTCAATTGTGGTAGAAACAGCCAATGTGAACATGACAATCAAAGAATTCTACGAGCAGCAGACATGGAACTTCTCTCGTATACCTGTATACGATAAGAGCAAGGACTACATAGTAGGCTATGTACTGAAGGATATAGTGCTGAAAGAATTGTCGGAAGATAAATTCGAGACCAAGCTGGCTGACCTTATGCGCCCTATCCTTTCGTTCTATGAGGATGATTCTGTATATCAGATATGGGAGAAAATGCTTGAGAAGCGCGAACATATCTCTATCATTCTCGACGAGTATGGCTGTTTGCGTGGGGTGGTTTCTATGGAAGACGTGATTGAAACCATGACAGGTGTAGAAATTGTCGACGAAGACGATGTGGCTGTTGACATGCAGGCTTTTGCCAAGGAAAAGTCGCGAATGATGTTGAAGAAGTGAAAAGAATGAGCTTTTCATCTAATATAATCATAAAGCTATGAATAAGTTTATCCACATCCAACACTTCTTCTCTCCATTCGGCGAGCTTGTCTTGGCTTCTTATGCTGATAAACTATGCCTTTGCGATTGGAGCGATAATCCATGTTACGAGCGTAATAAACGTCGAATAGAGAGATATTTTAAAGCCTCTTTCAAGACCGAGACTTCCTCTATCTTGGAAGAAGCCAAAAGACAACTTGATGAATACTTTGCAGGCAATCGCAAGGCTTTCACTATTCCGTTGCATTTGGTAGGCACGGATTTTCAACAGCAAGTATGGAACGAATTGCTGAATATTCCATACGGAGCAACAACAAGTTACAAGGAAATAGCTCAATGCATCGGCAAACCTAAAGCCGTAAGAGCTGTGGCAGGAGCAATAGGAGCCAACGGCATCAGCATTCTCATTCCTTGTCATCGCGTCATAGGTAGCGATAAATCCCTTACTGGCTATGCAGGAGGATTGGAAGCTAAGAAAATGTTGCTGCAAATAGAGACGCAAATATAATAGAAATCATTACCTTTGCATCTGCAATCAATATTACAAAGAGAATCATCATTATGAAAATACATCAAATTACATTTAGCCCAACAGGCGGAACTCGCCGAGTAAGCGAATTGTTATGCAAAGGAATCGCAGCCGACAGCAATCTTACAGAACTCTGCACTAAGCAGGAAAACTTGAAATGTCCAATTATTAATGCAGACGACTTGGTAGTTATTTCTATGCCTGTATACGCAGGTCGTGTGCCTGCTCTTGCGGTAGAAAGATTGAAGGGCATTAAGGCTAACGGAGCCAAGTGCGCAATAGTTGCTGTCTACGGCAATAGAGCCTACGAAGATGCTTTGGTTGAAATGCAGGATGTAGCTTCTGAAATAGGATTCCAAGTAATAGCTGCCGTTGCTGCTATTGCCGAGCATAGCATTTGCAGAATGTATGGCGCAGGCAGACCTGATGATGAGGATGCTAAAGTTTTGACTTCCTTTGGCTCATATATATTAAATAAGGTGAAGACACAACAGTCTTTTGAACCATTAGTATTACCAGGTAATCGTCCTTACAAGCAAGGTTGCTCAGGTCCCTACCCTGTTGCCAACGATGATTGTACAGAATGCGGAACATGCGTAAGCGAATGTCCTACAGGAGCTATATCTCTTCAAAATCCAAAAGCCAACAATCAGGAACTATGCATCGGCTGTATGCGTTGCGTCTCGGTTTGTCCTACCCAAGCAAGAGGTATTGGTGAGCGTCTAAATCTCCTTACCGCACATCTCAAGCCTCTATGTAGCGACAGAAAGGAGAATGAGCTTTTCGTATAACAAAATCAGAAAGCTATGAATCAGTTTATAAGAAAGCCAAAATCATGGACAGCATTATTGCTCATGCTAATTATATCATCCTTGTTTTGCCTAACATCTTGCAAGGTAGCAAAAGAAGTAGCAAAAGAATCGCTAATAGAATCTATTACCGACCCTAAAACAGGCACCCAAGTATTCGTAAAAGATTACGATACTGACCCTTATGCCATTAATGTTGGAGGAATTATTAAATCAAGGAAGGAAGCGAAAAAGAAAAAGGCCAAAGAGATATTGGATGAATATTAAAGAATTAATATCCTATGGTCTGTATATAAATATAAACTCTGTCGGCTTTGGCATAGTTCAAATGATAAATGTTGTATTAGCGATTAAAATGTAATAGACAGTAAAATTAAAATAAGGGGCTTTTCTGTGAAAAGTCCCTTTTTTAAATATAATTCACTGCTGTCCCGTTAAAATTGTGAAGTATCATCTGAGCTCAAATTCTCGGAATTCCGTTCTTGATATTCAAGCACTTATATACCATCTTATGTTTGTTTGATTAAGTTTTGAAATCAAATCGGTTTACCTCAAAAGTGTTTGTATCACTTTGATATACAGTTGGTTGTGCGACAAATTTTAAATTTTAACGGGACACTAATGAATATAATTATTTGAGAATAGTAACTTGCGAAGTTTACTTTAATCCTTCAATAATTTCATTAACGTCTTCATCTCTAAGTCTATACCATTCACCTCTAACATGCAAATTACTATATAAATTATGCAAAGCAGCTTCTAAAGCTGAAGCAAATTTTCTTGATGGATATTTGTGACTTGCAATTAATTTGATAGTAGGTTTTTCACTTTGTAATGTTCCTTCTCTATAAATAGGGTTATTTGACATACCTATCTTGTAGAAACCATTAGCTTCATCGTGCATTAAATATACAAAACAAGGGTCTTCTTTTATTGTCGAACAAGAAGTACTTTCTTTAATGTTTTCAAGTTTTTCAAGTGAATAAGATGTATCAAATTTACTTATTTCTTCTACAAGTTTAATAAACATATCCTTAATTATTATAGGACACACATCCTTGTTCATAACATGGCTTTGGATATCTATATCAATATGTGTTCCACCTTCAGAATTAAATGTTATTCTTATCATGTTAAGTGTTTCTGATAGAAACAATAATAGTTCTTTTGTAGAAAGAGCAAAGGTGTATTTTCTAAATGATTTTTTAATCTTAATTATTAGTGAGGAATAACCTAAAATAAAAGATTCATCTAGTAGCGTTTCTTCATTAACAGACATTATATAGTTGTTATCTTCCTCAGGTAATATAATTTTATCAGTAATTTTAACAGGTTTAGAATCTAAGGTAAAGTCTAAAATATTCCCACTACAAAATTTAAATGATATAGTATCCCCTTTTTTAAATTTTATATGTCTTATATCAAAACAAAAAGATAAAAGCAATTTTCCATTAAAAAAACTATTACTAAGATATAAAGGCTTTTTCCCATTTTTTACCAATGGAATTCCTACGGACGTATTAAAGCCCGATATTTGTTTCCAATCTATTATTACTTCATTAGTGAACGAATCATTAGTCTTATCCAATTTGTATGGGTATAACATATCGATTTCTTTGTCAACTATAATAGCAAGATTTTCTTCAGGGAAATGGATAAAAACTGTTTCTGGATTTAATACACGGCAAAAGCCTTTATAGTTACTTTTAATAACATAAGATTGAGGTATATCATAGCCATGTAATGTTAAGCAAACAATAGATGTACCTATATCTACTTTATCATAATTGCCAATATACCATTTAATCTCTATCTTAGTTGCTTTTTGGATATCATAAAAATCTTTAGTATCAAAAGCGATAATTTGTCTTATCATGATATTCTATTTATATTTAACGAAAAACAATATTTAAAATCATTATAAAAAAGTCATTAAAAAGGAAAAACTATTATCTTAATAGAATAATATTAATCCATAAACTCTATTTTTTACTGCAAAAATACAGAAATATTTTAATCTTACAAACTTTTCCAAGATACTTTTCTCCAAATAAAAGGGATGCTTTTTGTTTTGTATTCAAAAGTGTTTTATTTACTCTCTAAATAAGAATACATTTTTAATCTAAAATTATTTATATTTTCGGTGCTATTTCAAATAATTCGATTTATTTTCGTATCTTTGCTAATTAATAAATAATTTAAAGATAGTTATATGTTAAGAGATGAACTTGTTAAAATTGCTTTGCAATGGCAAGTAAAATATGGTGTTGCACCACAGATTACCACAGTTATATCAGAATATGATGCTGCAATGTTAGTAGGTATGTTAGAAAGTGATTATTCTGATTATATGCAAGATAAAACCGCAGTAAACAAAGGTTCGGATTTTGTATATAAGCACATTAGATATCAAGTAAAAGCTAATCGTCCAAGTGGTAAACCTGGTAGTAAGGTTACAATAGTTGCCAAAGCTTCTAATTATCTATGGGATAAACTCATATGGATTCTATATGATAAATATTATATTATGCAAGAAGCATGGGAATGGGATGTTGAAGCATACAAATTAGAGTTTGACGACCGAAATAGAATTTCACCTGACGATTACAGAAAAGGGAGATGCTTGTATCAAAAGAAGTAATAATAGATTTTCTAGTTTGTGATAATTGACTCTCAAAGAAATCATTTAGACGTATGAAATACGTAGAATTAAATTTGTTTCCTGAAGAGGACGAGGAATTTGAAAAGGGCATTGGCTCAAAAGGTAACCAAGAGTATACACCATCAGGGATGAAAGATTACGACTTAACTGACTTGTTCGATAGGCTTTCAAAGTCTAACTTTCGTAGCCGATTTAATCTTTCTGTAAGGGATAAGGAATATATTGCAGAAAAGGGATTGACAACAATTCGTAAACATGCCGAGGATTTTGTAGCCTTGCGACTTGCTCCTGCTGTTATTCCAAATGATGGTAAACAGACTCCTATGAAAGGGCATCCTGTATTTATTGCTCAACATGCTACGGGGTGCTGTTGCCGAGGATGCTTCTCCAAATGGCATCATATACCTGCAGGAAGACAATTGACAAGAGAAGAACAGCAATATGCTGTAGCTGTACTAATGGCTTGGATTAAAAGGCATATATGATAATTGAACTTAAAGAGGTTTTGCAATTATCATAACTTCGTTGTATATTATTATATGATAAGCATCGGATTCGATGCAACAATTGATTAATTGACTATTATTGTTAATAAAGTGTAATTATTTTAGTTTATATATAAATTATGCTTTATCTTTGCTAATAAGAAACTATCCATAATCTAAGAAATAGAAATAGAAAATGGCAAAGAGCAAAAAAGACATTACCTTACTTATCATTGCACTCTTTTGCAGTTCTTTGGCTCATGCACAAAAGCAAGATCCAGCAGAACGGAAAGATTCCATTGACAATGGAAGTAATATTATAAAGATAGTTGGAAATCATTCCAACAAGGGTGCGGT